>NZ_JBIWAM010000023.1:0-85569 GCF_044760065.1 Pseudomonas sp. NPDC098740 | reverse complement strand
TTGGGGCAACGGCATTTGTTAAACGTTTTTAAAATTCCCGGTTTTTATGGTTTATTTAATGCTTATTTCTGAACTGGTTTATTTTAATATTGGAACAAAAAAAGCTGGTGGTAGTACCCGTAACGGTCGCGACTCAGAAGCCAAACGCCTTGGCGTGAAGATGTATGGCGGCCAGGTTATCATTCCGGGCAACATCATCGTGCGTCAGCGCGGCACCCAATTCCACGCCGGTTACGGTGTTGGCATGGGTAAAGATCACACTCTGTTCGCTAAAATCGACGGCGTGATCAAGTTTGAAGTAAAAGGCGCTTTCAACCGCCGTTACGTGAGCATTGTCCCGAAGACTGAAGTCGTCGCGGCATAATTACGTAGTTGCTGGAAAAGCCCTGTCTCGCGACGGGGCTTTTTCGTTTGTGGGGTGAGTCTCTTGCAAAGCTGTTTGTGATGGGCTCCAGCGCTGGATTTGCGGTCGTTGATTGAGGTCGCTGCGCTCATTTTTGCAAGAGTCTTATGTCTTGGTTTTTTCGGCTCGTCCGTATGACGAGAGGCGTTTTGTTATGAAGTTTGTTGATGAAGTATCGATTCGAGTAAAGGCTGGTGACGGCGGCAACGGTTGCATGAGCTTCCGTCGCGAGAAATTCATTGAAAACGGCGGCCCGAACGGCGGTGACGGTGGTGATGGCGGCTCGGTCTACATGATCGCCGACGAAAACCTCAACACCCTGGTGGACTACCGTTACACCCGGCACTTTGATGCCGAGCGTGGTTCCAACGGCGGCAGCACTGACTGCACCGGTAAGAAAGGTGAAGAGCTGGTGCTGCGTGTTCCGGTCGGCACCACGGTCATCGACTCTGCCACCCAGGAAATAATCGGCGACTTGACCAAGGCCGGTCAAAAGCTTTTGGTCGCGCACGGCGGCTGGCACGGTCTGGGTAACACCCGATTCAAATCCAGTACCAACCGTGCTCCGCGTCAGACCACTCCGGGCAAGCCGGGTGAGGCGCGTGATCTGAAGCTGGAAATGAAGGTGTTGGCTGACGTCGGCCTGCTGGGCTTGCCGAACGCTGGCAAAAGTACCTTCATTCGTTCGGTGTCGGCCGCCAAGCCGAAAGTCGCCGACTACCCGTTCACCACGCTGGTGCCGAACCTGGGTGTGGTCAGTGTTGATCGCTGGAAAAGCTTCGTGGTCGCGGACATTCCGGGTCTGATCGAAGGTGCTTCCGATGGCGCAGGCCTGGGGATTCGCTTCCTCAAGCACTTGTCGCGTACGCGTCTGCTGCTGCACCTCGTGGACATGGCGCCGCTCGATGACGCCAGCGCCCCGGATGCTGCGGAAGTGATCGTCAGCGAGCTGACCAAGTTCAGTCCGTCCCTGGCTGAGCGTGATCGTTGGTTGGTGCTGAACAAGTGCGACCAGATCCTCGAAGAAGAGCACGATGCTCGCGTCAAGGAAATCGTCGATCGCCTGGAATGGACCGGTCCGGTCTACGTGATCTCGGCCATCTCCAAGCTGGGCACCGAGCGTCTTTGCCACGACATAATGCGTTACATGGAAGATCGTGCTGATCGCCTGGCCAACGACCCGGTTTACAAAGAAGAATTGGCCGAGCTCGATCAGCGCATTGAAGACGAAGCCCGTGCTCAGTTGCAGGCCCTGGATGACCAGCGAGCCCTGCGCCGTAGCGGCGTGAAGTCCGTCCACGACATCGGCGACGATGATTGGGATGAAGAAGATGTGGATGACGAAGACGGTCCGGAAATCATTTACGTGCGTGACTGATTCGTTGGGTAGGAGCTGCCGCAGGCTGCGATCTTTTGACGTTCAGAAGTTCGCAGGTGTGTGCTGAGCCTTCATCTCGGTGCGGTGTTATCATCGCCGCAAGCCGGTTTCTAAGGCGCCGCTCAATCGAGCGGCGTTTTAGTATCTGGAAATCGGTAGTCACGAATAACGTCACGGGCAGCGCTGGGTCGCGCTGTCCTCAAGCTAAGGTTAAAGATGATGCGGAGCAAGGTGACAGGTGCGCAGCGTTGGGTCGTGAAGATCGGCAGCGCTTTGCTGACAGCGGACGGCAAGGGCCTGGATCGCGCGGCAATGGGTGTTTGGGTCGAGCAGATGGTGGCTTTGCATGAGGCTGGCGTCGAGCTGGTGCTGGTGTCCTCCGGGGCGGTGGCGGCCGGTATGAGCCGCTTGGGCTGGACCGTACGACCCAGTGCGATGCACGAGTTGCAGGCCGCTGCCGCCATCGGTCAGATGGGGCTGGTGCAGGCCTGGGAGTCGAGCTTTGCCGAGTATGGCCGGCATACCGCGCAGATTCTCCTGACTCACGACGACTTGTCCGACCGCAAGCGCTACCTGAACGCCCGCAGCACCTTGCGAGCGTTGGTTGAGTTGAAAGTTATTCCGGTGATCAACGAAAACGACACCGTGGTCACTGATGAAATACGTTTCGGCGACAACGACACGCTCGCGGCGCTGGTGGCCAACCTGGTCGAGGCTGATCTGTTGGTGATCCTCACCGATCGCGATGGCATGTTCGACGCCGATCCTCGTAATAACCCTAACGCCAACCTGATTTACGAAGCGCGCGCTGATGATCCGGCGCTGGATGCGGTGGCGGGCGGTACGGGTGGCGCGCTGGGTCGTGGCGGCATGCAGACCAAATTGCGCGCTGCGCGGCTGGCGGCTCGTTCCGGTGCGCATACCATCATCGTTGGCGGGCGTATTGAGCGCGTGCTGGATCGTCTCAAGGCAGGCGAGCGCATCGGCACCTTGCTGTCGCCTGAGCGCGGCCTGTTGGCTGCGCGCAAGCAATGGCTGGCCGGACATCTGCAAACCCGCGGCACGCTCGTGCTGGATGCCGGTGCGGTGACGGCGCTGTCCCAAGGCAACAAAAGTTTGCTGCCCGTGGGTGTCAAGCTGGTCCAGGGCAGCTTCCGTCGTGGCGAGATGGTGGTTTGCGTGGCGCCGGACGGTCGTGAAATCGCCCGAGGCCTGGCCAACTACAGCGCGCTGGAAGCACAAAAAATCATCGGTCAGTCGTCTGAGGCGATTGTCGGTCTGTTGGGTTACATGGCGGAGCCGGAACTGGTTCATCGCGATAACCTGATCCTGGTCTGAGGGAATACCTGAATGCGCGTGGCAAAAGGATTGTTGGGTCTGCTGTTGGCGATGCCGCTGCTGGCCTCGGCCGAGGAGATTGGTCAGGTGTCGACGGTGTTCAAATTTGTCGGTCCGAACGACCGCATCGTCGTCGAAGCGTTTGATGATCCAAAGGTTGAGGGTGTGACGTGCTACCTGTCGCGAGCCAAGACGGGTGGCGTGAAGGGTAGTTTGGGGTTGGCTGAAGATCGCGCTGAAGCGTCTATCGCTTGTCGTCAGGTCGGGCCGATCAGCTTCAAGGGCGAGTTGAAGGATGGTGACGAGGTGTTCAAGGAGCGCACTTCGCTGGTGTTCAAGACCATGCAGGTGGTGCGATTCCTCGACAAGAAGCGCAATACGCTGGTGTACCTGGTCTATAGCGATCGTGTGATCGAAGGCAGTCCGCAGAATGCGGTGACGGCGATACCGATTTTGCCGTGGGCGCAGGCACAGTAATCTAAAGAAGATCAAAAGTATGGGAAGGGGCTGCCCCTTCCCATTTTTTTTGCGCTGGGTTTGCTAAATCGCAGGCAATAAAAAACCGACCCTGGGGTCGGTTTTTTAACAAGCTTATCGCTTATGCGGCAACAGCAAGGTTCAGAGCCTTGACGTGACCGTTCAGGCGGCTCTTATGACGAGCAGCCTTGTTCTTGTGGATGATGCCTTTATCGGCCATACGGTCGATAACTGGCACGGCCAGAACGTAAGCAGCTTGAGCTTTTTCAGCGTCTTTTGCGTCGATGGCCTTAACTACATTCTTGATGTAGGTACGAACCATGGAACGCAGGCTGGCGTTGTGGCTGCGACGCTTCTCAGCCTGTTTTGCACGTTTTTTGGCGGAAGGTGTGTTGGCCACCGTCGAGCTCCTCGAAAGACTTTTTAGGAAATAGCAAACAAAATAGGCCGCGAATCATGCCGATGAGTTGATGTCTTGTCAAGGGCGGTTGAGACGTTCCGCTAAGTGGTAGGTATAAAGAGGCGGGATATTTATTTCCGGCGCTTGACCTGTAAACTCGCGAGCTTTGGCTCTGTGCTGCTGCGGCGCGGAGTATCGCATAAGTAGGCGCTTTGTTCGCCTGCTGTTTATCGACAGGCACAAACTCTTTCAATGAATCTGCTCAAATCGTTGGCCGCCGTCAGCTCTATCACGATGCTTTCCCGGATTCTGGGGTTCGTTCGTGACACTCTCATTGCGCGCACATTTGGCGCCGGGATGGCGACTGACGCCTTCTTTATCGCCTTCAAATTGCCCAATCTGCTGCGACGGATCTTCGCCGAAGGGGCTTTTTCCCAGGCATTCGTGCCGATTCTTGCTGAATATAAAAGCCAGAAGGGCGAGGAGGCGACGCGAACCTTCATTGCCTACATCTCGGGCCTGCTGACGCTGGTGCTGGCGTTGGTCACCGCTTTGGGCATGATCGCTGCGCCGTGGGTCATCTGGGCGACCGCGCCGGGTTTCACCGATACGCCGGAAAAATTCGAGCTGACGGTCAGCCTGTTGCGCGTGACCTTTCCTTATATATTGCTGATCTCCCTGTCTTCATTGGCCGGGGCGATCCTCAATACCTATAACCGTTTCTCGGTGCCGGCCTTTGTGCCGACCCTGCTCAACGTCAGCATGATCATCTTTTCGGTGTTCCTGACGCCGTACTTCGATCCGCCGGTCATGGCGCTGGGCTGGGCAGTACTGGTGGGTGGCCTGGCGCAATTGCTCTATCAGCTGCCGCACCTGAAAAAGATCGGCCTGCTGGTGTTGCCACGACTGAACCTGCGTGACAGCGGCGTCTGGCGGGTCATGAAACAAATGCTGCCGGCGATTCTCGGCGTGTCCGTGAGCCAGATTTCGCTGATCATCAATACCATTTTCGCCTCGTTCCTGGTCGCCGGTTCCGTGTCGTGGATGTACTACGCCGACCGTTTGATGGAGTTGCCGTCCGGTGTTCTGGGTGTGGCGCTGGGCACGATTCTCCTGCCGACCCTGGCCAAGACCTACGCCAGCAAGGATCGCCAGGAATACTCGCGAATCCTCGATTGGGGTCTGCGCTTGTGCTTCATGCTGGTGTTGCCGTGCTCCCTGGCGCTGGGGATTCTCGCCGAGCCGCTGACGGTTTCTTTATTCCAGTACGGCCAGTTCAGCGCGTTTGACGCCTCCATGACCCAACGGGCGCTGATCGCTTATTCGGTCGGTTTGCTCGGGATTATCGTGATCAAAGTGCTGGCTCCGGGCTTTTATGCGCAACAAAACATCCGCACGCCGGTAAAAATCGCGATTTTTACCCTGATCGTTACCCAACTGTTCAATCTGGTGTTGATCGGCCCGCTGGCCCACGCCGGTCTGGCGCTGGCCATCAGCATCGGCGCGTGCATTAACGCTGGCCTGCTGTTCTATCAACTGCGCAAGCAGCAGATGTATGAGCCGCAACCGGGTTGGGCGAAGTTCGGCTTCAAGCTAGTAATTGCAGTGTTGGTGATGTCTGCTGTGTTACTGGTCGGAATGCATTTCATGCCAGCCTGGGATCAGGGGCATATGCTGGAGCGGTTCCTGCGTCTGGGCGCATTGGTCGTTGCCGGTGTGGTGGCTTATTTCGGCATGTTGCTGTTGATGGGCTTCCGTTTGCGAGACTTCAATCGCAAAGCGCTGAGCTGAGGTCACGACCTCGATAAACACGGGCGAATCGACGGTTTTGTCGGCTCGATCACTTTGGGTTACGGTGTTGCCTGTCGTCGGCCGCCGGGTGTGGTTATAATCGACCACTTTATGAGCAAGAAGCGCGTTATGCAGCTGGTTCGAGGCCTCCACAACCTGCGCCCCCAGCATCGGGGCTGTGTCGCCACTATTGGCAACTTTGACGGTGTTCACCGTGGCCACCAGGCTATCCTGGCGAGGCTCCGTGAGCGTGCGCTCGAGTTGGGCGTGCCCAGCTGCGTGGTGATTTTTGAGCCGCAGCCGCGAGAGTTCTTCGCTCCGGACACGGCGCCGGCCCGTCTGGCCCGCCTGCGAGACAAATTGCAGCTGCTGGCCGAGGAAGGTGTCGACCGGGTGCTGTGCCTGGCCTTCAACCATCGCCTGAGCAAGCTTAGCGCCAGCGAATTCGTCGATACCATTCTGGTGGACGGCCTCGGTGTACAACATCTTGAGGTCGGTGACGATTTCCGTTTCGGCTGCGACCGGGTAGGGGATTTCGATTTCCTGCAACAGGCCGGCGTCCTGCAAGGCTTTACCGTCGAAGCGGCGCAAACCGTCGAGCTGGACGGTATTCGCGTCAGCAGCACCCAGGTCCGCAATGCATTGGCCGCTGCCGATTTTGCCTTGGCCGAACGACTGCTCGGTCGTCCGTTCCGGATTGCCGGGCGGGTCCTGCATGGCCAGAAGCTGGCGCGCCAGTTGGGTACGCCCACGGCCAACATACAACTCAAGCGTCGTCGCGTGCCGCTGACCGGGGTTTACCTGGTCAACGTCGACATCGACGGCAAGACCTGGCCAGGCGTCGCCAACATTGGCGTGCGGCCAACCGTTCAAGGTGATGGCAAAGCCCACCTCGAAGTGCATCTTTTAGATTTTGCCGGCGATCTGTATGACCGGCGTTTGACGGTGGTTTTCCACCACAAGCTGCGTGAAGAGCAGCGTTTCGCCTCTCTGGAGGCGCTTAAGACGGCGATCAATGCGGATGTTGCCGCCGCCCGTGCCCTGTCGCACCTAGCGCCAATCGCTAATGAAGAGCCTTAAATGACCGACTATAAAGCCACGCTAAACCTTCCGGACACCGCCTTCCCAATGAAGGCCGGCCTGCCTCAGCGCGAACCGCAGATTCTGCAGCGCTGGGACAGCATTGGCCTGTACGGTAAGTTGCGCGAGATTGGCAAGGATCGTCCGAAGTTCGTACTTCACGACGGTCCTCCGTACGCCAACGGCACGATTCACATCGGTCATGCGTTGAACAAGATTCTCAAGGACATGATCATCCGCTCGAAAACCCTGTCGGGTTTCGACGCGCCTTATGTTCCGGGCTGGGACTGCCACGGTCTGCCGATCGAGCACAAAGTCGAAGTGACCCACGGTAAAAACCTGGGCGCGGACAAAACTCGCGAACTGTGTCGTGCCTACGCCACCGAGCAGATCGAAGGCCAGAAGTCCGAATTCATCCGTCTGGGCGTGTTGGGCGATTTCGCCAACCCGTACAAGACCATGGACTTCAAAAATGAGGCCGGTGAAATCCGCGCCCTGGCTGAAATCGTCAAGGGCGGTTTCGTGTTCAAGGGCCTGAAGCCTGTGAACTGGTGCTTCGACTGCGGTTCGGCATTGGCTGAAGCAGAAGTCGAGTACGAGAACAAAAAGTCCTCAACCATCGACGTGGCGTTCCCGATTGCCGACGAAGCCAAGCTGGCTGCCGCTTTCGGTCTGCCGTCGCTGGGCAAACCCGCTTCGATCGTGATCTGGACCACCACCCCGTGGACCATCCCGGCCAACCAGGCGTTGAACGTTCACCCGGAATTCAACTACGCCCTGGTCGACGTCGGCGACAAACTGCTGGTGCTGGCTGAAGAGCTGGTCGAGTCGTGCCTTGCCCGTTACAGCCTGGAAGGCTCGGTCATTGCGACCACCACCGGTAAAGAGCTGGAGCTGATCAACTTCCGTCACCCGTTCTACGACCGTCTGTCGCCGGTTTACCTGGCCGACTACGTCGAACTGGGCGCTGGCACCGGCGTGGTTCACTCCTCGCCAGCCTACGGCGTAGACGACTTCGTGACCTGCAAGAAGTACGGCATGGTCAACGACGACATCCTCAACCCGGTACAGAGCAACGGCGTTTACGCAACGTCGCTGGAGTTCTTCGGCGGCCAGTTCATCTGGAAGGCCAACCCGGCTATCGTCGACAAATTGACCGAAGTGGGTGCGCTGCTGCACACCAGCATCATCGAACACAGCTACATGCACTGCTGGCGCCACAAGACCCCGCTGATCTATCGCGCCACCGCGCAATGGTTCATCGGCATGGACAAAGAACCTGTGACCGGCGACACCCTGCGCAAGCGGGCGATCAAAGCCATTGAAGAGACCAAGTTCGTTCCGGCCTGGGGTCAGGCGCGCCTGCACTCGATGATCGCCAACCGTCCGGACTGGTGTATCTCCCGTCAGCGCAACTGGGGCGTGCCGATCCCGTTCTTCCTGAACAAGGAAAGCGGCGAGTTGCACCCACGTACTGCCGAGCTGATGGAAGAAGTCGCCAAGCGCGTCGAAGTCGAAGGCATCGAGGCTTGGTTCAAGATGGACGCGGCCGAGTTGCTCGGTGACGAAGCGCCGCAATACGACAAGATCAGCGACACCCTCGATGTCTGGTTCGATTCGGGCACCACGCACTGGCACGTTCTGCGCGGTTCGCACCCGATGGGCCACGAGACCGGTCCACGTGCCGACCTGTACCTGGAAGGTTCGGACCAACACCGTGGCTGGTTCCACTCGTCGTTACTGACGGGTTGCGCCATCGACAACCACGCGCCATATCGCGAGCTGCTGACTCACGGCTTCACCGTCGACGAGTCCGGTCGCAAGATGTCCAAGTCCCTGGGCAACGTGATCGCGCCACAAAAGGTCAACGACACCCTGGGCGCCGACATCATGCGTCTGTGGGTTGCTTCCACCGATTACTCGGGTGAAATGGCGGTTTCCGAGCAGATCCTGCAGCGCAGTGCGGACGCTTATCGGCGTATCCGTAACACCGCACGCTTCCTGCTCTCCAACCTGACCGGTTTCAACCCGGCCACCGACATCCTGCCGGCCGAAGAAATGCTGGCGCTGGACCGTTGGGCCGTGGACCGCACCCTGCTGCTGCAACGCGAGCTGCAAGAGCACTACGGTGAATACCGCTTCTGGAACGTCTACTCCAAGATCCACAACTTCTGCGTGCAGGAACTGGGCGGTTTCTACCTCGACATCATCAAGGACCGTCAGTACACCACTGGCGCCAACAGCAAGGCCCGCCGTTCGGCGCAAACCGCGCTGTACCACATCTCCGAAGCGCTGGTGCGCTGGATCGCGCCGATCCTGGCATTTACCGCCGACGAACTGTGGGAATACCTGCCGGGCGAGCGTAACGAATCGGTGATGCTCAACACCTGGTACGAAGGTCTGACCGAACTGCCGGAAAACGTCGAGCTGGACCGCGCCTACTGGGAGCGGATCATGGCGGTGAAGGTCGCGGTCAACAAGGAAATGGAGATCCAGCGCGCGGCCAAGGCCGTCGGTGGCAACCTGCAAGCCGAAGTGACGCTGTTCGCCGAAGAGGCGCTGAGCGCCGACCTGGCCAAGCTGAGCAACGAACTGCGCTTCGTATTGATCACCTCGACCGCTACCGTTGCACCGTTCGTTCAGGCGCCGGCCGATGCCGTGGTCACCGAAGTCACCGGTTTGAAACTGCAGGTGGTCAAGTCGAGCCACGCCAAGTGCGCCCGTTGCTGGCACTGCCGTGAAGACGTCGGCGTGAACCCGGAGCATCCGGAAATCTGCGGTCGTTGCGTCGACAACATCGGCGGCGCTGGCGAGGTTCGTCACTATGCCTAACGCCGTTGGCCGTTTCGGACGGCTGAGCTGGCTCTGGTTGAGTTTGCTGGTCCTGGTCATCGACCAGGCCAGCAAGTTCTACTTCGAAGGCAAGCTCGAGATGTACCAGCAAATCGTGGTGATCCCCGATCTGTTCAGCTGGACCCTGGCCTACAACACAGGCGCGGCGTTCAGTTTCTTGGCCGACAGCTCTGGCTGGCAGCGCTGGTTGTTTGCCCTGATCGCGGTCGTGGTCAGTGCGGTGCTGGTAGTGTGGCTCAAGCGTCTGGGGCGCAACGAAACCTGGCTGGCCGTCGCTTTGGCGCTGGTGCTGGGCGGCGCGCTGGGTAATCTGTATGACCGCATTGCCCTGGGCCATGTGATCGATTTCATTCTGGTGCATTGGCAGAACCGCTGGTATTTTCCGGCGTTCAACTTCGCCGACAGTGCAATTACCGTCGGTGCCGTGATGCTTGCGCTGGATATGTTCAAAAGTAAAAAGACCGGAGAAGCCGTTCATGACTGAACACGTATTGGCTGAGCAACGCATCCGCCAGAACACGGAAGTCACCTTGCACTTTGCACTGCGCCTGGAGAACGGCGACACCGTCGACAGCACCTTCGACAAAGCCCCTGCGACCTTCAAGGTCGGTGACGGCAACCTGTTACCAGGGTTCGAAGCGGCGCTGTTCGGCTTCAAGGCTGGCGACAAGCGTACGCTGACGATTCAGCCGGAAAACGCTTTTGGTCAGCCTAACCCGCAGAACGTACAGATCATCCCGCGTAAACAGTTCAAGGACATGGAACTGTCGCCGGGTTTGCTGGTGATCTTCAACGATGCGGCCAATACTGAGTTGCCCGGTGTGGTGAAGACATTCGATGACGAGCAAGTGACCATCGACTTCAACCACCCGTTGGCCGGCAAGACATTGACCTTTGACGTCGAGATCATCAACGTCAAATCGTTGTAACTGACCGGAACGGTCAAAATGTGGGAGCGAGCTTGCTCGCGATGAGGACCTGACATTCAACATTGATGTCGACTGATACTCCGCCATCGCGAGCAAGCTCGCTCCCACATAGATTTCACTGTTCTCGGACCTTGTGTTCGATCAACAGGCAGGCATTACTATTTCTTGCGCGCAAGACACGAGGCACAGCATGCAAATCAAACTCGCCAACCCCCGTGGCTTCTGCGCCGGTGTGGACCGGGCGATCGAAATCGTCAACCGCGCCCTGGAAGTCTTCGGGCCGCCGATCTACGTGCGCCACGAAGTGGTCCACAACAAATTTGTCGTCGAAGACCTGCGTGCTCGCGGGGCGATTTTCGTCGAAGAACTGGATCAGGTGCCGGACGACGTCATCGTGATCTTCAGTGCCCACGGTGTTTCCCAGGCCGTGCGCACCGAAGCTGCCGGTCGTGGCCTGAAGGTGTTCGACGCCACCTGCCCGCTGGTGACCAAGGTACACATCGAAGTTGCACGCTACAGCCGCGACGGCCGTGAATGCATTCTCATCGGCCACGCCGGTCATCCGGAAGTCGAAGGCACCATGGGCCAGTACGATGGCAGCAATGGTGGCGCGATCTATCTGGTCGAAGACGAGAAAGACGTCGCCGCCTTGCAGGTGAGCAACCCTGAAAGACTGGCGTTCGTGACCCAGACCACCCTGTCCATGGACGATACCAGCCGCGTCATCGACGCACTGCGTACTCGCTTCCCTGCGATCGGTGGCCCGCGCAAGGACGACATCTGCTACGCCACGCAAAACCGTCAGGATGCGGTCAAGCAACTGGCCGACGAATGCGACGTGGTCCTGGTGGTCGGCAGCCCGAACAGCTCCAACTCCAATCGCTTGCGTGAACTGGCCGAGCGCATGGCCACCCCGGCCTACCTGATCGACGGTGCCGAAGACCTGCAAAAGAGCTGGTTCGACGGTGTCGAGCGAATCGGCATCACCGCTGGCGCCTCCGCACCGGAAGTCCTGGTGCGTGGCGTGATCCAGCAGTTACAGGCGTGGGGCGCTACCGGCGCCGATGAACTGGCCGGTCGCGAGGAGAACATCACCTTCTCCATGCCTAAAGAGTTGCGCGTCCGCTCCCTGCTTTAACGCTTTTGCCTCCTGGGCACAGCGCCTGCTCAGCCTTATGGCTGCGCAGGCTGACGCGGCCGGTCGCGGCCAGCACCACCTGGAGCTGAGTGACCGGTTCGCGGGCTGCGCAAAGGTGCAGTGTCCCCGCTTGAAAGGCCCGTCCAGGCATCTGTGGCTCGCCAATACTGTTGAAACGTATGTATCGCCTGACCGGCCAATTGCCGACAATCGGCACCCGAGTGCCACTCGCGCGCTCAACCAGCAGCGGATTGCTGTTGTCTTCCGCCCCTTTACCACTGATATCCAGAATGATCCGCCAGCCCTGGCTCCAGTCGCCGTTGATACCGTGAATCACGACGCTCTGGTTGCGTGTGATGGCAACGGTTCTGGCGTTGCGTATACCGCTGATAAGCGACTCTGCCACCTGTTCGCGATGGTTCGATTCCGTCAGTGCAGCAAACGCCGGACTGACCAACAGCAGAACAATCCCGACAATTGTCAGTCCCATGAGCAGTTCGATCAGGCTGAAACCTCGCTGATGCATGTCATCTCCCTCCTTGGAGTGCTGCGGCCCGCGCGATCCCTGCGCGAGTAATGGCAAAACAACCGAACACCTGCCGGTCGAATGTTCTAGCGTGTAGAAGCAGGTATAGCCGACGGCAACGGAGGGCACCGATGGATCATCGTACAAAAGGTTTCACGCTGATCGAGTTGCTGATCGCGCTCGCGGTGTTTCTGGTCCTGATCACTCTGGCCGTACCGGCGTTTACCCGTTCGGTGCAAATCACCAAGGCCGACACCGAAATCGGCGATCTGCAACGCGGACTCAATTTCGCCCGACTTGAGGCTATCGACCGTGGTGTCACCACCCGGCTGCGCCCGACGGCCGGCGGCAGCGTCTGGACCGGAGAATTAACGGTCTTTGACGGTACTGGCAATCCGGCCAATGTATTGCGGGTTGTTCCAGCGATGAGCAGCGGCGCGACTCTGACGCTAACCTTTGGAGTGACCGCCATCGATTTCAACAACCTTGGCGGGTTGTCGGCACCGTCCACGGCGGTGGTGATCAGCTACGTACGGGGGGCGCAAAGCAGAACGCTGAATGTGTGTTTGAACGGACGAATTCTATTGGGTGGAAATTGCGGATGAGGGGATGGAGCAAGCGTGCACAGGAGGGCATGACGCTGATCGAAGTCTTGGTTGCGTTGTTGATTCTGAGCGTGGGGCTGTTGGGGGCGGCAGCGATTCAGCTCAATGCGCTGAAGTACACGGACAGCGCGCGGATGACCAGCCAGGCCAGTTTTATCGCCTACGACATGATGGACCGCATTCGCGCCAACTCCGGTGCCGACTACACCGTCACGCCACCGACCTCGGGCAACCTGAGCGTCGCCCGGGATCAGGACCTCTACGACTTCACCACCAACATCGTTAATTTCGGCGGCGCCACTGCCACCGGCAGCGTTACGCTCAATCAGCGGGTGTACACCATCACCATCACCTGGGATGACTCGCGGGCTGCGAATATCGCCAATTCGCGGCGCAGTTTCGTCCTGACCAGTCGCGCCACCGTCGATCCGGTGTCGACGCCATGAACCAGACCAACAGAGGTTTCGGCCTGGTCGAGTTACTGATCGCCTTGGCGTTGAGTTTGGTCGTGGTCCTGGGCGTGGCGCAGATTTTCATCGCGGCCAAGAACACCTATGTCAGCCAGAACGCCGCTGGCGCCATGCAGGAAGATGCGCGTTTCGTGCTGAGCAAGATGATTCAGGAAATTCGCATGGTCGGCATGTTCGGATGTCTGGGGGCGGTCACCGATTCAAGCTCGGCGGGGGACTTCAATGCCAGCCAGTCAACGCCCATCAGTTGGGATAACGCCAACCTCAAACTGACTCTGGTGACTGCGGATGTCGGCGGCAGTGGCGGGGTACCGACCTGGACGGTGGTTTCCGATTGTCGGAACAATGCAACGGCCTACACGGGCGCCCGAGTTCCGGCGTCGGGCGAGCTGGCGTTTCCGATCCGGCGCTTGATCTACAGCTTCAGCAACAATCAACTGAAGATGGGGGTCGGCACCGGAACGCCGACTCAGGCGGTGCTGGTGAACAACGTCAGTGCCTTCAACGTGAGCTTCGGCCTCGCCAGTTCCGCCACTGATGTGGCCGCCTCCAGTTACAGCAGCAACCCCACTGATCCGGCGCGCATCCGTAGTATTCGCCTGACGTTGACCCTCACCGACCCGAACAACCGGGTAGGCAATCAAACCTTCAACGTGGTTGCCGCTCTACGCAACCGCTTGCCATGAGGGGAGGGCAGATGAGTATTTCTCCCGTGCCCCCTCACGCCCAGCGTGGCATGGCGCTGCTGGTTAGCCTGGTGTTTCTTCTGTTGCTGACACTGATCGGTCTTTCATCGATGCAAAACGCCACCCTGCAGGAAAAAATGGCGGCCAGCGTGACCTTGCGCAATCAGTCGTTCCAGGGCGCCGAGTCGGCGTTGCGCGTAGGTGAAAGCGCGGTGCAACTGGATACCTTTTCGTTGCCGGTCTGCAGCGGCACCACACAATGCACACCACCAGCCGAGTCGTCGACAATCACCGGCGCCGGCTTCAATTCCACCTCGGGGGTGACCTGGATCGCCTCCGGCAGCGGTTTTTACGGGGTGCAGAATATCGGCACAACCCTGACCGCCGTGAATGTGCCGAGCAACACCTCGACAACGCTGTACCGCGTGACCGCCGTGGGCATCGCGGGTAACTCGCGCAGTGTGGTGGAGAGTATCTATGCGAAATATTGAGGCGCGCACAAGTTGGCGCCATCGGCTGTTGCAGTTGTTCTGCGGCGCGGTGTTGAGCCTTTATCTGGCAGCGCCGACTTACGCCTTCACGCCCTCGGATTCGCCGCTGTTGAGCGCCGCCGCCGTCGCACCCAATGTGATGCTGTTACTCGACGACTCGGGGAGTATGAACAACATTATCTGGGCGGCAGGCTTCAACCCGACGGTCGCACGCCCCACAGTGACTATTTGCCTCTCCAATGGTACGTGCAAGAAAGGCCGCGAGCTTGATATGAGCGATACCAATATTGCTTTGTCGAGTTTAACGCGAGGAACATGTTTGAAAGATTGGTACGGCTTTTATAACAACAGTTCTTCCGGTCTGGATTCGCTTTGCCTCAAGCTTCCCGATCCGGTGGGGAGCGAGGACACGCGGTATACGGCAAATTACTTGTCCTTTCTGATAAGTCTGGCCAACAATTCAGATCGGGATTTCACTGATGGTTCGATCCCCAATGATTACCGGATGAACGTGGCGCGCAACGTTTCCAAGATGTTGGTGGCCGGCAACCGCGCGCTGCGCATCGGCCTGTCGACGTTCAATCTGGCGGTCGGCAACCACAAGAATGACGGCGGTTACATTGCCCGTTCGGTCAGTGATATGTCGGCGGTCAGCGGCGTAGTGACCCAGGCTCAGGCCAATACCAACTACAACGCACTGATCGACGCGATCAATGAACTGAGCGCGGAAGCCAATACACCGCTGGCAGAAGCCTATTACGAAATCACCCGCTATTTCCGTGGCATGGCGCCATACAACAACTCGACGCCCACCACCTATACCAGTCCGATTCAGTACCGTTGCCAGAAAAATTACGGGGTGGTGATTACCGATGGTCTGCCGACCTACGACCGAACCTTTCCCACCGGCGATCCGCTGGGTGGCAGCCAGTTACCGAACTGGGACGGTATCAGCAGTAACGATGGCGCCAACCGCTTCGGCGACGATGAGGGCGACACTCTGTACCTGGATGACATCGCCAAGTTCGCCTTCGACATCGATATGCGCACGACCGGCACTGATGCTGCGGGCAAAAACTGGGACGCAGTGGATTTTCCCAAACAGAACATGAACACCTACACCGTGGGGTTCGCCATTGCGAACCAGATGTTGTCGGACGCGGCGACTTACGGGCAGGGCAAGTATTACCAGGCGACCGACAGTGCAGGCCTCAACAGCGCACTCTCGTCCGCCCTGAGCGACATCACCTCCAAGGCCGGCTCCGGCGGCAGTGGCGTCGCCAGCGGGACCACTGTGGCCAGCGGTTCGAGTTACTTTCAGACCAGTTTCGATCCCAAGGATTGGCGCGGCACGATCAAGTCCTACGGACTTACCTCCGCTGGCGCGGTCAACACCGCCTCGGTGTTATGGACCACTGATACCGCCATCGTGCCCGGTGCCACGGCGCCGACCTATCAATCCTGGAACACACTGACCAATGCGGCCGTGACGCTGACCTACGCCAATTTTTCCCCTGCCCAGCAAGCATCTCTTGGCCAGAGTTTGCCCATCGGTATCACCGGCAGCGATCTGGTGGAGTGGAGCAAGGGCACCAATAAGGCCGGCCTGAAGGTGCGCAGTGTGCTGCTTGGCGACATCATCAATTCGCCGTTGGCCCTGGCATCGCCCACGGATAAAACCGCGTCCGATCTGTCCGGCGACACGACTTACAGCACCTATCTGGCAACCAAAGCGGCAAGCATGAACGCCAGCCTCGTGGTGAACGCCAACGACGGCTTTGTAAACGTCATCAACACGTCAAACGGCGCACGGCGTTACGCTTTTATGCCGTCCAGTGTGTTGCCGTCACTGCGCTACATCGCCGACCCCACTTACATAAACGGGGTGAGCCACAAGTTTCTGGTGGACGGCCAGGTGGGCGTATTCGATGCCCAACTCAACAGTGCCTGGAAAACCCTTGCGTTGGGTGGGACAGGGGCGGGAGGGCGGACCTTCTATGCGCTGCAACTGTTCGACGCATCGGCCGGTAACGTAACGAAGGCGTTGTGGGAGATCAGCGCACCGTCCACAGCAAATACGGCGAACGTTTTCAATGATCTGGGTTATGCCTACGCACGACCAGAAGTGGCACGCTTGGCCGACGGTCGATGGGCGGCATTCATCTCCAACGGTTATGGCAGCAACTCCGGGGTGGCAGCGTTGTACGTGGTCGACATTCGTGACGGCTCGCTGATCAAGAAAATAGTGATCGACGGCGCCGAAACTACCAACGGCTTGTCATCGGTAAAACTTCGTGTCAATTCGCAGAATGTGGTGCAGGCCGCTTATGGCGGCGACTTGAAGGGGCGGATGTGGAAGTTTGATTTGAGCGCTACAGCCCCGGAATCGTGGGACCTGGCGTTTTCCCGCAAACCGCTGTTTACCACCGCGGGTGGCGTCACCCAGCCGATCACCGCGCAACCATTGCTCGCGGATAATTCGTTGGGAGGGAAGGAAGTGTTTTTCGGCACCGGTAAATTCAACGAGACGGCCGACAAGACCAACAAAGACCTTCAGGCGTTCTATGCCGTGTGGGATGCGGAAGGTGGCTCAGGGCAAATCACAACGTCCAGCTTGCAGGCGCAGTCGGTGACTGGCGTGTTCTCGGGTAGCAGTGGGCAATTCATCACCACCAGCCAGAACGACGTGACCTATCCGGCGAAAAAAGGCTGGTACCTGCCGCTGGTGTACAACAACGTGCTAACCGGTGAGCGGGTGATCAATCAGGCCAGTCTGGTGGCCGGCCGGATCGTATTCACCACGGCCAGCGTGGACACCACCGACCCGTGCGCCAGTTTCGGTACCGGCAAACTGGTCGAACTGGATGCATTCAGCGGTAAGATGCTCAATTACGCGGTGCTCGACAGCAATGGCGACGGGCTGGTCGACATCAAGGATTCGATTTCCAGCGGGGTGATTTTCACCGGTGGTATTCCGACACTGAACGCGATCGTCAACAATGCGGCCGGCAAGATTGTGAACGACTCCAGCGGTGGCATCAGCTCCCTGGTGGAGAAACCCGGCGGTGGCGGTAACCGTCGCATCATGTGGCGACAAATACAGTAAGTGAGAGTTGAGGCATGCGCAGATCCAACCGAGGTTTTACCCTGATCGAAATCATGATCGTGATTGCGATCATCGGGATCGTCATCACCATTGGCTACCCGAGCCTCACCGAGTATGTGAATAAGGGCCGCCGCACTGAAGTCGCCGGCCTGCTCTCCGAACAAGCGCAGATCCTTGAGCGCTACTATTCGAAGAATAATGTCTACACCAATGCCACCGGCCTGAGCGCCGGTAATGACTTCTACACCATCACCCCGACCCTGACCGATCAGACCTTCCTGCTGACGGCGGTGCGCAAGGCCGGCAAGGCCATGGCGGCTGACAAGTGCGGTGATTTCACCATCACCAACACTGGCGTCAGAAGCATGGTCAATGCGACGGCCACGACCAAGGATTGCTGGGGGCGCTGAGTTCCTTTTTCGGGTGCCTTTTGTGCCCTCTGTCTATTTAACGGTTGGATCAGAACATGACCAGGCAACAGCAAGTGGTGATTGTCGGCGGCGGCGTGATTGGCCTGCTGACGGCGTTCAATCTCGCGTCCGAAGTGCAAAGTGTTGTGCTGCTGGATCGTTCGAACGTCGGTCAGGAGTCGTCCTGGGCCGGCGGCGGCATCGTCTCGCCGCTCTACCCGTGGCGCTATAGCCCGGCGGTCACCGCGTTGGCGCATTGGTCCCAGGATTTTTATCCACAGTTGGGTGAGCGACTGTTTGCAGCCACCGGTGTCGATCCTGAGGTGCATACCACTGGGTTGTACTGGCTGGACCTGGATGACGAGGCCGAGGCGCTGGCTTGGGCCGAGCGGGAAAACCGTCCGTTGCGGGCTGTGGATATCTCGGCGGCTCACGACGCGGTGCCGGTGTTGGGGAGCGGTTTTTCCCGGGCGATCTACATGGCCGATGTGGCCAATGTGCGTAATCCGCGGCTGGTGAAGTCGCTCAAGGCTGCGTTGCTGGCGCTGCCGAACGTGACGATTCATGAGCAGTGTGAAGTCAGCGGGTTTATCCGTGAAGGCGCTACGGTGGTCGGGGTGCAGACCTCGGTGGGAGCGATTCATGGCGATCAGGTGGTTCTGACTGCGGGCGCCTGGAGCGGTGATTTACTCAAAAGCCTGGGTATGGACCTGCCGGTCGAACCGGTGAAAGGGCAGATGATCCTCTACAAATGCGCAGCGGATTTCCTGCCGAGCATGGTTCTGGCCAAGGGGCGTTATGCGATTCCTCGGCGCGATGGGCACATTCTGATCGGCAGTACGCTGGAGCATCAAGGCTTCGACAAGACGCCGACCGAATCTGCCCTGGAGAGCCTGAAGGCGTCGGCGGTGGAGTTGATTCCTGCACTGGCGGATGCCGAGGTCGTGGGGCACTGGGCCGGGTTGCGACCGGGCTCGCCGGAAGGCATTCCCTACATCGGTCGGGTGCCAGGGTTCGAGGGGCTTTGGCTCAATTGTGGGCATTACCGTAATGGCTTGGTGCTGGCGCCGGCGTCGTGTCAGTTGTTTGCGGATGTGATGCTGGGGCGTGAGCCGATCATTGATCCGGCGCCGTATGCACCGGCTGGACGGATCTGAGACTCAATCGAGCCCCAGTTTCTTGAGCCTGTAGCGCATCGACCGGAATGAAAGATTCAACCGCTGAGCCGCCGCCGTGCGGTTCCAGCGGGTTTCTTCCAGGGCCTGGAGGATAAGGTTGCGTTCGACGTTTTCCAGGTAGTCTTCCAGGTTGTCGATCTGCGTCAGGTCCGGCACACCGCCTTCGGGGTTGCAGTTGCCTTCGGCCAGTCGCAGGTCGCTGGCTTCAATTTGTTTGTTTTCGCACAACGTGTGAGCCCGTTCGAGCACGTTCTCCAGTTCCCGCACGTTGCCGGGGAAGCGATAGCTTTTCAGCGCTTCGAGGGCTTGGGGGTGGAGTTTTGCGGCGGGTTGACCGGTGCTGATGGCCAGGCGTTTGAGCACATGGCTGGCGAGGGATTCGATGTCGTCACGGCGTTCGCGCAAGGGCGGCACCCGTAGTTCGATCACGTTCAACCGGTAGTACAAATCCTGGCGAAAGCGTTCGGCGGCGACTTCGGCGTCGAGGTCTTTGTGGGTGGCGCAAAGGATACGCACATCGACCACGGTTTCCTGCTGCTCGCCGACACCACGAACGGCTTTTTCCTGTATTGCCCGTAGCAGTTTGACCTGCATCGCCAGCGGCAAATCAGCCACTTCGTCGAGGAACAGGGTGCCGCCATGGGCCGCCTGGAACAGTCCGGGTTTGTCTCCGATGGCACCGCTGAAGCTGCCTTTGCGATGACCGAAAAATTCGCTCTCCATCAATTCCGACGGAATCGCTCCGCAATTGACCGGGATAAAGGGTTGGCTGGCGCGCGGTCCTTGCTCATGGATCAGTCGCGCGACCAATTCCTTGCCGCTGCCGGATTCGCCGCTGATGTACACCGGCGCCTGGCTGCGGGCCAGTTTGTCGATGTGTTTGCGCAAGGCACGCATTGGCGGTGAATCACCCAGCAGCCGGCGATCGATGGCGATGCCCGTGCCGCCCGGCGCAGGCAGCCGAAGCGCGCTGCTGACCAGTTCCCGCAGGCGAGTGAGGTCCACCGGTTTGGTCAGGAAGTCGAAGGCGCCGGCCTTGAGGGCGTTGATCGCCGTTTCCAGGCTGCCATAAGCGGTGATCATTGCCACCGGTACTTGGGGATGGCGTTGCTGGATGTGTTGCACCAGCTCAAGGCCGGTGCCGTCCGGCAAGCGCATGTCGGTGAGGCACAAATCGAACGTCTCTCGAGACAGCAGGGCCTGGGCTTCGCCGAGGTTGCGGGCACTGAAGGTGTCGAGTTTCATCCGTCCCAGGGTGATTTCCAGGAGTTCGCGGATATCCGGTTCGTCGTCGACGATCAGGACTTTTTGCTGTGGGCTCATGTTCAACTTTGTTTCCGTCCGTGAGCAAAGGTGATGCGAAAGCAGCCGCCGCCTTGGCGTGGTTTGAAGTCTAGGCGGGCCTGGTTGCTTTCGCACAGCTCACGGGACAGATAAAGCCCCAGGCCGGTGCCTTGGGTGCTGGTGGTGAAGAACGGTTCGAACAAGTGCACATGATGCTCCGGTGCCACGCCGGGACCATCGTCCAGGATCTCGAGGATCGGCAGCTGGCTGTCCGGGTCGACGAACAACTCGAGCCAGACCTGCGCCACGTCGTGATTCAAGGCGCTATGGCGCCAGGCGTTGCGCAACAAATTGTCGAGAATCTGGGTCAGCTGGTTTGGGTCCATCAGGGTTTTGAAGTCTCCTGAGCCGATGCGCAGATGAATCTGCTGATGCTCGGTCGCCCCTTCGCGGGTTTCGTTGACGAACTGTTCCAGCCACGGCTTCAGATCAAGCCGTTGCGCTACGGTTTGCTGGCGGCGGGACAGTTGCAGGACGTTTTCGATTACCCGATTCATTCGCTGAGAGTGGTCTTGAATAATCTGTGTCAGACGTCGATCCGCGCGGTTCAGTTCCTCTGATTCTTGCAATAGCTGCGCGGCATGACTAACGGCGCCCAGTGGATTGCGGATTTCATGGGCGATACCGGCGGTCAGGCGACCGAGGGCGGCGAGCTTCAATTGCTGGGCTTGTTGAGCGATCTGCGCGAGGTCTTCGAGAAAGACCAGGGTCTGGTGGTGTGGGCTTTGGTCCAGGGCAATGAAGCTCGGTTGCAGCTCCAGACCACTACTGGCGACTTTCAGGCTCTGGGGGCGCAGCGTCGGATTGTTGAGCCACAGTTGCAGGCGTTCGACCAGGCTGGGTAAGTAGTCGTCGATCAGTTGGCCTGCAAGATTTTCCCTGCCTAACAGGTTCAAGGCGCTGTGGTTGGCCAGTTGAACCCGCCGCTTGTCGTCGAGTACCAGGATGCCGGTACGCATGCGTTGCAGGATCAGTGCGTTGAGGGCTTCGAGGCCGACGACTTCGCTGGCCCGTTGTTCGGCGAGGGTTTCGCTGACCTCCAGGCGTCGAATCAGCCCTTGCACCAGCAATGCCGCCGCAAAACACAAGGCGCCGAGCGTGCCGACTTGCAGGTAATCGTTGGGGGTGGCGGGATGGCTGAAACTCAGGAGGAAGCTCAGCCCGACGATGCCGAGCGCGCCAACGGCGGCAATCAGCAGGCCGATGCGCCCTCGCAACAAGGTGTTACTGATGGCTACCGATACGATCAGCAAGTTGCCGATGGCGCTCGCCACACCGCCGGCGGCGTAGAACAGACCGCACAGCAGCAGGACGTCGGTCAGCGCCAGGCTGAACAGTTGCGCCGGGCGCCGGGTGTTCCCGAGGAATACCACCAGCAGGATATTCAGCACCAGGTAAAACCAGCTGCCACTGCGCAGCAGGTCGTCATTGCTGAATGTCAGCAACTGGTTGTCCATGTTGCTGGAGATCAACAGCACCAGAGTGATGCCGATGCTCAAACGGTAAAGGTGATAGAGGCGCAGCAGTCGCTGGGCCTGTTTGCTGCGGGGACTGGAGGTCTCAGCGATCACTGGAGCCCGGGCCTTGCTCAAGATGAGCCTGGCTGCAATACCACTGTTGTTGAAGACTCAGCGCGCGGTCGCGTGGCAGGTGTACGCCGCAATGGGCGCAGCGGACCATGGGGGCCGCTTCCAGCTCGGCAGAGGACTTGGGCACGGAAGCCTGGCCCTTGAACTTGCGCCAGAACCATACCGCAGCGGCAATCAGGGCGATCCAGAACAGTAAACGAAGCATGATGAGCTGCTATTTGACGAGTGATGAGCCAGTTTAGCCAAGGACATGACCAGCGCACAGCGTAATAATCGAGCCCATAAAAAAGGAGCCTTGAAAGGCTCCTTTTTGTACAACCCGATGTGTCAGTCAAACACACCGAAGGTCATGTAGCTGAACCACGAGCGGTCGCTGCTATTGGCTTCGGACTCGTGTTCCTCTTCTTCGATCACGTCGCCATTTTCATCTTTAGGCTTGAGATCGTTCGGAATCGCGTCCTTGGCGTCCTGGAACTGCTTCTGTACGTCCTGGTTGGCGCGGGTTTCGCCCGGCGGCAGCGGTGGACGGGATTCGATCAGGCCCAGGGTCGCCTTGCTCAACCACGAACGGTTGTCGGCTTCGGCCACCGATGGCTTGAACTGACCGTCGACCAGGCTTGGATGGTTCGGGTAGTTGAGCTTCAGGGTTTCGAGGCTGGTGGCGGCCAGATCGTCCAGGTGCAGACGCTGGTAGGCCTCTGTCATTACCGCCAGGCCGTCACCGACCGCAGGGGTTTCCTGGAAGTTTTCCACCACGTAGCGACCACGGTTCGCGGCGGCGACGTAGGCCTGACGGGTCAGGTAGTAGTCGGCAACGTGAATCTCGTAGGCCGCCAGCAGGTTGCGCAGGTAGATCATGCGCTGCTTGGCGTCCGGCGAGTAGCGGCTGTTGGGGAAGCGGCTGGTCAGCTGGGCGAACTCGTTGTAGGAGTCGCGAGCAGCACCCGGGTCACGCTTGGTCATGTCCAACGGCAGGAAGCGCGACAACAGGCCGACGTCCTGGTCGAAAGAAGTCAGACCCTTGAGGTAATACGCGTAATCCACGTTCGGGTGCTGCGGGTGCAGGCGAATGAAGCGCTCGGCGGCGGACTTCGCAGCTTCAGGCTCGGTGTTCTTGTAGTTGGCGTAAATGAGCTCGAGTTGAGCCTGATCGGCGTAGCGACCGAACGGATAACGCGACTCCAGCGCCTTCAGCTTGGCTGTGGCGGCGGTGTAGCTGTTGTTGTCCAGATCGTGCTGAGCCTGCTGGTACAGCTCGACTTCGCTCAGGTTTTCGTCTACGACTTCCTTCGATGAGCAAGCAGCGGTCAATGCGAGGATGGCGATCAGCAGCAGGTGTTTCACTTGCATGGCGGCTTGCGTCCCTATGACGGCCGCTGTCTTGGGCGGGGCCGTCCTGTTATGATGAGCGCCCCGTTGAATAGCCTCGGGGCAAAAGACGCCGTATTTAACCACAAGCGCGCAGCCGAAACCAAAGGCTGTGCCGACGCCTAGTCTGAGCATGTCCGATAAAATTGAACTTCGCGCAGAGGTGCCGTCCGAATTGGGCGGCCAACGCCTCGATCAAGTCGCCGCACAATTATTCGCTGAGCACTCGCGCTCGCGCCTTTCCGCCTGGATCAAAGACGGCCGCCTGACTGTGGATGGGGCGGTTATCCGCCCGCGAGACATCGTTCATGGTGGTGCCATTCTTGAACTCACTGCCGAGCAGGAAGCTCAGGGCGAATGGATCGCTCAAGACATCGAGCTGGACATCGTCTATGAAGATGACGACATCCTGGTGATCAACAAACCCGCGGGTCTGGTCGTGCATCCTGCCGCCGGTCATGCCGATGGCACCTTGCTCAACGCCTTGCTGCACCACGTGCCGGACATTATCAATGTGCCCCGCGCCGGTATCGTGCATCGCCTGGACAAGGACACCACCGGTCTGATGGTGGTGGCCAAGACCATTCAGGCGCAGACACAGCTTGTCACGCAATTGCAGAGCCGCAGCGTAAGCCGGATCTACGAGTGCATCGTGATCGGTGTGGTGACGGCCGGCGGCAAGATCAACGCGCCGATCGGTCGTCACGGTCAGCAACGCCAGCGCATGGCCGTGATGGAAGGTGGCAAGCAAGCCGTCAGCCATTACCGCGTGCTCGAGCGTTTCCGCTCCCACACTCACGTGCGGGTGAAGCTGGAAACCGGTCGTACGCACCAGATTCGTGTGCATATGGCTCACATCAACTTCCCGTTGGTCGGAGATCCTGCCTACGGCGGTCGTTTCCGTATTCCGCCGGCAGCCAGTGTGACCATGATCGAATCGTTGAAGGCGTTCCCGCGTCAGGCGCTGCATGCGCGGTTCCTGGAGCTGGATCACCCGACCACCGGTAAACGCATGAGCTGGGAATCGCCATTGCCGGACGATTTCGTCTGGTTGCTGACGCTGCTCAAGCAAGACCGCGAGGCGTTCATCGGATGAGTGACTGGCTGATTCCCGACTGGCCTGCGCCTGCCGGGGTGAAAGCCTGCGTGACCACCCGTGCGGGCGGCGTCAGTCTGGCGCCGTTCGACAGCCTCAACCTCGGCGATCACGTCGATGACAGCCCCGAAGCTGTTGTCGAAAACCGCCGTCGCCTCACCGATCATTTCTCGATTCAACCGGCCTGGTTAAAGCAGGTTCACGGCATTGCCGTGGCCCACGCAGACCCAAGCCTTACGGCCACTGCCGATGCCAGCTGGACGGCAACGCCCGGTATTGCCTGCACGGCGATGACCGCGGATTGCCTGCCGGCGCTATTCTGTGACCGTGCCGGTACTCGCGTAGCGGCGGCCCATGCCGGTTGGCGCGGGTTGGCGGCGGGTGTGCTGGAAGCAACCCTCGACAGTCTGGCCGTGCCACCTGCCGACGTGCTGGTCTGGCTCGGTCCGGCCATTGGTCCGCAAGCCTTTGAAGTCGGCCCTGAAGTGCGCGAAACCTTCGTCGAGCAATTGCCCGAAGCCGCCAAAGCCTTTGTGCCGAGTCAAAATGCTGGCAAATTCATGGCTGACATTTACGCGCTGGCGCGCTTACGTCTGGCGGCTCGCGGTGTCACCGCTGTTTATGGTGGCGGTTTCTGCACCGTAACTGATCCACGCTTCTTCTCTTACCGCCGCAGTCCACGCACCGGTCGGTTTGCCTCCCTCATTTGGCTGTAGTGCCCTGTCTCACGAATACTGTTCCTTTTTGACGGTGTCTGTTGCCGTCATGCTGCGTTGCCGCTCCTCGCCATAGCGGGCTATGACTCGTCGCGGCGCCTTGCCTGACGACAACAGCCACTCGTCAAAAGAGGAACGTATTCGTGAGACAGGGCACAAACGCTAAACTTCTCTGATCTGCATCAACTGAGCGACGCTTGAAACTCCCAGAATCGACCGCATCTATAACGGTATCTGGCAGGTTTCTTCATTCAGGATGTTTTATAGGTCCGGCCTGCTCAAAAGGAAGGTGACCCATGCGTATAGACCGTTTAACCAGCAAGTTGCAGCTAGCCTTGTCCGACGCCCAATCCCTGGCCGTCGGCCTCGATCATCCGGGCATTGAACCGGCGCACTTGATGCAAGCCATGCTTGAACAGCAGGGTGGTTCGATCAAACCCCTGTTGATGCAGGTGGGCTTCGACGTCAACAGCCTGCGTAAAGAGCTGACCAAAGAGCTCGACCAACTACCAAAAATCCAGAACCCGACCGGCGACGTGAACATGTCGCAGGATTTGGCGCGCCTGCTCAACCAGGCCGATCGCCTGGCCCAGCAGAAGGGTGACCAGTTCATCTCCAGCGAGCTGGTGTTGCTCGCCGCCATGGACGAGAACAGCAAGCTCGGCAAATTGTTACTCGGCCAGGGCGTCAGCAAGAAAGCCCTGGAAAACGCGATCAACAACCTGCGTGGTGGTGAGGCCGTCAATGACGCCAACCATGAAGAGTCGCGTCAGGCGCTGGATAAATACACCGTCGACCTGACCAAGCGTGCCGAAGAAGGCAAGCTCGATCCGGTGATCGGTCGTGACGACGAAATTCGCCGGACCATTCAGGTCCTGCAGCGTCGTACCAAGAACAACCCGGTGCTGATCGGTGAGCCTGGCGTGGGTAAAACCGCCATCGCCGAAGGCCTGGCCCAGCGCATCATCAACGGTGAAGTGCCGGATGGACTGAAAGGCAAACGCCTGCTGTCCCTGGACATGGGGTCGCTGATTGCCGGTGCCAAATACCGTGGCGAGTTCGAAGAGCGCCTCAAATCCCTGCTCAATGAACTGTCGAAGCAGGAAGGGCAGATCATTCTGTTCATCGACGAACTGCACACCATGGTCGGCGCCGGTAAAGGCGAAGGTTCTATGGATGCGGGCAATATGCTCAAACCTGCGTTGGCCCGTGGTGAACTGCACTGCGTCGGCGCGACCACGCTCAACGAGTACCGCCAATATATAGAGAAGGATGCGGCCCTCGAGCGGCGCTTCCAGAAAGTGCTGGTGGACGAGCCAAGCGAAGAAGACACCATCGCGATTCTGCGTGGCCTGAAAGAGCGCTACGAGGTTCACCACAAGGTGGCGATCACCGACGGCGCGATCATCGCTGCGGCCAAGCTCAGTCATCGCTACATTACGGATCGTCAGCTGCCGGACAAGGCCATCGACCTGATCGACGAAGCGGCCAGCCGCATCCGCATGGAGATCGACTCCAAACCGGAAGTTTTGGATCGTCTTGAACGCCGTCTGATTCAGTTGAAGGTCGAATCCCAGGCGCTGAAGAAAGAAAGCGACGAAGCCGCGATAAAACGTCTGGAAAAACTCCAGGAAGAAATCGTCCGCCTCGAACGTGAGTACTCGGACCTGGAGGAAATCTGGAACGCGGAAAAAGCCGAAGTTCAGGGTTCCGCGCAGATCCAGCAGAAAATCGAACAGTCCCGGCAAGAACTGGAAGCGGCCCGCCGCAAAGGCGACTTGAACCGCATGGCCGAGCTGCAGTACGGGATCATCCCGGACCTGGAGCGCAGCCTGCAAATGGTCGACCAGCACGGCAAAACTGAAAACCAGTTACTGCGCAGCAAGGTGACCGAAGAAGAGATCGCCGAAGTTGTGTCCAAGTGGACCGGTATTCCGGTGTCGAAAATGCTCGAAGGCGAGCGCGACAAACTGATGAAGATGGAAAGCCTGTTGCACCAACGTGTGATCGGCCAGGACGAAGCGGTCATTGCCGTTTCCAACGCAGTGCGGCGCTCTCGTGCCGGGTTGTCCGATCCGAATCGCCCGAGCGGCTCGTTCATGTTCCTCGGCCCGACCGGTGTCGGTAAAACCGAGCTGTGCAAGGCACTGGCCGAGTTCCTCTTTGATACGGAAGAGGCGATGGTGCGGATCGACATGTCCGAGTTCATGGAAAAACATTCCGTGGCTCGTCTGATCGGCGCGCCACCAGGCTACGTAGGCTATGAAGAGGGCGGTTACCTGACCGAGGCGGTGCGTCGCAAGCCTTATTCGGTGATCCTCCTGGATGAGGTCGAGAAGGCCCACCCGGACGTCTTCAACATCTTGCTGCAAGTGCTGGAAGATGGCCGACTGACCGACAGTCATGGCCGCACGGTGGATTTCAAAAATACCGTGATTGTCATGACCTCCAACCTGGGCTCGGTGCAAATTCAGGAACTGGTCGGTGATCGTGAGGCGCAGCGTGCGGCGGTGATGGATGCGATTTCCACGCACTTCCGGCCGGAGTTCATCAACCGGGTCGATGAAGTGGTTATCTTCGAGCCGTTGGCTCGGGATCAGATCGCCGGCATTACCGAGATCCAGTTGGGTCGCCTGCGCAGTCGCCTGACCGAGCGCGAGTTGAAGCTTGATCTCAGCCCTGAGGCCATGGATAAGCTGATCGCGGTGGGTTACGACCCGGTTTACGGCGCACGGCCGCTCAAGCGAGCCATCCAGCGCTGGATCGAAAACCCGCTGGCGCAGCTGATTCTGTCCGGTCGATTCATGCCGGGCGATACCGCCAAAGGTGTCGTGGAAAACGACGAAATCGTCTTCGTCTGATCCACGGCGGCAGCAAAACCTACGAGGCCTCGCATTGCGAGGCCTTTTTTTCGCCAGGCTGTTGAACTGAAAGGAAAAGGCTTGTAAAGTGCGCCCCGCAGTAAGTCGCCCTGAAGGGTTCCTGCCCCCCAAGCAGGAATCTGAAATAAGTTGCAAATCATTAACTTGAAAGCAATTTAGGGGGTTGACAGAGGTGCTTAAGATTGTAGAATAGCGCGCCTCAGACACACGAACGCAGCGATGCGAACGGGTCGAAGAGGTGAAGCAAGCTTCACAGTTGTAAATTGAAATATGTAGTTCCGTGATAGCTCAGTCGGTAGAGCAAATGACTGTTAATCATTGGGTCCCAGGTTCGAGTCCTGGTCACGGAGCCAATTTCAAACCGGGGTATAGCGCAGTCCGGTAGCGCGCCTGCTTTGGGAGCAGGATGTCAGGAGTTCGAATCCCCTTACCCCGACCATATTAAAAATCCTCGTATCGAAAGATACGGGGATTTTTTTTGTCTGCCGAACACGTGATTTTCTTCAAGTCATGAGCATCACAGCTGACCAAAGCCTTGCATGGCATGGTGCGACGCTTTCAGCTTTAGATTTTCCAGACGCAAAAAAGCCGCGCTTTCTGAATGGAGAAGCGCGGCAGGTTCTCGGGTGCTTAGGCGCCGTCTTGGTCTTTCAGGTGCTCGAACAGGCCTTTTGGCATTTTTTTGCCATTGGCTTCGAAGTTGGCTTTCACGTTGTCGAAAGCCTCTTGTTCGTCGATGAAGCCGTCATGGTTGGTGTCGATTTTGTCGAAATTGGACTTCGGCGCGACTTTCTGGAATTCGGCACGGGATACCTTGCCGTCGCCATCAGTGTCGGTTTTTGCCATCGAGGCATCGCCACACTTGCCTTCGCCACATTTACCTTCAGCGGTTTTCACCACCTGTTCGGCCGAGGCCAGCAGGTAGCCCTGAGTCAGAGGTTGCGAGGCGAACACGGAGCCGGACAACATCATGCCACCGGCCAAAACAGCGCCGAGCAGACCGATAGTGTTTTTGGTGGTACGGGACATTTCAAATCTCCTGGGTTGCACGACACAACCGTTCGATAAAGGACGCCACGTAAGTGCGGCGATAACCGTAGCTGGCGGGGAGCCTTGCTCGGGTGTGGCCATTTAGCGAGCGGGGTGTATCGCTACTGTGTCGCGCAAGGGGGGAGTTTGTAAGCGAAGGGGATGAAACGGCAGGGGAGATACAGTGAGACACAGTTCTCCAAATCAATGGAGGCCAAATGTGGGAGCGAGCCTGCTCGCGAAAGCGGTGTAACAGTCAACAATGATGTTGAATGTAAGGGCCTCTTCGCGAGCAGGCTCGCTCCCACAGGGGATGGGTGTCAGTGCAGTTTGAGTCGCGGCTCAGTCCCGCGCCCGATCTTGCTGCCCAACATCAACATCGCCGTACGAAACGCGCCATACAGCGCCATCTGGTGCATGCGGTACAGCGACACGTAAAACATCCGCGCCAGCCAGCCTTCAAGCATCACGCTGCCGGTGAGGTTGCCCATCAAGTTACCCACAGCCGAAAAACGCGACAGCGAGATCAGCGAGCCGTAGTCGGTGTATTTGTACGCAGGCAGAGGCTTGCCTTCGATCCGCAGTTTCAGCGATTTGGCCAGCAACGAAGCTTGCTGATGCGCAGCCTGGGCGCGCGGCGGCACATTGCGATCGGTGCCCGGCTGCGGGCAGGCCGCGCAGTCACCGAAGGCGAAGATGTTCTCGTCGCGGGTGGTTTGCAGGGTCGGCAGCACTTGCAGCTGATTGATCCGGTTGGTCTCCAGGCCATCGATGTCCTTGAGGAAACCTGGTGCACGAATCCCGGCGGCCCAGACTTTCAGGCTGGCGTTGATGACTTTGCCATCGGCGGTAATCAGGCTGTCGGCTGTCACTTCGCTGACGGCGGCATTGGTCATGACGTTGACCCCGAGTTTCTCCAGGGTTTTATGCACAGGCCCGCCGATACGTTCCGGCAGGGCTGGCAACACCCGTGGCCCGGCTTCGATCAAGGTGATGTGCATGTTCTCCGGTTTGATCCGGTCCAGGCCGTAAGCCGCGAGTTCATGGGCGGCGTTGTGCAGTTCGGCAGCCAATTCGACCCCGGTGGCACCGGCGCCGACGATGGCCACGCTGATCTGCTCGACCTTGTCGGTCTGCCCGGCATGGGCACGCAGGTAGTGGTTGAGCAATTGCTGGTGGAAGCGCTCGGCCTGTTTGCGGGTGTCGAGGAACAGGCAGTGTTGCGCCGCGCCCTGAGTACCGAAATCGTTGGTGGTGCTGCCGACCGCGATCACCAGCGAGTCGTAACCCACTTCGCGCGCCGGGACCAGTTCAATGCCGGCTTCGTCGTAGGTGGCAGCCAGCTGGATTTTTTTCTGTGCGCGATCGAGCCCGCTCATGCGCCCCAGCTGGAACTCGAAGTGGTTCCATTTGGCCTGGGCAACATAGTTGAGTTCGTCTTCGGAAGAGTTCAGGGAACCTGCCGCCACTTCGTGCAACAACGGTTTCCAGATGTGGGTCAGGTTCGCGTCGACCAGCATCACACGGGCCGTGCCGCGCTTGCCCAGAGTCTTACCCAGACGGGTAGCCAACTCCAGACCGCCGGCGCCGCCGCCAACGATGACAATACGATGAGTCATGGGGATATCTCGCAAGGCTAAAAGAAATCGGTGCAATTACCCGAGCGAGCGCGATGCTGCTCATAGCGTCAGGTAACTGATAAATCGGCTCAACAGGCCTAAACCAATGGTCACTGCCAACACCACCACCAGGAGCATCCACGGCCGGAAAGGCCGGCGCTCGACTTGGTGCTGGGACAGTTGCAGGTACTCTTCGACATGCTTTTGGTCGTCGGGGTTCAGGCGGCTGGTCATATTGGGTCTCGTCAGGAGTAGACGTTGCTAAATGTGTAGAAGCTACAAGCAGGCTGCTGTGCAACACGTTAGCCCACATTGAACGGAGCATAGCCGCTGGCAGGAATGGGCTCGACGCTCACCGTATCGTCCAGGCGAATGATCCCACTTTGTAACACTCGGGCTGTGATTCCGCCATGTCCGCGAACGGCCTGAAAGGTCCCGGGGCCGAGGTTGTTTTGCAAGCGTGCGCAAGGCTGGCACCAACCGGTGGTTTCGAAAATCGCCTGGCCGATCCGGAAGCGACGGCCCTTGAGGCTGAACAGGTTGATACCGCTGATAACGAGGTTGCGCCGCAAATCATTCGGTAAGACCGGTTTGTCGTCCGGGCGGCCCATGAGCGAGCTGATCACTGCCAGATGCTCCCACTGAATCAGCGTCACCTGCCGCGCATTGCGTGCGCCGGGCCGGGCTCGATCGCCGGTCAAACCGGCCTCAAGCCGCGCTTCCACGGCCTCCAGTTCAATCATCGGAGCATGAGGTGCCGGGCGCACGCCGATCCAGCGTACGCGGCCGATTTGCGGAACTTCAGCAATCAGTTCCTGCAATGGACTCACAGGCTGATCCCGACGTCGAAGACGATGCTGCGGCCGAGGTTGCTGCGCAGGAAATCCGGGGCGTCCGGGTGTGCGAACAGCACACGGGCGAAGGTCGGACCGACCAGCGACAACGAGCGCCAGCCCTGGCGCAGGTATTCGGTCGGTGGCGGGAAATGGCTGTTGAGGTCCAGCACTTCGCGCTTGAGGCTGGCGAAGGCGATGATGTCCAGTTCGCCCAGGTCCATGCCGCGTTCTTTGTAGTTGTGCGCTTTTTTGCGCAAGGTTGGCGCCAGTCTCAACAAAAACTCATTAGCCGGAATGCGCCGGGGCTTAGCCTCGCGGCGCACCAGCGAACTCAGGGAAAACGCGCTGCGTCGACGTTGCAGCTCATCGCGCCATTCATCGTTGAGGCGCCGACCTTCATCGAGTACGAAAAACACTTCGAAACTGGCGTCACGAAACAGCACGTCCGGCGGCTCCCCGGCCGGGGCGAATTCGTCGGCGCGATAGGGAATGTTCAGGCCTTGCAGCAGGCGCTGACACACCCAACGCTCACGCTCCCATTTGCGGGCATTGGACAGGAACGCGTTGGCTTGCTCGGCCGCGATGGTCAGCAGGCGTAAATAATCTGAGTCATCCATAAGCCCAAGCTTAGCGTTCAAATGCGATCGCAAAGAAGACAGTTTATCGGAGAGGGTCAGATCTGCCGGATCTGCGGCGCGCCATCCCCACAACACTCCTCATCCCACGCCCTGTTCAGGGCATTGCACAAAACGGATAGCGATCTGCGCAAAGCGGATATTGCCCCGTGCCTGGCGCCTCTACCCTCGGCTGTACGGACGTGAGCCGTGCTACCGACGCTCTAAAAAAACAACAACAAGAGATAGATGCCATGCGCAAGATTGACGTACATGAGGTTATCGACAACGCACGATTCAACCGCTTCCACTGGATGGTGCTGTTCTGGTGTGCACTGATCATCATCTTCGACGGTTACGATTTGGTGATCTACGGCGTGGTGCTGCCGATGCTGATGAAAGAGTGGGGGCTCAGTCCCCTGCAGGCGGGCGCACTGGGCAGTTATGCACTGTTCGGCATGATGTTCGGTGCGCTGTTTTTCGGCCCGCTGTCCGACAAGATCGGCCGCAAAAAAGCCATTACGATCTGCGTGATGCTCTTCAGCGGGTTTACCGTGCTCAATGGTTTTGCCCGCAACCCCACCGAGTTTGGCCTCTGCCGGTTCATTGCCGGGCTCGGCATTGGCGGGGTGATGCCCAACGTTGTGGCGCTGATGAATGAGTACGCGCCGAAGAAGATCCGCAGCACGCTGGTGGCGATCATGTTCAGCGGCTATTCGGTGGGCGGCATGCTCTCGGCGGGGCTCGGTATCGTGCTGATCCCGAGTTTTGGCTGGCAATCGGTGTTTTACGTGGCGGTGCTGCCGTTGCTGTTGTTGCCGTTGATCATGTACTTCCTGCCCGAGTCGGTGGGTTTCATGCTGCGTCAGGGGCGCAATGAAGAGGCGCGCAACATCCTGCAGCGGATTGACCCGGCTTTCGTCGCGCAAACCGGCGATCAACTGCACATGAGCGAAGTGAAGGGCACTGGCACCCCGGTGTTGCAATTGTTCCGCGAGGGACGTGCGCTGCGCACGCTGATGTTGTGGCTGGCGTTTTTCTGCTGCTTGCTGATGGTCTACGCCTTGAGTTCCTGGCTGCCGAAACTGATGGCCAACGCCGGTTACAGCCTGGGCTCGAGTCTGTCGTTCCTGCTGGTGCTCAACTTCGGTGCCATTTTCGGCGCGGTCGGCGGCGGTGTTCTGGGTGACAAACTCAACTTGCCGCGGGTGTTGGCGGTGTTCTTCGCCGTGGCTGCTGTGTCGATCACCTTGCTGGGATTCAACAGCCCGATGCCGCTGTTGTACTTGCTGATCGCCATTGCCGGCGCCACCACCATCGGCTCGCAGATTCTGTTGTACGCCTGCGCCGCGCAGTTCTACTCCATGACCATTCGCTCAACCGGTTTGGGCTGGGCCTCGGGCATCGGGCGCAACGGTGCCATCGTCGGACCGCTGCTGGGCGGTGCGCTACTCGGGATCAGCCTGCCGCTGCAACTGAATTTCATGGCCTTTGCGTTGCCCGGTGCGGTGGCCGCCATCGCCATGACCGTGTTCGCCATCAGCAGTCGACGCAGTGCTAAACAAGCGCTGTCGGGCCTGCGCCACGGTTCGCCCGACGGGTCTGTTGGCGACGTTTCATGAGAGCGTTAGTCCGGGACTTTTCCCTGTCTGCGGCAGTCGCCGGATTTATCGCCACGGTGATTTCCTACGCAGGCCCGTTGGTGATCATCTTTCAGGCTGCCGAGACCGCGCACCTCTCGCGAGAAGTGCTGTCGTCGTGGGTCTGGGCGATTTCCATCGGCAGCGCCGTGCTCGGCATCGGTCTGAGCCTGCGTTACCGCGTCCCGGTGATCATCGCGTGGTCGGCGCCGGGCTCGGCGTTGCTGGTGGCGCTGTTGCCGGGGATCTCCATGCCGGAGGCCGTAGGTGCGTATCTGGTCAGCAGCCTGATTATTTTCCTGGTCGGGGTTTCAGGCGCATTTGACCGGATCATCGGCAAACTGCCCGCGGCGATTGCGGCGGCGATGCTGGCGGGGATTCTGTTCAGCTTCGGCACCGGGTTATTCATCTCGTTGCAGGGCAAGCCGCTGCTGGTGCTGGCGATGTTCGCCACGTACCTGATCTGCAAACGGCTGATGCCGCGGTATGCGGTGTTGATGGTGCTGCTGGTGGGCTGCTCGACGGCTTTTCTCGCCGGTGATTTGCGCAGCGAGGCGTTGGTGATCGGGTTGGCCACGCCGGTGTGGATCACGCCCGTGTTCAGCCTGAGCGCGACCCTGAATATCGCCTTGCCGCTGGTGATGGTGGCGCTGACCGGCCAGTTCGTTCCCAGCATGGCGGTGCTGCGCGCCAGCGGTTACGTAACACCGGCCGGCCCGATCATCGCCAGCAGTGCGGTGGGCACGGCGCTGTTGGCACCGTTCGGTTGCCATGGGCTGAATCTGGCAGCCATCACCGCGGCGATTTGTACCGGGCGCGAGGCCCATGAAGATCCCGGCAAACGCTATGTGGCCGGGGTTGTGGGTGGGCTGTGTTACCTGGTGTTGGGGATCTTCGGCGCCACCCTGGTTTCACTGTTTTCCGCGTTCCCCAAAGAACTGATCGCAGCCCTGGCCGGGCTGGCGCTGTTTGCTGCGATTGCCGGGGCATTGGCCGGCGCAATGGCCGTGCCGAGTGATCGCGAAGCCGCGTTGGTGACCTTTCTGACCACCGCGTCGGGCATGTCGTTGTTGGGTTTGTCCGCCGCCTTTTGGGGGCTGATTTTCGGCATGGTCACCCATTTGTTGTTAAACGCCCGTCGTCCCGTTCCCCGCCGCGAATCCGCTGCGGCTGAAGCACTTCAACCTGTCGATCAATAAAAATAAGAGAAAAAACGATGAAACAGATTCTTCCAACCGGTTCAGTGTTGTCCATGGCTGTCGTCTCGAGTTTCTCCGCCGGTGCGATGGCGGCCGAGGGCGGGTTCATCGAAGACACCACCGCCACCTTGCAAGCACGCAATTACTATTTCAGCCGGGACTTCTCCGACATCGTCGGGGCCAACCAACAGTCGAAGGCTGAAGAGTGGGCGCAGGGCTTCATCCTCAACGTCAAATCCGGTTATACCCAGGGCCCCGTCGGTTTTGGTGTGGATGTCATTGGCCTGCTCGGCCTCAAACTCGACAGCAGCCCGGACCGGGTCAATACCGGTTTGCTGCCGGTAAAGGATGATGGGCGTGCGGCGAATGATTACAGCCGACTGGAGGGCGCATTGAAGGTGCGTTACTCCAAAACCGAGCTGAAGGTGGGTGAGCTGCAACCCAATGTGCCGGTACTGGCCTTCAGCGATATCCGGCTGCTGCCGCCCAGCTATCAGGGCGCGAGCATCAGCTCGAACGAGATCAACGGCCTGACGCTGCAAGGTGGTCACTTGAACTCGACCAGCCTGCGCAACGAGGCTGGCGACGAAAAGATGCAAGCCATGCTCGGTCACGTACCGCAGCGTCAGGTCAGCAGTGATGGCTTCAACTTTGCCGGTGCCGATTACGCCTTCAACGATAAACGCAGCTCGGTCAGCGCCTGGTTTGGGCAACTGGAGGATATCTACAACCAGCGTTTTCTCGGCCTCAAGCACAGCGAGCCACTAGGTAACTGGATTCTGGGCGCCAATCTTGGATATTACGATTCGCGCGAAGACGGCAAAAAGCTGCTGGGCAACATCGACAACCAGGCGTTCTTCTCCTTGCTGTCAGCCAAGCGTGGCGGACACACGTTCTATGTCGGCTATCAGGGCATGTTCGGCGACAGCGCCTTCCCGCGAGTGTTTGCCAACATCAGCCCACTGGGTAACGAGGTGCCGACCTACGAGTTCGCCTACACCGATGAGCGCTCCTGGCAGGCGCGTTACGACTACGATTTCGCGGCCCTCGGCGTGCCGGGGCTGACCAGCACCGTGCGGTACATCACCGGCAACAATGTTGATACCGGCAAGGGGTTTGAAGGCAAGGACCGCGAACGCGATCTGGACATCGGCTATGTGCTGCAGAGCGGCAGTCTCAAAGGCCTCGGGATCCGTGTGCGCAATGCGATGGCTCGCTCCAACTACCGCAGTGATATCGACGAAAACCGCCTGATCCTCAGCTATACGTGGACGCTGCTATGAGGCGTAGATCACAGGCTGCTCAGGCAGTTACCCATCACCTGATACGTCACGCGATGAGTCTGGCCCTGATGATCGATGTAGACCATGGTGGCTGGGCCTACCGGCCGGCCTGTTTTCTCAACACCTGCGTGTACTGATCGTTCCCACGAGCAGCAAAGGAATGCCGCCGGGGAAGCTCCGCGTTCCGCTGTCTACGTGAGGCTTGAGTCCTGCGCATGGTGACGCGGAGAGTGGGAACGATCAGCGGGTGAGCGCTGAGTTCTGTTGACCTTGCTTTGGCTTTGGCTTTGGCTTTTGCTCTGGTTTTTGATCTTGATCTGCCTGCCCCTTTCCCAGAGGCCGAACGCAGGCGTTGCGCAGGGGGCACCGCGGCAAGGATGCCGCGGTAGCCGCCCCCGGCCATGGATGGCCGATGGCGGCGGGCCCCCGGAGCAATGCCGGAGTGAGGGCATGCCGAGCCTAGGCGAGGCACCGAATGGAGGGGCAGAAGCGCTTTGGTTACTTTCGCGCTTTTCGAAAGTGACTCGCTGTAAAAGCGAAACCGCCAGCAGCCGCTACGCAGAAACGGATATGCCCCCAATCGTAAAACGCCCCTCCGGAGCAAAGTCGAAGCGCATCCAAAGCCCGGTGTAGACTGAGAACCTGTCCTCTTTCGGCAAGACAAAGGAGTGCGCCTCACCATGATCGGTGCCGAATTACTGTCACCCGAATCCCTCGCGGCGGGGTGGTTGATCTATGTGCCGGTGCTGATCTGGGCCGTTGCGCGAGCACCGTGGGTCGAACTGTTCAGCGACAGTCGCCGCCAGCATCTGTTGTTCGGCACGGTGTTCGCGCTGTTCATGCTCTGGCTGGTGCGACAAGACTTCGACACCGGCGTGTCCTACCACTTTATCGGCATGACCGCCGTGACCCTGTTGCTCGACTGGCCGCTGGCGATTGTCGGCGGGTTGGTCGCGCAAGCGGGATTGGTGTTGCTCGGGCGGCAGGATCTTGCGGCGATGGGGGTCAACGGCGCGCTGCTGATTCTACTGCCGGTGCTGGTCACCGAGTGCTGCGCGATCCTGGTGGAGCGAGCGCAACCGCGTAATCCCTTTGTGTATATCTTCGTGTCCGGGTTTTTTGCAGCGGCGCTGTCGGCGTTGCTGTGCCTGCTGCTGGCGCTGTGGTTGCTGTGGTTCGACGAACGTTTCGCCATGCCGTACTGGCTGGAAGATTTTGTCGGTTATCTGTGGTTACTGATTTTCCCGGAAGCATTTATCAACGGCATGGTGGTCAGCGCGCTGGTGGTGTTTTGCCCTGAGTGGCTGGAGACGTTCAATCGCACGCGCTACCTTTCGGCGCCCTGGAAAGACGACGATCCCAAATCTTGATCCACATCAAATCCAAAAATCGCTGACGAATCCATGCTCGGGAAAACCTTCAGGAGCATCGAAATGAGTGTCTACGAATGGGCAAGGCAGGAGTTGCGCCAGAGTCTGGATGGGGCGCAGGAAGTGGGGTTTGATCCGGGTTTGAGCCTGCGCGCCTTGCTAAGCGCAGTGGTGCAACAGAGCAAGGCGGTGCGCAGCACCGCAGACCTGGCCGATGAGTTGCGTTTTCTTGCGGAAAACCTCGATGACAGCCAGGACTACGGTTTTATGCGGCCTTGAAGATCAGTGACGCGGGTCGAAGTCTTCGCTGAACAGTTCGTCTTCTGCATCCGGGCTGACTGGAATCTTGTGTTCTTCCGACGCCCAGGCGCCCAGGTCAATCAGCTTGCAACGGTCCGAACAGAAAGGCCGGAATTTGCTCTCGGGGCTCCATTCAACAGGGGCGCCGCAGGTTGGGCATTCGACGGTTGGGGTTTGGCTCATGACTGGCCTCCAGGCAAAGTAAGGTAAAAGTGATGCAGGCGTTCGACCTCGCTGTGCAGCCAGGCGAGGTCGCGGTCGTTGACCACCACATCGTCGGCGTGGCTCACGCGGTCCTGCCGGCTGGACTGGGCCTTGAGGATCGCCTGGACCTGTTGCTCGCTGGTCTGGTCACGCTGCAGGGTGCGCTCGATCTGTAATTGTTCCGGGGCATCGATCACCAGAACACGTTGGGTCATGGCGTACTGCCCGGACTCGATCAGCAGCGGCGAAACCAGAATCGCGTAAGGCGATTGTGCCTTGGCCAGATGATCGGCGATTTCCTTTGCGATCAGCGGATGCAGCAACGCTTCGAGCCAGCGGCGTTCCTCTGGCACTTCGAAGATCAGTTTGCGCAACGCCGCGCGATCCAGCTGTCCGTCGGCTTGCAATACGTCGGGGCCGAAGTGTTCGGCAATCTTTGCCAGCGCCGGGCGACCCGGTTCTACTACCCAGCGCGCTGCGTGATCGGCGTCCACTACGTGCACGCCCAGATCGATGAAGTGCTGGGCAGCCGCGCTTTTGCCGCTGCCGATGCCGCCGGTCAGGCCGAGAATCCAGGGTTTTTCCACAGGGGTATTCATTTCAAACCGACAAACTGCCAATAGAAGTCGGTTATTTGACCACCCCAGAGCAAGGCAATCCAGCCGGCAATTGCCAGAAAGGGTCCGAAGGGGATCGGTGTCGACGGTTTCGCGTTGCGCAGGCGCAGTAAAATCACGCCGACAACGGCGCCCACCATCGACGATAACAGGATGGTCAGAGGCAAGATCTGCCAGCCACCCCAGGCGCCAAACATCGCTAACAGCTTGAAATCACCGTGGCCCATGCCGTCCTTACCGGTGATCAGCTTGAACAGCCAGAACACTGTCCACAGCGCCATATAGCCGGCCACCGCGCCCCACAATGCTTCATGCAGGGACACGAAGAGCCCGAAGCTGTTGACGATCAGCCCCAGCCATATCAGCGGCAGCACCAGCACATCCGGCAGCAGTTGGTGCTCGGCGTCGATCAGGCTCATCGTCAGCAACCCCCAACTCAGGAGCAGCGCCATGCAGGCCTGCCAGCCGAAACCGAAATGCCAGGCGATGAACGCCGAGAGCAAACCGCAGACCAGTTCGGTCAGCGGGTAGCGTTTGCTGATGGCTGCCGTGCAGTTCGAGCATCGACCCTGTAAAAACAGATAACTGAGCACCGGAATATTTTCCCAGGCGCGGATTCGATGGCCGCAATGTGGGCACTGGGAGTGGGGTAGTATCAGGTTGAAGGTCGGCAGCGGCGTTTCGCCTGGCAAGCCCAACACTTCACGAGCCTCCTCACGCCATTCGCGGTCAAGCATTTTTGGCAGGCGCCAGACCACCACGTTGAGAAAGCTGCCAATCAGCAGGCCGACCAACATGGCTGCGATCACGAAGGTCAACGGGTGGAGGGTCAGAATGTCGTTCAAGGGCATGTCAGATCGCTGTGCCGAGTTGGAAGATGGGCAGGTACATCGCAACCACCAGGCCACCGACGATAACACCCAGCACCACCATGATGAACGGCTCCATCAGGCTGGTGAGGTTATCGACCATGTTGTCCACTTCGTCCTCATAGAAGCTCGCGACCTTGTCGAGCATGTCGTCCAGTGCGCCGGACTCTTCGCCAATCGCGGTCATCTGGATCGCCATATTCGGAAAGATACCGGAGGCGCGCATGGAGAAGTTCAGTTGCATACCGGTGGATACGTCCTGCTTGATGCGCAGCACCGCGCGCTTGAACACGATGTTGCCGGTGGCGCCGGCCACCGAATCCAGGGCTTCCACCAGTGGCACACCTGCCGCAAAGGTAGTCGACAGTGTGCGGGCGTAACGGGCCACGGCGGACTTGTACATCAGCGTGCCAATCAGCGGCAATTTCAGCAGCCAGGTGTCCATTCGGTCCCGAAAGGCTTGCGACGTTTTAAAGGCGTGGCGCACGCCGAAGATGGCCGCGATCAGCACGCCGAGCATCGCCCACCACCAGTCCTGCATGAATTCCGAGAGGCCGATGACCATCACCGTGAAGGCTGGCAATTCGGCACCAAACCCTTTGAACACCGATTCGAACTGCGGCACCACTTTGACCAGCAGAATCCCGGTCACAATGATCGCGACGAACACCACCGCCAGCGGATAGGTCATGGCTTTCTTGATCTTGGCCTTGAGGCTTTCGCTCTTTTCCTTATAGGTCGCCACTCTCTCCAACAGGGTATCGAGGGCACCGGCCTGCTCGCCGGCATCGACCAGGTTGCAGTAGAGCTCATCGAAATACTGAGGCTTTTTGCGCAACGACGCGGCGAAGCTGTTACCCGCCGCGACTTCCTGTTTCACCTCGTCGACCAGTGTGCGCATGGCCGGGTTATCGAAGCCTTCACCGATGATGTCGAAGGACTGCAACAGCGGTACACCGGCCTTCATCATGGTCGCCATCTGCCGGGTGAACAGAGCGATGTCCTGGGCCTTGATGCGCTTGCCCAGGTTGAAAATCGAGGCGGACTTCTTGCGTACCTTGCCGGGGGTGATGCCCTGTTTGCGCAACTGGGCCTTGATCAACGCCGGGTTCTGACCGCTCAATTCGCCCGTCATTTTGGTGCCTTTGCGGTCTGTGCCTTCCCAGGCAAAGACGCTGATTTTTGCTGCTTTGACCGCCATATTCAGTCCTTGGTGACCCGGTTGATTTCTTCAAGGCTGGTGATGCCTTGCATGGCCTTGAGCAGGCCTGACGTGCGCAGGTCGTTGAAGCCGTCTTTACGCATCTGACTGTCGATTTCCAGTGAATTGCCTTCGGCCATGATCAGCCGTTGCAGGTCCTGTGTGTTCTTCACCACTTCATAAATCCCGACTCGCCCTTTGTAACCGCCGTTGCAGTAATCGCAACCGACCGGTTCATAGATCGTGAACGAGCCGATGCGTTCCTCGGGGAAGCCTTCCTTGAGCAGCGCTTCCCGGGGAATCTCGATGGGTTTCTTGCAATGGCTGCACAGCTTGCGTGCCAGGCGCTGGGCAATGATCAGGCTGATCGAGGTGGCAATGTTGAAACCCGGAATGCCCATGTTGTGCAGGCGAGTCAGGGTTTCGGCGGCGCTGTTGGTGTGCAGGGTCGACAGCACCAGGTGACCGGTCTGGGCGGCTTTGATGGCGATTTCGGCGGTTTCGAGGTCGCGGATCTCTCCGACCATGATCACGTCCGGGTCCTGTCGCAGAAATGAGCGCAGCGCCTGGGCGAAGTCCAATCCCTGTTTGGGATTGACGTTGACCTGGTTGATGCCTTCCATGTTGATCTCCACCGGGTCTTCGGCGGTGGAGATGTTGATGTCCACGGTGTTGAGAATGTTCAGCCCGGTGTAGAGCGATACGGTCTTGCCCGAGCCGGTGGGCCCGGTCACCAGAATCATCCCCTGCGGCTGCTTGAGGGCGGCCATGTACAGTTCTTTCTGGTCGGGCTCATAGCCGAGGGCGTCGATGCCCATTTGAGCGCTGGACGGGTCGAGGATCCGGATCACCACTTTCTCGCCCCACAGGGTCGGCAGGGTATTGACCCGAAAGTCGATGGATTTGCTCTTGGACAGGCGCATCTTGATCCGCCCGTCCTGGGGCCGGCGCCGTTCGGAGATGTCGAGGCTGGCCATGACTTTCAGCCGCGCGGCGATGCGATTGGCCAGTTGAATCGGTGGTTTGGCGACTTCACGCAAGATACCGTCGGTACGCACCCGCACGCGGTAGGTTTTTTCATAGGGCTCGAAATGCAGGTCGGAAGAGCCGCTTTTGATCGCGTCCAGCAACATCTTGTGAACGAAGCGCACCACGGGCGCGTCATCGGCATCCTGTCCGGCGATGGCGTCTTGTTTGTTGTCATCGATCGACTCGATGTCCACGCCATCGAGGTCAACGTCGGCCATGTCTTCCAGGCCGGTGCCTTGGGTATCGAAGAATTTTTCGATGGCATCGGTGAGCTTGTCGTCTTCAACCAGGATGGCTTCGGTATTCAGCCCGGTGCTGAACTGGATGTCATTGATGGCTTGCTGATTGCTCGGGTCGGAAACGCCCACAAACAACTTGTTGCCGCGCCGCCAGAGGGGCAGCGCGTGATTCTGGCGAATCAGCTTCTCGCTGACCAGACCCTTGGGTTGGGTTTCCTTATCCAGACAGTTGAGGTCGAGCAAGGCCATGCCGAAGTGTTCCGAAGCGATCTCGGCGACCTGGCGACTCTTCACCAGTTTGTTCTGCACCAGATAACTGACCAGGGAGGTTTTGTTGCGTTGGGCTTGCTGATACGCCTGTTGCGCGCTTTTGTCAGTGAGCAGCTCGGCCAGGACCAATTGCTTGGCCAGACCGCTAAGGGCGATGTCATTCATTGGGATACCGGACGCAGACAGTTCATGACTTATAGCCTAGTCAAGCGGAGGAACCAAACCAGCGGCGTTCAGGTGACAAAAAGTGTCAGATAGTGCGGAATCTGGGGGTGGGAAAGGGCGTTGCACTCACTTTGCGTCCTGCCAACAGGGGGCTCGGCGCTTGGCATGGGCTGTGCTGCGGCTACTTCAGATCATGAGATTTCGACTCATGCATGGAGCTTGTCTATGAAGACTCAAAAAGGTTTTACCCTGATCGAGCTGCTGATCGTGGTGGCGATCATCGGGATTCTGGCGACGTTTGCGTTGCCGCAATATTCCAAGTACCAAGCGCGGGCCAAAGTAACGGCGGGGCTGGCTGAAATCAGCGCGTTGAAAGTGCCTTTCGAAGACACCATCAACCAAGGCACCGACCCTACATTGTTATTGGTTGCAGGTAACGCGGCGGCGACGACCTCTAATTGCACGTTGGCGGCTTCAGGCACAGCTTCGACAGGTGCAGGGACGATCACTTGTACGCTGGTTAATGCTCCAGGACCGGTGTTGGGCAAGACCATCACACTGACTCGCTCATCAGGGAACACGGCGGGTGCCTGGACGTGTGCCAGTAATGTCAACGCTGACTTCGCACCAAAAGGCTGTCCCGGCAGCGGCGTGTAATCTGGCTGCTTGATCTGTTGCCTCGTCTGTTGACGGGGCATTTTTTTGTTCGCCGTTCGGGGCAAATTGGAGTAATGAGAAAACTTCCAACAATTCATGGCCTTAGGCCTGCGGTAAAACCCGCAACTTGCATGTCGATAATTTGGAAGTCATGCATTTTGCATGATTCCGAAAATCAGGTGTTTTTGTAAGTTATTGATTTATATGTGTTTGTTGGCTGTCTCAAACTTGGCACAGCGTTCGCAATATCTCCAGTAACCCTGCTGACAAGACACGCAGCAGACTTTATGAAAAACAGGAGTTACTCGTATGAAGAAGTTCGCTATCGCTGCCGCTACTGCTACCGCGCTGACCCTGACCATGGCCAACGCTGCATTTGCTCAAACCCAAGCCACTCAAGCACCTATGATGCTGGCTGCTGGTGAGGTCACTGAAGCGAAAGAGGATGTTTCCGATACTTGGATCACCACCAAAGTCAAAAGTGACCTGGTGACTGAAAAAGGGATTCCTGGTACCGATATCAAAGTCGAAACCAACAAAGGCGTTGTGTCTCTGTCGTCCACCGTTGCGGTGACTGACGCTCAGAAAACCACTGCTGTGGCCATCACCAAGAAAATCAAAGGCGTCAAAGCGGTCTCCGCTGATGGCCTGAAAGCCGAGTAAGGCAAGACTTCTCGCCTGGACTGGGAGAAGGCGCGACAGGCGGGCCGAGCAATACGTCTGCCGCCTCTGGAGAGTTCATGCGAAGGCCATAAGGATGTGGCCATTACAGGCCCCGGCATTCGTGTCGGGGCCTGTTCTATTTGGCAAACGCAAAAGATCGCAGCCTCCGGCAGCTCCTACAGTGGAGTGTGTGCACCTGTAGGAGCTGCCGGAGGCTGCGATCTTTTGATCTTCAGTTACCGCGCTTGCTGGTGATCTGCTTCAAACGATTGCCTTCAAAACGCAGGTACTGATACATCCCGCCGTTGGGTCCGTAGGTCCATTCCTCGACTTGAAACTCTTCCCGCCGGTTGGCGCTGCGCTTGTAGCCCAACAGATCACGGCTGACCGGTTCACCGCATTTCTGCAGCACTTCGCTGGACCTGTCCCCGACACTGACCAATTGACTGCCGCAGCGCAGGGTGTCGGCTGCCGAGGCCTGACTGGTGGCCATCGCCAGAGCCAGGCTCATCAGCCATTTTGCGCCCATCACTCGGCGTCCAGATGCAGCGGCGTAACGACCCCACCGTCACTTTCCGCCTCGCCGAGGTTAGCGTCGATGAAGTACACGCGGTCATCGGCCAACTGACCCTTGTCGACCAGATAGTCCTTGATGCTGCTGGCGCGTTCCTGACCCAACTGACGCAACAGCACATCGCTGGAACTCCAGAACTTGATCACGCCTTCGCGCATTTTTACCGTGCGTTCTTCCTTGCCCAGATCCTTCCATTCGGCGGGCGGCTGAGTCTTCAGGCGCGTGCGGTAGATCCCTTCCAGCAGCGGACCTTTCTCGTTATCCGGTACTTCCAGCAATGAAGCCTGAGCCGGCACCTTGTCACCGCGACGCTGGAGCATTTTGTAGTAGTTGTACTGGTATTCCCGCTCCAGACGTTGCTCGGCGATCAGCGGGCCATCGCTGCTTGCAGCAGCCGTGCCTTCGATTTCCAGGCGCAAGGCCGGACGTTCCTTGAGGGCCTGGGACAGTTTGACCAGCGCACCCTCGGCCTCCTTGCTCAGGTTGCTTGAACCCGGGGCAAACGACACAGTGCCCAAATCTTCCGAACCACCACCACTGACCAGCCCGCCAATCATTTTGAATGGTGCCGCGGCGGCTTTGACGATCAGGTTGCGCAAGGTCTGCCAGACAATCGGCATGATGCTGAACTGCGGGTTGTTCAGGTCGCCGGTCACCGGCAGCTCGATGGAAATCTTGCCATCGACGTCCTTGAGCAACGCGATCGCCAGTTTCAGCGGCAGGCTCACGGCGTCCGGACTGTCGACTTTCTCTCCCAGTTGCAACTGCTCGACCACCACTTTGTTTTCGGCCTTGAGCTGGCCCTTGGTGATCAGGTAATGCAGGTCGAGATTGAGCCGGCCCTTGCGGATGCGGTAGCCGGCGAACTTGCCGGAGTAGGGCGTCAGCGTGGTCAGTTCCACCCGTTTGAAGCTGGTGGTGATGTCGAGGCTGGCCATCGGGTCGAACGGATTGACCGAGCCCTTGATGGTCACCGGCGCATAGCGGTCGACCTTGCCTTTGATGTCCACGGTCGCAGGTTTCGCCTGACGGCTGTCGATGGTGCCGATCTGTCCGTTGAGCTGTTGAACAGCAGTGGCGAAGTTCGGGGTCAGGCTGAAGTCGGCGAAGTTGGCCGAGCCGTCATTGATGGCAATGCCGCCAATGTGGATGCCCAGCGGTTTTTCCTTGCTGGCAGGTTTGGCTGCAGCCGTTTTGGCGCCTGAGTCGGCCGGTTGCGGGATCAGCAGGTCATCGATGTTGGTGGTGCGGTCATCGTTGATCATGAAGCGCGCATAAGGCTGGAACAGGTTGACCTTGTCGATCGACAGACTATCGCCGTGCTGATAATTCAGGCCTTCGAGCACCAACTGCTGCCACTTGAGGAAGTCGCGGGTTTTGAGGGTGTCGAGGGTATGCAGTTGATCGACCTGGGCTTTGCCTGTGACGCTGAACGCCAGCGGCTCGGTGCTTTTCAGATCGACCGCCAGATCACTGCCGAGCATGCCGCTGCGCAGTTCCAGGCGGATGAACGGGTTGATATAGGACTGGGCGACGCGCAGGTCGATGTCCTTGGTTTGCACTTTTAACTGAGCGCTGACCGGGGCGAGATTGACGACACCGTCTGCCGTGATCTTGCCTTGCTTGCCCACGCCCGTATCGAGCTTGAGGTTAAAAGGCGAGCCATTGAGGCTGTCGAAATTCTGCAGGTCCAGGTTCAGCGGGCCGACATCCAACGCGACGGCGGGTTGCGCCTTGCGGTCAGCCAGATGCACCTGGTAATCGCGCAGTTGCACGTCTTTGAGCAGCACCTGCCATGGCTTGCTCGGTGGCGCCGGGTCGGGTTTCGGTGAATCGGCGGCTGCCGGGGTGCTGGCCGGTTCGGCGTTGGCTTTGACGGCCGGTTTGGACGGTTGGCTGGCGAACAGTTTCTGCCAATCGAGTTGGCCGTCGGCTTCAAGGGTGGCCCAGGTTTCCAGTTTCTGGCTGCGGATCTTGCCGACGACCACTTGCTGCTTGGCCAGGTCTACGGTGGTTTCGCTGATGTCCAGCCGCCCAAGCTTCGCCAGCGGCCGACCGTCCGGTGCCTTGATGTTGAAAGGCGCGACGCTGACGGCGACGTTGCTCAGCAGCAGTTCGGTTTCTTTGGACAGGTTCAGCTTGTAATCGGTGCTCAGGTTCAGGGTGCCGTTTTCCAGATCCAACGGCACCGAATCGCGCACGTAAGGCCACCAGACTTTCATGTTGGCATCGGTGACTTTCAACTTACCTTCGGAGGCGATCGGGATCAGGCTGAAATTACCGGTCCAGTCGATCTGTCCACCGGCAGGGCCGGCGGCCACCAGGGTCATGTCGGCGTTATCTTCTGGCAGGGTACTGAGGTTTTTCAGCTCGAAGTCGAGTTTGTCGTAGAGGAATTCGATCGGCTCGCTGGGCCGTGCATCCTGGAAGTGCACATAGCCGTCGGCCAGTTTGATCCGCTCGATGCGCAACGGGAACGGTTTGGCGTTCGGGTCGGCCGGGGTCGGCTCACTGGCGGGGATTTTGAACAGGCCAAGCAGATTGAGCTTACCGTCCTTGCCGAAGAGGATTTCGGTCTTGGGTTTGTCTATGTCGATATCGGACAGGTGCAGCGCCTTGGTCCAGAGGCTGTCGATCTGGAGATTGGCATACAGCCGCTCGAAGCCGACCTGCTCCTTGCCCGGATCGCCGATGATCAAGCCCCACAGGGTCACTTCAAGGCTGAACGGGTTGAGTTCGATCCGCGAAATCGTCGCGGGCGTCGTCGCGTAACTGGCCAATTGTTGATTGGCCACCCGTAACGCGATACCCGGCAAAATCAGAAACCCCAGCAGGCTGTAGAGGGCTAGAGCGGTCAACAGAGCGCCAATAGCGCGAATCAATCCTTTGGGCATGTGCGGCTTCATCTGTCTGAATCGGAGTGCGTTGGAGTATGGCACGCGATTCCGGTTCCGAAGTGATCATGCTTTATAGGATTTATCTGATTTTCCGGACGAATCTCAGAGCTGCAGAATCAGGGTTTTCAGCGGCGGCTGCTCATCCATTGACGGAAAATCGCCGCCCGGTTTCATCGCTGTCCACTCGCGCACTGGCCGGCCGGCTTTCTCTGCACAACGCAAAACTTGCTCGCGCCAGTCGTCCATGCTGACTTTTGCCAGGTTATTGCAGCAGATCAGCACGCCATTGTCGGCGGTGGCCAGCAGCGCGGGTTTGAGCAGGCTCTGATAGTCGCGCAGCAAGTCGACGGTGCCAAAAGCGCTCTTGGCCCAGGCCGGCGGGTCCAGCAGCACCAGATCGTACTGACGCTGTTCCAGACGCTGATAGCTCGGCAGTTTTTGCCCGCGGCGCTGGCTGATCGGCAAGCCCGCCAGTTGGCGGATGGCCGGGAAATAATCGGACTGGATGAAGTCCATGGTCGGCAATTGCGGATTGAGCAGGCCGTTCTCACGGCCGACGGCCAGGTTGCCCTCAGCGAAGTCGAGGTTGCAGACTTCGCTAGCGCCACCGGCCGCAGCACTCAGGCCGACGCCACAGGTGTAGGCGAACAGGTTCAGCACACTTTTGTTTTTGCTGTGCTGCTTGACCCAGCCGCGCGTGGTGCGCAGGTCGAGGAACAGCAGCGGATCCTGGCCGGCGTGGCGGCCGCGGACCCGGTAATTCAGGCCCCATTCGTGGCCGATCAGGTCTTGCAGGGCGGCTTCGTCGGCGCGGTAGACGATGTCTTCACGGTCGATGCGCGAGTTGCCACGGGAGCGATCGTTGTACACCAGCAGCGTTTCGAGGCCCAGGTGCTGATTGATGGTGTCGTGCATTTGCAGCAGCGCATCTCGCTCCAGCGACTGGTGAAAGCTTTGCACCAGCAATTGCGGGCCGTAGCGGTCGATCGTCAGGCCGCCGGCGCCTTCCTGGCTGCCGTGGAACAGTCGATAGCAATCGGTGCCTTGCTGATGCAGTTCGGCCAGCAGGTCCTGACGACTATCGAGGGCGGCGCGCAGCGCCTGATTCAAGGAAGACATGCTGGGCGCCTTGCAGGAGGGAATTTGGCGCGGGAGTTTAACAGCTTGGCGCGGGACCGCGGTGATGCCTTCGCGAGCAGGCTCGCTCCCACAATGATTTGATGAACAACACGCATCCAATGTGGGAGTGAGCCTGCTCGCGAAGCTTTTAAGCGCTTAGCTGAGCAACCCCATCCGCCGCTTGGCGCGCTGCACCGAGCCATTACGCATCGCCCAGCGCATCATCGGCGCACTACGCATGACGCTGGCGCGGATCAACTTGCGTTGCAGCGAGGTCTGATTGACGCTGAGCATGTCACTGGCCCAGTCCGGCAGCAGATCGATCCCGGCCTGCATCATCAAGCCGCCAAACGGTTTGGCCAGACGGCTGGGGGCGGGCGCGTTCAACAGCAGTCGCAACACCTCGCGACTGCGTTGGTCGCACAGCAGTTGCGGGCGGATTCGTTCAAGGTAATCAGCAATTTCCTTGCGGCTTCGCGGCACATCACGGGCGCCCAACCGCTCAGCAACCAGCGCGATTTCGCCGTAGTAACGGTCCTGATCAGCCATGGACAAGTGTGGATTGCGATAGCGCAAATGCGCGGCGAGGAAGTTGCTGACCTCGGCCACGTGCACCCACGTCAGCAAGTCGGGATCGCTGGCGGCGTAAGGCCGGCCATCCGGCGCGGTACCGACCACTTGCAGGTGAATGGTGCGGACTTTCTCGATCAGCCAGTCGGCGTCTTTGCGCGAACCGAACGTAGTCCCGGAGATGAACTGACTGGTGCGGCGCAATCGGCCGATCATGTCTTCGCGAAAATTCGAGTGATCCCAGACTCCGGCCAAGGCCAGCGGATGCAAGGCTTGCAGCATCAGCGCACTGATGCCGCCAATCAGCATGCTGCTGAAGTCGCCGTGGACTTGCCAGCTCACCGAATCGGGACCGAACAGGCCGGGATCGCCTTTGGGGTTTTCCAGGTCGAGCTTGCCGAGGGACAGACCGGTCAGGCTCATGAGTTGGGTTTCGATGCGGGTACGGATGAATTCCATGGCAACTCAGTGGGGGAAAAAAATGCGCGGCCAGTGGTGGCCGCGCCGGGGTTATTGGTTCAGACGTTTGTCGATCAAGCCCTGGACCACGCTTGGATCAGCCAGCGTCGAGGTGTCACCCAGGCTGTCCAGTTCGTTGCAGGCGATCTTGCGCAGAATGCGCCGCATGATCTTGCCCGAACGGGTTTTCGGCAAGGCCGGCGCCCACTGGATCAGGTCCGGTTTGGCGAAGCTGCCGATTTCCTCGCTGACGTGGGCGAGCAATGCTTTCTTCAGTTCGTCACTGGGCTCGGTGCCTTTCATGGGGGTGACGAAGGCGTAGATGCCCTGACCCTTGACGTCGTGCGGGTAACCGACCACCGCCGCTTCGGCGATGCTGTCGTGCAGCACGAGCGCGCTTTCCACTTCCGCGGTGCCGATGCGGTGCCCGGAAACGTTGATCACGTCGTCGATGCGCCCGGTGATCCAATAATCGCCATCCTCATCGCGCCGGGCGCCGTCGCCGGTGAAGTAGTAACCGGGGTAGGGCTTGAAGTAGGTGTCGACCATTCGTTGCGGGTCGCCATAGACACTGCGGATCTGCGCCGGCCAGCTGGATTTGATCGCCAGCACACCGCTGCCGGCGCCTTTGATTTCCTTGCCTGCTTCATCGAGCAACACCGGTTGCACGCCGAACATCGGTTGCGTGGCGCAACCGGGTTTGATCCTTTGAGCGCTGACCAGAGGGCTGAGCATGATGCCGCCAGTTTCGGTCTGCCACCAGGTATCGACGATCGGACAACGCTGTTCGCCGACAGCATTGAAGTACCACTCCCACGCTTCCGGGTTGATGGGCTCACCGACACTGCCGAGTAATCTGAGGCTCGCGCGGGAAGTTTCCTTCAACGGTTCGGGGCCTTCACGCATCAGGGAGCGCAGGGCGGTCGGGGCGGTATAGAAAATGTTCACATGGTGCTTGTCGATCACCTGCCAGAAGCGCGAGCTGCTCGGGTAGCTCGGCACGCCTTCGAAGATCAGCGTGGTCGCGCCGTTGGCCAGCGGACCGTAGACGATGTAGCTGTGGCCGGTGACCCAGCCGACATCGGCGGTGCACCAGAAGACTTCGTCGTCACGGTAGTCGAGCACGTACTTGAAGGTCATCGCCGCTTGCAGCAGGTAGCCGCCGGTGGTGTGCAGCACGCCTTTGGGTTTGCCGGTGCTGCCGGAGGTGTAGAGGATAAACAGCGGGTCTTCGGCGTCCATCGGTTCAGGCGGACAATCGTCACTGACGTCGCGCAGCGCCTGGTGATACCAGATGTCCCGACCGTCAACCCAGTCCACTTCGCCCTGAGTGCGCTCGACCACGATGACGGTGCTCACGTTCGGGCAACTTTGCAGCGCCTTGTCGACCTTCTGCTTGAGCGGCACGACTTTACCGCCGCGCACGCCTTCATCGGCGGTGATCACGGTGCGGCAGTCGGCATCGAGAATCCGGTCACGCACAGAGTCCGGAGAGAAACCACCGAACACCACCGAATGCACCGCACCAATGCGCGTGCAGGCGAGCATGGCGTAGGCGGCTTCGGGGATCATCGGCATGTAGATGCACACGCGGTCGCCTTTCTTCACGCCACGGCTTTTGAGCACGTTGGCCAGGCGACAGACGTTGTGATGAAGTTTTTTGTAGGTGATCTGCGCGGATTCGGCAGGGTCGTCGCCTTCCCAGATGATCGCGATTTGATCGCCGCGCTTTTCCAGGTGGCGGTCGATGCAGTTGTAACTGACATTTAACTTTCCGCCGGCGAACCAGCTCGCCTCACCGGTTTTCAGGTTATAGCGCTGGACGGTATCCCACGGCGTACTCCAGTCGAGAAAGCGTGTGGCCTGTTCAGCCCAGAAGGTGCTGGGGTGGTCGATGGATTGGCGGTACAGGCGCGTGTAGTCGTCCTGACTTAACTGTGCAGCCCGGCGGACGGCATCGGCTTGGGGGAACGTGCTGATATCGAACATGACGGTTCCTTATTCTTGTTTTGCGACAAGAGGGGAGCTGCGCGACCCTCGTAGGAGCTGCCGAAGGCTGCGATCTTTTGATCTTGTTTTTAACAATCAAAATCAAAAGATCGCAACCTTCGGCAGCTCCTACAGTGATAGCGCACGCCACCGATTTTGCGGTAAACCCGGTGCCGTGGAACTGTCGATGCTGCAAGTAGAAGGGGCGGGTAAGCCGCCCCTTCAGCCTATCACCCGCGGTGACGACCGCGGAAGTAGTTGATCAGGCCTTGGGTCGAAGCATCGTCAGCCGGGGTTTCTTCGCTGCCGACCAGGCGGTTGTAGACGCCTTTACCGAGCTCTTTACCCAGCTCCACGCCCCATTGGTCGAAGGCGTTGATGCCCCAGATCACGCTTTGCACAAAGACTTTGTGCTCGTACATCGCCACCAATGCGCCGAGACGGCGCGGGCTGATGCGCTCAACCACCAAGGTGTTGCTTGGACGGTTGCCCGGGATCACCTTTTGCGGTGCGATTTTGTGCACCTCTTCTTCGCTCATGCCCTTGTCGCGCAACTCGGCTTCGGCTTCGGCAAGGGTCTTGCCCAGCATCAGCGCCTGGCTTTGCGACAGGCAGTTGGCATACAGCCACTGGTGGTGGTCGGACACCGGGTTGAAGCTGACGATCGGCACGATGAAGTCGGCCGGGATCAGTTGGGTGCCCTGGTGCAGCAACTGGTGATACGCATGCTGACCGTTGCAGCCGACGCCGCCCCAGATCACCGGGCCTGTGTCGGTGGACACTGGAGTGCCGTCCTGACGCACGCTCTTGCCGTTGGATTCCATGTCCAACTGTTGCAAGTGCTTGGTGATGTTGCGCAGGTAGTGGTCGTACGGCAGGATCGCGTGGCTCTGTGCACCCCAGAAGTTGCCGTACCAGACGCCGAGCAACGCCAGCAACACCGGCATGTTCTGGTCGAAGGGCGCGCTCTGGAAATGCTGGTCCATGGTGTAGGCACCGGACAGCAGTTCCTTGAAGTTCGACATGCCGATGGCCAGGGCAATCGGCAAACCGATGGCCGACCACAGCGAGTAACGGCCGCCAACCCAGTCCCACATAGGGAAGATGTTTTCTTCGCGGATCCCGAATGCCACCGCCGCTGCATTGTTGCTGGAGACGGCGATGAAGTGACGGTACAGCTCGGCTTCCGAACCACCCTGAGCCAGGTACCAGGCACGTGCGGCCTGGGCATTCTTCAGGGTTTCGAGGGTGTTGAAGGATTTCGACGAAACGATGAACAGCGTGGTTTCGGCGCGCAGTTTCATGGTCAGTTCGTGGAACTCACTGCCGTCGATGTTCGCCAGGTAATGGCAGCGCACGCCTTTCTGGGCGTAGGACAGCAGCGCTTCGGAGACCAGCTCCGGGCCGAGGAACGAGCCACCGATGCCGATGTTCACCACGTCAGTGATCGGCTTCTCGGAGTAGCCGCGCCACAAACCGTCGTGGATACGGCCCACGAGGTCGGTGATCTGGTTCAGGACCTTGTGCACTTCCGGCATCACGTTGACGCCGTTGACCGACAGCTTGTCGCCGACCGGACGGCGCAGGGCGGTGTGCAAGGCCGGACGACCTTCGGAGGAGTTGACGATTTCGCCTTCGAACAGCGCTTTGATCGCGCCCTGGAGGTCGACTTCGTTGGCCAGGCCCACCAGCAGATTGCGGGTCTGGGCGTTGATCAGGTTCTTCGAGTAGTCGAGAAACAGGCCGCAGCTGCTGAGGGTGAATTGGGTAAAGCGCTGCGGATCGGCATTAAAGGCTTCGCGCATGCTGAAATCCTGCATGGCTTGGCGGTGGTCATTCAACGCTTGCCAGGCGGGCAGAGCGGTAACGTCTTGAGGGGTGCGGTAATACGCCATCGCTGCGGGTTTCCTTTTTACTTGAACGGCCTTTTGAACACTAAAAATACCGGAGCGCTGTGGATGGGCGTCCGGTGAACTGCGTCGACACGATTTCATGACACAGGGCGAATACAGTAAACCTCGCGCTGCGATCTGTCTTGACTTTGTCTGACCCGTTCCCGGTACTTTTTTATACATCGAGCAGGGAACGGTCCGACAAACGGAAGGGGAGGGCTAAGACTGGATCAGGCGACCTGAACCGGAATGGCATTGCTGGTATGGCTCAGTTCATTACCCGGCGCCATGTAGAGCATGCGTGGCTTGAAGTTGAGCAGCTCGGCTTCGCTGTAGTGGGCGTATGCGCAGATGATCACGCGGTCACCCACCTTGGCCTTGTGCGCTGCGGCACCGTTGACCGAGATCATGCGCGAGCCTTCCTCGCCACGAATCGCGTAGGTGGTGAAGCGTTCACCATTGTCGACGTTGTAGATCTGGATCTGTTCGTACTCACGAATGCCGGACAGGTCCAGCCATTCGCCGTCGATGGCGCAAGAACCTTCGTAATCGAGTACAGCGTGGGTGACTTCGGCGCGATGCAGCTTGGCTTTGAGCATGATGGCGTGCATGAGTTGTTTCCCCAGGTCGGAATCGAACGGCGGGCAGCGCCCACAGGCGCGTAGAAGCTGCCGTAGGCTGCGATCTTTTGATCTAGCCGTTCAGTTTTTGATCTTGTTGTTTATTCTTTGATCTTGCCGTTTAAACCGCAGCGTCGAGGTTCAGATGCAGGTTATCGATCAACCGCGTTGTACCCAGGAACGCCGCCACCAGAATCACCAGATCCCGATCTTGCGCAGTTGCCGGGCGCAAGGTCAGCGCATGGCGAATTTCCAGATAATCAGGACGCAAACCAGCCGTTTCAAGCTGCTTGATCTGCGCGCTGATTACGGCCGGGAAATCCCGTTCGCCCTGTTTGATCGCGTCGGCAATCTGGCTCAAACCGCGATACACAACCGGCGCAATGGCCCGCTGTTCTTCGCTGAGGAAACCATTGCGCGACGACAGCGCCAGGCCATCGGCTGCACGTACCGTCGGTTCGCCGATAATCTGGATCGGCATGTTCAGGTCATGCACCAGGGCGCGGATCACCGCCAGTTGCTGAAAGTCTTTCTGGCCGAAGATCGCCAGGTCCGGCTGGACCATGTTGAACAGCTTGGTGACCACCGTCGCCACACCTTCGAAATGCCCGGGACGGCTGGCGCCGCAGAGGCCTTCGGAGAGTTGCGGAACGCTGACGCGGGTCTGGCCGACCATGCCGTCGGGATACATTTCTTCAACGGTTGGCGCGAACAGCAAGTGGCAACCGGCCTGGAGCAGTTTCTCCTGATCGGCTGCGAGGGTGCGCGGATACTTGTCGAGGTCTTCGCCGGCGCCGAACTGCAACGGATTGACGAAAATGCTCGCGACCACGAAATCCACCCGTTGGGTGGCTTTGGTCACCAGTGCAACATGACCGCTGTGCAGGTTGCCCATGGTCGGCACGAAGCCGATTCGCTTGCCTTCGCCACGGGCACGGGCCACGGCGGCCCGCAATTCGCGTACGGTTTTTACGGTGTTCATGCAGAGAATCCGTGTTCGATACCAGGGAAAGTCGCCGCTTTGACTTCAGTGACGTACGCACCAAGCGCCGCTTGAATGTTTTGTTGCCCGGCCATGAAGTTCTTCACGAACTTCGGCACACGGCCAGTGATCGACAGGCCGAGCATGTCGTGCAGAACCAGTACCTGGCCGTCAGTGCCACTGCCGGCGCCGATGCCGATCACCGGAATACCCACTGCCTGGGTAATTTCCTGAGCCAGTTCGCTCGGTACGCACTCGAGCAGCAACATGGATGCACCCGCCTGCTCCAGCGCGATGGCATCGGCGCGCATCTGGCGTGCCTGGTTCTCGCTACGGCCCTGGACTTTGTAACCGCCGAGGATATTCACCGATTGCGGTGTCAGCCCCATGTGGGCGCACACCGGGATACCGCGTTCGGCCAGCAGACGGATCGATTCCGCCAGCCACAGCGCACCTTCAACCTTGACCATGTGCGCACCCGCCTGCATCAACAGGGCACTGTTGGTCATGGCTTGTTCGGTGGTGGCGTAGGCCATGAAGGGCAGGTCGGCGAGGATCAACGCATCGGTGTTACCGCGTTTGACGGACGCCACGTGGTAAGCCATTTCAGCGGTGGTGACCGGCAGGGTGCTGTCGTGACCTTGCAAAACCATGCCAAGGGAGTCGCCCACCAGCAGTACTTCGACACCAGCCTCATTGCAGGCGTGGGCGAAGGTCGCGTCATAGCAGGTCAGCATGGTGATTTTTTCACCTTTTTGCTTGAGACCTTGCAGAGTGGTCAGTGTGATGGCTGGCATGAAAAGTTCCTCATTCAGGCGCTGTGGAAACTACTGCGAGTAACGCGCGTGATTCTTCGTTAAATACAGGCGCACGGTCTGTTGTCGTGCTTTTAAGGCCTGGATTGCGCCCTTCAACGCCGTGTTGGCGGCAGCGGGACGCCTATAGTCGTGAGGAGAACTCGGGAAGTCAATTGCGTGTGTTACCGCATTGTTACGCCAGGGGTGTTACCGGGGTAACTGATGCGATTCAGCAACTTTTTGCTGCTGCGGATCTTTGAGGCGACACAAACCATTGTGGGAGCGAGCCTGCTCGCGAAAGCGATCTGACATTCAACGGAAATGGTGAATATGAGGTCGCTTTCCCGAGCAGGCTCGCTCCCACAGGAGATTTTTGTCAATTTTGGGAAAGGCGTTCCAGCCCGACGAACGGGCAGCTCGCGAGTAATTCCTTCAGGCTTCGACCATCAGCGAGACGCAAATCCGCAGGCGCCAGTTCGGCCAGTGGATAGAGAACGAAAGCTCGTTCCTGCATATGGTAGTGAGGCACCTTGAGGCGAGGTTCATCGATCAGCCGATCACCGAACAGTACGATGTCGAGATCCAGCGTACGCGGCCCCCAACGTTCAAGGCGCTCGCGGCCCTGTCCGTTCTCGATGGCTTGCAGCGCATCCAGCAGCTCAAGTGGCGGGAGTGTGCTGTCGAGGGCGGCAACCGCGTTGGTGTAACGCGGTTGGCCGGGCAGCAGCGAGTCGCTCTGATAAAACGCGGAAACCCCGATCAGTTCGGTTTGCGGCAACTGCGCCAGCGCCTCGACGGCGCTGCGCAATTGTTCGGCGGGGGCAGCCAGATTGCTGCCCATGCCGATGTAGATGCGTTCCATGGATTACTCGCCCGTCGCGCTCGGTGCGCCGGCGGTGCGTTTGCGCTTGGCGCCACCGCTGCGGCGACGTTTGCGTGGAGCTCCGGTGCCGTCGTCCTTGCCGCTGAGGTCGCGGATCATGTCGCGACGTTCGCTGTCGTTGGCGTCCTGATAGTCCGTCCACCATTCGCCCAGGCCATCGGTCTGCTCGCCGGCGCTTTCGCGCAGCAGCAGGAAGTCGTAACCGGCACGGAACCGCGGGTTGTCCAGCAACAGGTCGGCGCGCTTGCCGCTGCGGCGTGGCAGACGCTCTTGCATGTCCCAGATCTCGCGGATCGGCATGGTGAAGCGTTTCGGAATCGCGATGCGCTGGCACTGTTCGGCGATCAGTTCATGAGCGGCTTCCTGCATGGCCGGAATCGGCGGCATGCCACGTTCTTGCAAGCGCAATACACGAGCCGGCAGGGCAGGCCAAAGCAGCGCCGCAAACAGGAACGCCGGGGTCACCGGTTTGTTCTGTTTGATCCGCAGATCGGTGTTGATCAACGCTTCGCTGATCAGCGTGTGGGTGTACGTCGGGTTGTATTCCAGCGCCTCGGCACTGGCCGGGAACAGCGGATCGAACAGCTGCAGGTCGACCAGCATCTCGAAGGTGTCCGCGGCATGGCCGGAGAGGAACAGCTTGAGTACTTCTTCGAACAGGCGGGCCGATGGAATCTCGCGCAGCATCGGCGCCAGTTCACGGATTGGCGCGGCGCTGTGTTTTTCGATGCCGAAATTCAGCTTGGCGGCGAAACGCACGGCTCGCAGCATCCGTACCGGATCTTCCTGGTAGCGTTGCTTCGGATCGCCGATCAGGCGGATCAGGTGATTGCGGATGTCGTGTACGCCGTTGGCGTAGTCGAGGATGCGCTCGCTGACCGGATCGTAATACAAGGCGTTGATGGTGAAGTCGCGGCGTTGCGCGTCTTCTTCCAGCGTGCCGTAGACATTATCGCGCAGGATGCGCCCGCTCTCGTTGCGCGAGGACTGGTTGCTGTCTTCCTCTTCATCGCTTTGCGGGTGATTGGCGCGGAAGGTCGCGACTTCAATGATTTCGCGGCCGAAGTGGATATGCACCAGCTTGAAGCGTCGACCGATGATCCGCGCGTTGCGGAATTCGGCCCGAACCTGTTCAGGCGTGGCACTGGTGGCGACGTCGAAATCTTTTGGCGTGATGCCGAGCAGCATGTCACGCACACAGCCGCCGACCAGGTAAGCCTGATAACCGGCGTTCTGCAGGCGTTCGACGATGTTCACCGCGTAGCGACTGAATTGGGCCTTTTGCAGCGAATGTTGGCCGCTGTTGAGCACTTCAGGCGTGCTGCGAATGTGTTGCGTATGACGCTTGGGAGAACGGAATGACTGGAACAGCTTCTTCAGCATGGGATGCACTGTTTGAAGGAATGTTCGGCCAAAACGAAGAATGACCGCATGATGGGCGGGGATTCTAGCATTTAGTCGGGGGATGGTGTAGGAAGCTGCGCAAGCGCTTGAAGCAGGGGCTGGTACGCATAGGCATGTAGCAGCTGCCGAGCAGCGCGAGGCTGCGTTCGGTGCGGGCCGCGTTCGGACGAAGCCGTCGTAAAACCTGAGATTGCGGTGTGTCAGGAGAAAGCCGGTTGCCCATATTGCGACTACTGCGTAGTCGAACGCAGCCTCGCAGCCTCGGCAGCTACAGGGGCAGCGTGAATGCCGAATCGCAGAAACTACAAGGGGAGCCGAAGCTCCCCAAGAAAGTAGTTGCGTGCTCTATTTTTATTTTTGATTCGGGCTTCTTGTTTTTGTTGAGTGCCCTCGCCATGAAGTTTTTCCTTCACGACCCTCCCAATCGGGAGCCAAGAGCAAACGGATTGCTTTGGTCGCTGTGTTGCAGTGATCTTGCGATCCAACCAGTTCAGGCTCTGTCTTTTGACAGTTTTTTGTTGTTCTCGGCCTGGTCGTGGGGCAAGCCCCAAATACAACGCCTCTCCAAAAGAATCAGTTAGCTGCGCCTCTCGCCGTCTTGTTTTTATTGTGCGTGAGTCGATACGTCTTATTTTTATTGTCTTGTGCATTGCTTGTTATTGTTCTTGTACCAAACATATAGCAGGGTGCGTGCCAACTTTTGTGAGGCCCAGTAAAACAAGGGGTTAGGCGAGCTGGTGAGGTTTTTAGAGGCCAAAAAAAACCGGGGCTTCGTTACCGTAAGCCCCGGCTTCTGTTACGTGAAAAAGCTGAGGTAACAGTTTTTTCACAAGGTGACGTGTTACTCGCGCATCAGACAGGCACGGTTCAGCTCTCGCTGGCCACTCCGGTCTTGCGCCGCGGAATGCCCAGGCGCTGACGGCGTTCCCACAGGCATTTGCGACTGACACCGAGTTTGCGCGCCAACTCGGTTTCGGTCATGTGGTCCTGATGCTCGAGAACGAAGTGCTGGAAGTAATCTTCCAGTGACAGGTCTTCGGTCGGCTCATGGCTATTGTTACCGGTGGCGCTGCCCTGTTGTGGGGGCAGGCCGATGAAATCGTCATCGTCCAGATCGCTCAGTTCGATGTCGATCCCCAGCAGCTCGGCGGAAATCTCCGGGCTCTCGCACAGGATGACGGCACGCTCTACGGCGTTTTCCAACTCCCGAACGTTACCCGGCCAGGAGTAATGACGAATGGCCTGCTCGGCATCCGGGGCGAACTTCAGGTCGGTGCGGTTGACCCGCGCGCTCTGCCGCGCCAGGAACGCGTTGGCAATTTCGTTGACGTCGGCGCCGCGCTCGCGCAGGGCCGGCAGTTTCAGGGCGATCACGTGAAGGCGGTAATACAAGTCTTCACGGAACTGGCCGATCTTCGCCAGGCTCTTGAGGTCCCGGTGAGTCGCGGCAATCAGGCGCACATCGACTTTCTGTGACTGCACCGAACCCACACGACGAATTTCACCTTCCTGCAGCACGCGCAGCAGGCGGGCCTGGGCTTCCAGTGGCAGTTCGCCGATTTCGTCGAGGAACAAGGTGCCGCCGTCGGCGGCTTCTACCAGGCCGGCACGCCCGGCGCTGGCGCCAGTGAACGCGCCTTTTTCGTGGCCGAACAGTTCGGACTCGATCAGGCTTTCCGGAATGGCTGCGCAGTTCACCGAAATCATCGGCGCCTTGGCGCGTTTGGACAAATTGTGCAGGGCGCGCGCCACCAGTTCTTTACCAGTGCCGGATTCGCCCTGGATCAGGACATTGGAGTCGGTTGGCGCGACCTTGCGGATCTTGCTGTACAGATCCTGCATAGGCGGGCAGGAGCCGATGATGCCGATTTCGCCGTTGTTGTTGCTGGCGCCCGGTTTCGCGGCGCCATTACCGGCTTTACCGGCGAGCGGCTCACCGCTGGCTTGCACTGCTTGACGGTCACGCAGGATTCGCGCGACGGCTTGCAGCATTTCATCGTGATCGAAAGGCTTGGCGATGTAATCCACCGCACCCATCTTCATCGAGTCGACCGCCGAACGCAGGCTGGCGTAGCTGGTCATGATCAGCACCGGAGTGCCCTGGCCGAGTTTGATCAACTCGGTGCCAGGCGCGCCAGGCAGACGCAGGTCGCTGACGATCAGGTCGAACGTGGGAATGGTGAAGCGTTCTTGTGCTTCCTGCACTGAACCGGCTTCGCTGACCTGGTACTGGTTACGTTCCAGCAGGCGGCGCAAGGCGGAGCGGATAATTGTTTCGTCTTCGACGATCAAAATGTGCGGCATTGATTCGATACTCTCGACGGTCTCAGTTCACAGCGGACGTCGCTTCGACATGACGCGGCAAGGTCACCCGGAGACGGGTGCCGCGTTGGCTTTGAACATCAGCCGGGCTGTCGATGGTGATTTGTCCATAATGCTCTTCAACGATGGAATAGACCAGTGCAAGGCCCAGACCGGTGCCTTCGCCAGGATCCTTGGTGGTGAAGAAAGGTTCGAACAATCTATCCATGATGTTCTTCGGAATACCGCTGCCTTCGTCTTCCACGATCAAGTCGACCGTGTGTTCGCCGGCTTCGCTTTTGACCCGCACCGCACTTCCGGGAGGCGAGGCGTCGCGGGCGTTTGAGAGCAGGTTGATCAGTACTTGTGCAAGCCGCTGCGGGTCGCCTTCGACCCAGTGGTCGGGATCGCACAGGTTGTAGAACTGCACTTCGAAATTGCGTCGGTTCAGGGCCAGCAAACCGATGGCATCCTGGGCCACTTCCGCCAGACAGACGGGCTCGTCGCTGTGCTGATGACTGCCGGCGTGGGCGAAGCTCATCAGCGACTGAACGATGCGCGACACGCGTTTGGTCTGCTCCAGGATCTGCCCGCTGATTTCCTTCAATTCGCTGTCTTCTTCGCGTTCTTCGCGCAGGTTCTGCGCCAGACAGGCAATGCCGGTGATCGGGTTGCCGATTTCATGGGCCACGCCGGCGGCCAGTCGACCGATGCTGGCCAAGCGCTCGGAGTGCACCAGTTTGTCTTCGAGCATCTGGGTTTCGGTCAGGTCTTCCACCAGCAGTACCAAGCCACTGTTACCCGGTGCGAGCGGTTCGTCGATCGCCGCTTTGTGCAAGTTAAGCCAGCGGGTCTGGCCGTCGAGGGCCAGGTGCTGTTTGTGTAAATGCTCGTCCGGCAGATTGATGAAGCCTTGCAGCAGCTCTTTCCACGGATCGGCAATGGTGCTCAGCCGCGATCCGACCACCCGCTGCGCGGCAATCCCGGTCAGCTCCTCCATGGCTTTGTTCCACATGAGGATTTCCTGATCCTTGGCCAACGAGCAGACGCCCATTGGCAATTCCTGCAAGGTCTGGCGGTGATAGCGGCGCAGGGCATCGAGTTCGGCGGCAAGCCCGGTCAGGCGCGAGTGGTAATCCTCGAGGCGACTTTCGATGAAGTGGATGTCTTCGGTGACGTAGTTTTCGCCGCCGGCCTTATAAGGCAGGAATGTTTCGACCATGTCCTGAGCCACGCTCGGCCCCATCAGGCCGGAGAGGTTGGCTTCGATACGGTCGCGCAAGCGGCGCAAGGCGTAAGGCCGGCGCTCATCGAAAGGCAGGTAGAGATCGCGCAGGGCCTGTTCGACTTCTTTCTGCGCCGCTTTCGCACCCAATGGTTTTGCAAGCTGTGTGGCGAACTCCTGAGGTGAGGCGGCGTGCAGTTCGCGGCGTTGCGGCCGGCGCACGTTGTCCACGGCACAGGCTTCGGCGGCGCTGGCCTCTTCGCTGCTGGCGTTGGTGAACAGCGAAATCAGGGTAAACATCAGCACGTTGGCAGCCAGCGAGGCGATCGCTGCCATGTGCCAACTGGTGTCGTCCAGCACGTAGATCATGTTCAGCAGCGGTATGTAGAAGCCTTGCAGATTGCCGACCAGCGGCAGCAGCATGGTCACCAGCCACACCAGAATCCCCGCGAGCAAACCGGCGATGAAACCACGGCGGTTGGCGGTCGGCCAGTACAGTACCGACAGCACGCCCGGCAGGAACTGCAGGGTGGCGACAAAGGCGACGATGCCCAGATTCGCCAGATCCTGTTCCGCGCCCAGCAGAAGGTAGAAACCATAACCAGCCATGATGATCGCGACGATCAGCCCCCGGCGGGTCCATTTCAGCCAGCGGTAGATATTGCCTTCGGCTGGCGGCTGATAGAGCGGCAGTACCAAATGGTTCAGCGCCATCCCGGACAGGGCCAGGGTGGTGACAATGATCAAACCGCTGGCCGCCGACAATCCGCCGATATAGGCCAATAGCGCCAAAGCCTTGCTGTTGGCCGCGATACCAATGCCCAGCGTGAAATATTCCGGGTTGGTGGTGGCGCCCAGTTTCAGTCCGGCCCAGAGAATCAGCGGTACCGCCAAGCTCATCAACAGCAGGAACAGCGGCAAGCCCCAGCTCGCACTGACCAGCGAGCGCGGGTTGAGGTTTTCGGTAAACGTCATGTGGTACATGTGCGGCATCACAATCGCCGAAGCGAAGAACACCAGCAGCAGCGTGCGCCATGGGCCTTCCTGCAATGGCGTGTGCAAAGCGGCGAGCGCGGTCTGGTTTTGCAGCAGCCACAGTTCCAGCTGTTGCGGGCCGTCGAACACGCCATACAGCGCATAGAGACCAACGCCGCCGATGGCGATCAGCTTGATCACCGACTCGAAAGCAATCGCGAACACCAGGCCTTCGTGTTTCTCGCGGGTGGCAATGTGGCGGGAACCGAAGAAAATCGTGAACAGCGTAATCAGTGCGCAGAAGCTCAGGGCTACGCGATGTTGTACCGGCTCGCGGGTGAGGATGCCGATGGAGTCGGCCACCGCCTGAATCTGCAACGCCAGCAACGGCAGCACGCCGATCAGCATGAAGATCGTGGTCAGTGCGCCGGCCCAGGTGCTGCGGAAGCGGAAGGCGAACAGATCGGCCAGCGACGACAGCTGATACGTGCGGGTGATTTTCAGGATCGGATACAAAAGCACCGGTGCCAGCAGAAACGCGCCGGAGACGCCCAGATAGCTGGACAAAAATCCGTAGCCGTATTGATAGGCCAGGCCCACCGTGCCGTAAAACGCCCACGCACTGGCATACACGCCCAGCGACAGGGTGTACGTCAGCGGGTGGCGAATGATTGCCCGGGGGATCATGCCCCGTTCGCTGACCCAGGCTACGCCGAACAGCACCGCCAGGTAGGCGGCGCTGATCAGGATCATCTGGGTCAGGCTAAAGCTCATCGGCATCTTTTTGGCTCTGCAGGATGAAGGTCACGACGATCAGAATCAGCCAGAGCAGATAAGGGCGATACCAGGCGCCAGTGGCGTCGATCCACCAATCCATGATGGCCGGGGAGAACAGATAAATCCCCACTACCAGGAGCAGGACCAAGCGATAGATGTACATCCCGGCCTCTCTTTTTTATGCGCGTGCCCGAAAACGTGCGGCGATGGTAACGGATGGGCGCGCCACTGCAAGTGTGATCACTGTAGTTGTGCTTCGGGCAGGTTGAGTGTGCGCGGGATCAACACTGCATCCCAGTGGGCGATGCCCCAGTTCAGCACTTCCCGTGGTGTGGCGTAAGCCAGTTCGGCACCGGGATTCTGCCCCAATGCGCGCAACGCACGCAGCAACAAAGGGGTCGCCTGATCTTCGGTCAACGGCGGCGAACGATAGGACTTGCCGAGCTTGTTGCCATCGGGCTGGGTGATTAGCGGGATATGCAGATAGCGCGGTTGCGGCAGGCCAAGCAGTTCTTGCAAGTAGAGCTGGCGCGGTGTGGAGTCGAGCAGATCGGCGCCGCGGACGATATCGGTAATGCCTTGCCAGGCGTCGTCCAGCACCACCGCCAGTTGATAGGCGTAGAGCCCGTCGCGGCGACGAATCACGAAATCGCCGACTTCCCGGCCCAGGTGTTGGCGGTATTCGCCTTGCACCCGGTCGATGAAGTGATATTCCAGCTCGGGGACACGCAGGCGAATCGCAGCATCTTTAGTGTCATGACCGGCGTTGCGGCACAACCCTGGATAAATCCCGTGGTAGGGCGCAAGTGTTTTGCGTGAACAGGTGCACGCGTAGGCCAGACCGTGATTGAACAGGCGATTGAGGACTTCGGCGTAGGCATCATGCCGGTCACTCTGTCGGACCATTTCGCCATCCCACTCGAAACCGTAGCTTTCCAGCGCCTTGAGAATGGCCGCTTGAGCGCCGGGCTCTTCCCGTGGTGGATCGAGATCCTCCATACGCATCAGCCAGCGGCCACCCACCGAGCGCGCGTCGAGGTACGAGGCCAGCGCTGCGACCAGCGAACCGAAATGCAGATGTCCACTGGGTGTGGGGGCGAAGCGCCCGATGTAGGTGGGGGAGGCGATGGCGGTCATGGCGGCTATTTAAAGTCAAAATGCTTCAGAAACAAAAACGGAGCGTTCGCACGCTCCGTTTTTCGTTCAAGTCGAGATTACTTGCCGACTTGCTTTTCCTTGATTTCCGCCAGGGTCTTGCAGTCAACGCACATATCGGCGGTAGGGCGGGCTTCCAGTCGCTTGACGCCGATTTCGACGCCGCAGGACTCGCACCAGCCATATTCTTCGTCTTCGATCAGTTGCAGCGTCTTGTCGATCTTTTTGATCAACTTGCGCTCGCGGTCGCGGGCACGCAGCTCGAGGCTGAATTCTTCTTCCTGGCTGGCACGGTCTGCCGGGTCCGGGAAGTTGGCCGCTTCGTCTTTCATGTGATCAACCGTACGGTCGACTTCCTGCATCAAGTCCTGTTTCCACTTATTCAGGATCTTGGTGAAGTGAGCGCGCATGGGCTTGCCCATGTATTCCTCGCCCTTTACTTCTTTGTAGGGTTCGAAGCCGCTGATCGACTGGTTTTGCTGCTTTGCTTGGGTGGGCATGAAATGGACCGCCTCTACTCTTGTAATCCATTGCGCAGGATTGCTCCATCACCGACACCTGCCGGCCCTGCGGCTGCAAGCGGGCGAACTTACCAGATCAAATCGGACCGCGCTACTCCCGGATGTCGAGGTAGTGGCCCGCTGTGCTTGCAAATGATTGCAAAGCCTTGTCTGGTGGCGCTGGAGACCTGATCAATTATTGATTTTAGTCAAACCTGGGACACACGCTTGAGTCGTTTGAGATCCGCGTTATAACGGTCTGACCGCTTTAGGTTCTCGCTCGTTCCTGCGCTTGGGTAGAATTGGTTTTTTTCCCCGTTGAAGGAAGGCTAATGGCTCAGTCCTACAGTGCCCGCAGTCGCGCGATCGAACCTTTTCATGTCATGGCGCTGCTGGCGCGGGCCAATGAACTGCAAGCCGCTGGTCACGACGTGATCCACCTGGAAATCGGCGAACCCGACTTCACCACCGCCGAGCCGATCATTCAGGCCGGCCAGGCCGCATTGACGGCGGGGAAGACCCGTTACACCGCCGCGCGTGGCATTCCCGAGTTGCGTGAGGCCATTTCCGGCTTTTATCAGCAACGTTACGGTTTGAACATCGATCCGCAGCGAATCCTCATCACGCCTGGCGGTTCCGGGGCGCTGCTGCTGGCCAGCGCCTTGTTGGTGGATCCGGGCAAGCACTGGCTGCTGGCGGACCCGGGATACCCGTGCAACCGGCACTTTTTGCGGCTGGTGGAAGGCGCAGCGCAACTGGTGCCGGTCGGTCCAGACGTGCGCTATCAACTGACGCCGGACCTGATTGCACGCCATTGGGATCACGACAGCGTCGGTGCGTTGGTGGCATCGCCAGCGAACCCGACCGGGACGATCCTGACCCGCGATGAGCTGACGGGCCTGTCGGCTGCGATCAAGGAGCGTCACGGTCATCTGGTGGTGGATGAGATCTATCACGGTCTGACCTACGGCACTGATGCGGCCAGCGTGCTGGAAGTCGATGACAGTGCCTTTGTACTGAATAGTTTTTCCAAGTATTTCGGCATGACAGGATGGCGACTGGGTTGGCTGGTGGCGCCGGAAGCGGCGGTCGGTGAGCTGGAAAAACTCGCCCAGAACCTCTACATCAGCGCCCCGAGTATGGCTCAGCACGCCGCTCTGGCCTGCTTCGAACCGGCCACGATCAGCATTCTGGAAGAACGTCGCACCGAATTCGGCCGTCGTCGGGATTTCCTGCTGCCAGCCCTGCGAGAGTTGGGCTTTGGTATCGCCGTTGAACCTGAAGGCGCTTTCTACTTGTATGCCGATATCAGCAAGTTCGGCGGTGATGCCTTCGCGTTCTGCCGACATTTCCTCGAAACCGAACACGTGGCGATTACTCCGGGTCTGGACTTCGGTCGTTATCAGGCCGGCCATCATGTGCGGTTTGCCTACACCCAAAGTCTTCCGCGCCTACAAGAAGCGGTCGAGCGGATTGCGCGCGGCTTGAAGAGCTGGCAAGGCTGATGCGTTTTCATCCGCCACTCGAAGAAGGCCGTTTGATTCGTCGTTACAAGCGTTTTCTCGCCGATATCGAAACCGTTAGCGGCGAGTTGCTGACCATTCACTGCCCGAACACCGGTTCGATGCTCAATTGCCAAGTTGAGGGCGGGCAGGTCTGGTTCAGCCGTTCCAATGACCCCAAGCGCAAGTTGCCCGGTACCTGGGAAATCGGCGAAACCCCGCAGGGACGCTTTTTTTGTGTGAACACCGGGCGGGCCAACGGTTTGATCGAGGAGGCACTGCGAGCCGGCGTCATCACCGAATTGAACGGCTTTACCGGACTGAAGCGTGAAGTGGCCTACGGTCAGGAGAGCAGTCGCATCGATTTTCGCCTCGATTACCCAAGCGGGCCGACTTATGTGGAAGTCAAAAGCGTCACTTTGGGCTTCGATGGTTCTTCGGTGGCGGCGTTTCCCGATGCGGTGACCCAGCGCGGGGCCAAGCATCTGCGCGAATTGGCCCATTTGGCCCGGGACGGAATTCGTGCGGTGCAGTTGTATTGCGTCAATCTCACCGGCATCGACGCCGTGCGTCCTGCAGAAGAAATCGATTCGGCCTACGCCGCAGCCTTGCGTGAGGCGGTGTCGTGCGGGGTCGAGGTGCTGGCCTATGGCGTGCACTTAACCCACGAAGAAATGGTGGTCGATCGGCGTCTGGACGTGTTGCTGAACGGCTAAAGACTGACCCAGATCCCTTGCTCGTCTTCGTGGCAGGCGATGGTGGTCAGGGACTGACCGGCGCAAGGACCGGCCACGCATTCGCCGTCTTCGATCAGAAACAGTGCGCCGTGGGTCGCGCACTGGATCAGGCTGTTGCTGGGGTCGAGAAACTGGTCGGGCTTCCATTCCAGTCCGACGCCACGGTGCGGGCAGCGATTGATGTAGACGTAAATCTGGCCGCCACGGCGCACGGCAAAGAGCTTTTGGCCGTCGATGTCGAAACCGCGGCTGCTGGCATCGGCCAGCTCAACGCCTGCGCAAAGAAACTTCATGTCTATCCTCAAGTCCTGCGGCTCGTGACCGGATATGTCCGAGCTTGACGTTCAAATGCAAACAATTATCAAATGGCCGCCTTGCCCTTCGGTTACGGATGCCAGGCGCCAAGGATACGTGGCCTGTCATCTCGATGCCCGGGAAAACCCTTAAAGGAAGCTGTTTATGCGCCTGAGTACCCGCGTTGCTGCGCTCTGTGTCGGACTCCTCGTCAGCCACAACGCCGCAGCGGCCGAGTTGCCACAACGTTGGGTCAGTGCCGGGGGAGCTTTATCGGAGTGGATCAGCGCGCTGGGCGGTGAATCGAAACTGGTCGGTGTCGACACCACCAGTCAGCACCCTGAATCCCTCAAGGCATTGCCCAGCATCGGGTATCAGCGGCAGTTGTCGGCGGAGGGCATCTTGAGCTTACGCCCGCAGATATTGGTCGGCACCGAGGAAATGGGACCGCCACCGGTACTTTCGCAGGTTCGCAGTGCAGGCGTGCAGGTCGAACTGTTCTCGGCCCAGCCGGATCTGCCGACCTTGCAGGGTAATTTGCAGCATTTGGGCAAGTTGCTCGGCGCTGAAGATCAGGCCTCACAGGTGTTTCAGACTTATCAACAGCAACTCGATCAGCAAAAGATCCGGGTCATTCGGGCGCAGTTGAAGGAAAAATCGCCGGGCGTGCTGTTGTTGCTTGGTCACGCGGGCGGCAAACCGCTCATCGCCGGCAAGGACACCGCCGCCGATTGGTTGCTGCAACAGGCCGGTGGGCACAATCTGGCCACGCATACCGGCTACAAACCCTTTTCTGTCGAATCCCTGGTCAGCCTGGATCCCGAGGTGCTGGTATTTGCCGATCGGGCACTGACCGGCGATGCGGCACGTGCGGCGTTGTTCAAGGAGAACCCGATCCTGTCCTCGACCCGCGCGGCCAAGGACGGGCGAGTCATGGAGCTTGATCCGACGTTGTTGGTGGGGGGCTTGGGGCCGCGGCTACCCGATGCGTTGAAAAAGCTGTCTGACGCTTTCTACCCCGGTTCGACCGGCCAATGACCATCCTGGTTAAACCCCGCGCTTTATTCGTTGGTCTGATCCTGCTGTGTGTCTTGGCCATCTGGCTGTCGTTGGCGCTTGGGCCGGTGAGCTTGCCGTTGTTCGACACCTTGCGTGCAGCCCTGCGGCTGGTGGGTGTACCGATCGCGCCCGACGGACTGGAACAGGCCGAGCTGATCCTCGGGCAGATTCGCTTGCCGCGAACCTTGTTGGGTTTGGCTGTGGGAGGGGTGTTGGCATTGTCCGGTGTGGCGATTCAGGGGTTGTTTCGTAATCCTCTGGCCGATCCGGGGCTGGTCGGCGTCTCCAGCGGTGCGGCATTGGGCGCGGCGATTGCGATTGTCGGTGGCTCGGTATTCGGCGGCCTGCCTGAATCCTTCGGGCCGTATCTGTTATCGCTGTGCGCGTTTCTCGGCGGGCTCGGCGTGACGGCAGTGGTGTATCGACTGGGCCGGCGTAACGGGCAGACCAATGTCGCGACCATGCTGCTGGCCGGTATTGCGTTGACTGCGCTGGCCGGCTCTGCCGTGGGGCTGTTCACCTATCTGGCGGATGACGCGACGCTGCGCACCCTGACGTTCTGGAACCTGGGCAGCCTCAATGGCGCCAGCTATTCGCGACTTTGGCCGTTGCTACTGATCAGTGCCGGCGTGGCGTTGTGGTTGCCGCGCCGGGCCAAGGCCTTGAATGCATTGTTGCTGGGTGAGTCGGAGGCTGGTCACCTGGGCATCGACGTCGAAGGGCTCAAGCGCGAATTGGTGTTTTGCACGGCGTTGGGTGTCGGTGCTGCGGTGGCCGCAGCGGGGATGATTGGGTTTGTTGGTCTGGTGGTGCCGCATCTGGTGCGATTGCTGGCCGGTCCGGATCATCGGGTGCTGTTGCCTGCGTCAGTATTGGCGGGTGCCAGTCTTTTGTTATTTGCCGATCTGGTGGCGCGACTGGCCCTGGCGCCGGCTGAATTGCCGATCGGGATCGTCACTGCTTTTATCGGTGCGCCGTTCTTTCTGTACTTATTGCTCAGAGGGCGTGCCTGATGTTGCGAACGCAAAATCTGCAAATCCGTAGGGGCCGAAAGATTGTCCTGACGGACATTACGCTTGAGCTCAAACCGGGCGAAGTCCTCGGTGTGCTGGGACCTAACGGCGCCGGTAAAAGCACCTTGCTCGGCGCCTTGTGCGGCGAGTTGCAGGCTCATCATGGCAGCGTCTGGCTCGACGAGCGCGAGTTGAGCGATTGGGCGGGGACGGCGCGAGCGCAGCGTTTGGCGGTATTGCCGCAGGTGTCGACCCTGGACTTCGCCTTTCGTGTCGAAGAGGTGGTCGGCATGGGCCGCTTACCCCATCAAAGCGGTCGGGTCCGCGATGATGAGATCGTCGCCGCCGCATTACACGCAGCCGATGCCGGGCATTTGAGTGGCCGCAGCTATCTGGCCTTGTCCGGTGGCGAACGTCAGCGGGTGCATCTGGCGCGGGTTCTGGCGCAGCTCTGGCCGGGCGAAGCGGGGCAAACGTTGTTGCTCGATGAGCCAACGTCGATGCTCGACCCGCTTCATCAGCACACCACGTTGCAAGCCGTGCGCGAGTTCGCCAATCGTGGCGCAGCGGTGCTGGTGATCCTGCATGATCTGAACCTGGCAGCGCGCTATTGTGATTGCCTGTTACTGCTCGAAGGCGGGCGCCCTGTGGCGCTCGATACACCGGAGCAGGTGTTGCGCCCGGAACCACTCAAGGCTGTGTTCGGGTTGGAAGTGCTGGTGCAGCAGCACCCGGAGCGTGGGCATCCGCTGATCATCGCCCGCTGAGTTTTTTATGGAGTAAAAAACATGCGTGGGATTTTGATGCTGGTCTTGCTGATGCTGATGCTGAGTGCCTGTCAGCATGTTTCGACTCCGCCACCGGTTGTCGGCGAGATTCGGGACTTGCGCAGCGGTCAGGCCATCACGGCAGAGGAACTGGTTGCGCGGTTGGAGACGTCTTCACGGCTGATCGTGGGTGAGCAACATGACAATCGCGATCACCATGAACTGCAGCTTTGGTTATTGCAGTCGCTGAGTGAGCGGCGACCTCAAGGCAGTCTGCTGCTGGAAATGCTCACGCCGGATCAACAGCTGCGCGTCGATGACGTTCGTCACGCCTCGACACCACCGGTGGATTTACCCGGTGCATTAGCCTGGCAGTCTGGTTGGGACTGGAATCTGTACGGGCCGATCGTTCGTTTCGCCCTGACCCAGCCATATCCGCTGCTGGCAGCCAATCTGGACACGCTTGAAGTCCGTGCCGTTTACGCCAATCCTCCGACATTGAGCGGTTCGCGTTCCAACGCAGCTTCAGTCAAGGACGAGTTGCTGAAGCAAGTCAGCGACTCCCACTGTGGTCTGCTGCCCGAATCGCAGATGCCGGCGATGCTGGCGGTCCAGCAACAACGTGACCGACGGATGGCCGAACGCCTGCTGGCGGCACCCACTCCTTCACTGCTGTTTGCCGGCGCTTACCATGCGCGCAAGGATGTCAGCGTGCCCATTCATGTGCTTGATCTGGGAGAGCTTCAGGCGCCTGCAGTGTTGATGCTGGCGGAGCAGGGTAGTGAGGTCACACCGGCCATGGCGGATTACGTCTGGTACACGCCTGCCAAGCCACCGCAGGATTACTGCGTACAAATGCGTAAGCAATTTGGCAAGTGATCGAACGACTTTTCTCCAGGCAAAAAAAGACCCGGCAAGAGCCGGGTCAAATAACCGTGATTAGCCTGATGAGGAGATATCTGAGAGTCCGAACCAAGGGCTTTTCAAATATCGACCAGTCTCGCGACCAGTTGTGATAATCATAGCGATTCTCATTACCAAGTCAACCGCTGATTTCTCAGTAATTTGAAATACGCTGCCCATTCGCTGGAAACGCCCGTAATCATTGGGTTTCAGCCTGTGCGGTTGAGCGAGCTCATCAGAATGATCTGCTTGTTCAGCAGGTCGATATGTCGGGCCATGCTCGCAATCAGGCTATGGGCGATCTTCGGATTACTTTGGGTCAGGCTGAGAAACTGGTCCTTGGGGATCAGCATGACAGTGCTGGGTTCGCTGGTGATCACGCTGGCGTTACGCTTCTCGCCGGTAAACACCGCCATGGCGCCAAAAATCTCGTCCTTGGGTATATCGCCGACTTTATGCCCGTCGACAAAGGCTTCGGCGTGGCCATCAATGATGACGAACACCTGATCCGGTTCATCGCCCTGACGGATCAACACTTCGCCACTGGCCACGCGCTGAAAGCCATTGGTGTTTCGAAACTCCGGTTGTTTCAGGCGGGCGACGGCGTCGGACAGCAGGGCGGACTGACCGGCCATGTATTGAAGGAACAGCTCCGAACGCTCCGGGTCGGCATAGATATGCTGAAAAACCTCGGATCGCAGATAAGGCGTCAGAGCCAAGGGGCTATCGCTGCGAAAGCGGCAGCGCGGCAGCTCTGTGCCCTGGCGCAAGCCGATCAGATCTCCCTCGTGCAGATAGAACAATGCCCGCTCGTCGATGCATCCATGCAGCAGGCCATTTTCCAGCACAAAGAGTTGATTGCCGGGTAACAGGACGGCCAGATCATCGACGGCTGAAAATTCCAGGCTCGGTCCGCAGGGCATCAAACCTTCCAGCAGCCGGACGGGAATATGTTGCAGTCGGTTGATCAGCGCGTCGGCGTAAGCCGGTTGTTCCCCAAGTAGGTACATGGCTGCTGCGTCCGTTCAGTTCTTGTGACGTGACGAGATAGCTTCCAGCTGTTTGTTCAAGGCGTCCTTGCGCTCGGCGGGAATGTCATTCCAGTGCACATCCATCAGGGCGCCTTCGATGGCATACAACAACACTTTGGACGCCCGAAACCCGCGCGTGCGCACGGCCCGATAAGCATCCACCGCCCCCAGGCGACGCAAGTCCGAGGCGCTGTGGATGCCCACGGCATGCAGCCACTGCGCCGACGTCTTGCCAAGATTCTTCAGGTGCTGCAGTTCATCATTCATCAAGCCTCCTTGCGACGGCCGAACGGTGCGTGGGCGAGCTTCTCAGGAGTGTAGCCATCAGTAGGAAAAGCGTGATTGTTTGGTCGGTTTCGACGCAAAAGCTTCTAAGAGGCAAGGTCCTGAAGCGTTCGAAGGGGCTGAGAATGCAGTAGCGGAGGGTGGTGCAATCTCTGTGGGAGCGAGCCTGCTCGCGAAAGCGGTGTGACATTCAACCCTTATGTCGACTGATACACCGTTTTCGCGAGCAGGCTCGCTCCCACAAGGTGTGTTGTGTCTGGGAAGTGAAACGGATGTTAGCGGGTGCGATAACGCAGTCGTGTACCGAAATTCATCGACATCAGGATCTCGTCAGCACTCAGCTCTGGCGGGAAGTAGGCGCCGGAGATCTGTGCGTGAGCAAGGCTCGCGCCTTCAAGGGAGGCGTTACGAAAGTCGATGCCGCGCAAGTCGGCGGAGCGGAAGTAGGCATCGGTAAAGTCGACGCCGTCGGCGTTCAGTTCACGCAGGTCCAGACCCCGGAAATCGCCACCGACCATGTCGATAGGTCCGTCTTTGGGGCGCTCGTTGTTGAAACCTGTGATGTCGTCTTTGTGCAGCAAAGCATAAAGCGGGGTGTCGAGAAGTTTCGGCTGGCTCATGTCACATCACCTGTTGGTTTTATGACGCCAGTATAGTGCCACTATTTGGCAGCCGTGAAGCCGGCGAAGGCTTCACGGCTGAAATAGTTTCTTACAGGCCCGGCAGGCGCTGGCGAACCTGTGCAACGACTGTGTCGAGGGTTCCGCTTTCATTGGTCTGAACGCGTTTGCTGCAAAGAATCTCTTCAGGCGTCAGGGCCTCACGAGTGGCTTGCTGGGCTTCGATAACAGCCAGGTTGGCGTCGGACGGGTCCTTTTTGTCTGCCTGGCGCAGGGCCAGCCAGCTCTCGATCACCGCTTGCGGCGCATTGCAATCGAGGATCAGGAATGGCGCGCCGGTGGCTTCGGCGATTTTCGCTGCGCCGTCACGCTGGTCGCGCTTGAGGTACGTCGCATCGACTACCACCGGGAAACCAGCACGCAGGATCACTGCGGCAATTTCATGCAGGTGGGTGTAAGTGGCGGCACTGGCGTCGGCGCTATAGATGCCGGCCTGAGGGTCGTTTGGCACGGTTTGCTCGCCGAACAGACGTTTGCGCTCTACATCGGAACGCAGGCGAATGGCGCCCAATGCTTCCACCAGGCGCATGGCCACGTGGCTCTTGCCGACGGCAGAAACACCGTGGGTGATGGCCATGAAGCGCGAAGGAATAGTGCTGTAGCTTTCCGCCAGGTTGGCGTAATTGCGGTACTGACGCAGGGTGGTGGCTCGCTGCACCGGGTCGGCCTCGGCCGGCATGCTGAACAGGCTGACCTTGGCGCGAACCAGTGCGCGGTAGGCTTTATAGAAGTTCAGCAACTCGAGACCCTGGTAATCGCCGGTCAATTCCAGGTATTGGCTGATGAAGCGGCGCGCCAGGCTCTTCAGGCCACGGTCTTCCAGGTCCATCGCCAGGAAACCGGTGTCGGCGTAAACGTCGGTGAAGCGGAACGGTTCGTTGAACTCGATGCAGTCGAAGATCACGACCTTGCCGTCGATCACGGTGGCGTTGCCCAGGTGGATGTCGCCGTGGCATTCGCGGATGAAACCTTCGGCCTTGCGCTGGGCGAACAGTGGCTTGAGGCGTTCGAAGCTGCTTTCGGCCCAGGCTTGCAGCGCATCCAGTTGCAGCAGATCGGCCTTGTCGCTGAGGAACGGGCGGATCTGTTCGAAGTTCTGGCGTACCGGTGCCATCACGCTATCCGGCGTGCCGGCTTCGTGTTCGGCAGGCACTTTGGGTGCGCTGAGGTGGAATTGGGCGATCTGCGCGGCCATCTCGTCGATGTGCAAAGGGGTCAATTCGCCGTTGGCTTGCAGCGTGCTGAGCAGTTGGCTCTGTGGGAATTGACGCATTTTCAGTGCGTAATCGACGACCGGGCCCTCGCCGCCCAGTTGTGGGGCTTCGGCGCTGCCGGTGATTGGCAATACTTCGAGGTACAAATCGTTGGTCAGGCGCTGGTTAAGACGCAGCTCTTCCCCGCAAAAATGCTTGCGAGCGTCGAGGTTGGTGAAATCCAGGAAGCCGAAATTCACTGGCTTCTTCACTTTATAAGCAAAGGGGCCAGTGAGGATTACCCAGGAAATATGGGTTTCGATGACCTGGAACCCGTCTACGGGATGCGGGTAGAGGGCCGGGTTTTGCAGGGCAGCGATCAGGGACTGGCTCACAGGCGATCCTTCAGAGTCTGGGGAAAATTCACGGCCGTCATTATGGCCGCAAGTCCGTCTGACGCAAACCTCGGAGGGCTCCTGTTGAGTATGAATAAAGTGCGTATAATCCGCCGCCATGACTCGTACTCGATCCCCCCGCACCCCCAAAAAACCACCTTCCAAGGGCCTGCGCCCCTGGCTGGGCTGGGCCCTTAAACTCAGTCTGGTCGGCCTTGTGGTGCTGGCCGGGTTCGCGGTTTACCTCGACGCGATCGTCCAGGAGAAGTTCTCCGGCAAGCGCTGGACCATCCCGGCCAAGGTGTATGCGCGCCCGCTGGAGCTGTTCGTCGGACAAAAGCTCAGCAAGGACGATTTTCTGACCGAACTCGATGCCTTGGGCTATCGACGCGAAAGCGCGGCCAACGGCCCCGGCGCCGCCTCGGTCAATGGCAATACCGTCGATCTGAATACTCGTGGCTTTCAGTTCTATGAAGGCATGGAGCAAGCGCAGCCGGTACGGGTGCGTTTCTCTGGCGACTACGTGGCCGAACTTTCGGCGACCAACGGTTCGAAGCTTTCGGTCGTGCGCCTTGAGCCACTGCTGATCGGTGGCCTGTATCCGAAAAACCTTGAAGACCGGATCCTGATCAAGATCGATCAGGTGCCGCCGTACTTGCTCGAGACTCTGGTGGCTGTTGAAGACCGCGACTTCTATCATCACTTTGGCGTTTCACCGAAGTCGATCGCTCGGGCGATCTGGGTCAACGGTTCGTCCGGTCGAATGCGCCAGGGCGGTAGTACTCTGACTCAACAGTTGGTCAAAAACTTCTACCTGACCAATGAACGCAGCCTGAGCCGCAAGCTCACCGAAGCGATGATGGCGCTGCTGCTTGAGCTGCATTACGACAAACCCGAAATCCTTGAGGCTTACCTCAATGAAGTGTTTGTCGGTCAGGACGGTCAGCGCGCGGTGCACGGTTTTGGTCTGGCCAGTCAGTTCTTCTTCAGCCAGCCGTTGGCCGAACTGAAGCTGCATCAAGTGGCGTTGCTGGTGGGCATGGTCAAAGGGCCGTCTTCCTACAACCCACGTCGTTATCCGGAACGTGCTCTTGAGCGGCGCAATCTGGTACTCGACGTGTTGCAGGAGCAAGGCGTCGCCACTGCCGAACAAGTCGAAGCCGCGAAGAAGATGCCGTTGGGCGTGACCAAGCGCGGCAGCCTGGCGGACAGCTCGTTCCCGGGTTTTCTCGACCTGGTTAAACGTCAGCTGCGCGAAGACTATCGCGACGAAGACTTGACCGAAGAAGGCCTGCGGATCTTTACCAGTTTCGACCCGATCCTGCAGATGAAAGCCGAAGCGTCGGTCAACGACACCTTCAAACGATTGGCCGGGCGCAAGGGCTCTGATGAGGTTGAAGCGGCCATGGTCGTGACCAACCCGGAAACCGGTGAAGTGCAGGCCATGATTGGCAGTCGTCAGGCAGGTTTTGCCGGCTTCAACCGTGCGCTGGATGCTGTACGACCAATCGGCTCCTTGATCAAACCGGCGGTTTATCTGACAGCCCTGGAGAAACCGAGCCAGTACACCTTGACCAGTTGGCTGTCGGACGACTACTTCTCTGTCAAAGGCGCGGACGGTCAAGTCTGGAAACCGCAGAACTACGACCGCCGATCCCATGGCACCGTATTTCTGTATCAGGGCCTGGCGCATTCCTACAACCTGTCGACCGCGCGTCTCGGGTTGGCGGTGGGCGTACCGAATGTCCTGAAGACCCTGGCGCGTCTCGGTGTGAGTCGCGAATTCCCAGCGTTCCCGTCGATGTTGCTGGGCGCTGGCGGTCTGACCCCGATCGAAGTGGCGGCCATGTACCAGACGTTGGCCAACGGTGGTTTCAATACGCCGATGCGCGGGATCCGTAGCGTATTGACCGCTGAAGGTGAACCGCTCAAGCGTTATCCGTTCCAGATTCAGCAGCGCTTCGATCCGGCCTCCATTTACCTGATCCAGAGCGCCATGCAGCGGGTAATGCGTGAAGGTACCGGTAGTTCGGTTTACAACGTGTTGCCGAAAACCCTGACCCTGGCCGGCAAGACCGGCACCAGTAACGATTCACGGGATAGCTGGTTTGCCGGTTTCAGTCAGGACCTGCTGGCAGTGGTCTGGCTGGGTCGCGATGACAACGGCAAGACACCGTTCACCGGTGCCACCGGTGCGCTGCAGGTCTGGACCAGTTTCATGCGCAAGGCCGATCCGTTGCCGCTGGACATGCCGCAGCCAGACAACATTGTTCAGGCCTGGGTCGATTCGCGTACCGGGCAAGGCTCTGATGCCAACTGCCCAGGTGCCGTGCAGATGCCGTATATTCGCGGCAGCGAACCGCCTCCCGGTGCCGCTTGCGGTGGCGAAAGCCCTGTTAACGGCGAAACGGTGATGGATTGGGTCAAGGGCTGGATGAATTAAGCAAAGAGGGTTTCAAGTGAACAAGTGGTTGATTCCAGCGGTTACCGCCGTGGCTTTGCTCAGCGGTTGCTCCTCCGTACAGCGCGGTTCGATTCCGGTTGTGGATTCCGGTAGCGCCGTTTCGAACAGTGAACGGGTTTCGGCGAATGGCGGTTTCCGTCAGACGACGACTAAACGTCCTGCGCAAGCCCAGACTCAGGCGATTCCACAAGGTGATACCGGCGTCGTCGTAATGGTGCCAGGTGGTGGCGCAGTGACGTCGGCACCGATCAGCACTGCGCCGATCACGCCAGGCCCGATTACCCCGGGGCCGATCGATACCGCGCCGGTCCAGTCGGCACCGGTCAATCAGGGCAGCTACAGCATGCCGTCGACGCCGAGCGGGATTCCTTCGGCGAGCTCCGGTGGCTTGTCTGCCGACGAGCAATTGGACGGTCCGGTTCTGGCCTTGCTGACTACCGCTCAGCAGCAACAGGCGAGCGGTGATCTCAACGGTGCTTCCTCCAGCCTTGAGCGCGCCCAGCGTGTTGCGCCGCGTGAGCCGCAAGTGCTTTATCGTCTGGCTCAGGTGCGCATGGCTCAAGGCGATGCGCCACAAGCCGAACAGTTTGCTCGTCGTGGCCTGACCTTCGCCAATGGTCGTCCGGCGCTTCAGGCCAGCCTGTGGCAATTGATCGCTCAGGCGCGTGAGAAACAGGGTGATTCCGCTGGCGCAGCATTGGCCCGTCAGAAGGCCAAGGTTTCGCTGTGATGGATGCACGCTTTCCGAAAATTGCCGAGCAGTTGCTGTTGATCGAGCGTGAGCTGCGGGTTCAGGGTTGGTGGGACGAAGTCTCGCCATCCGCTGAAGCGCTTTCCAGCGTCGAACCATTCTCGGTCGATATGCTGGATTTCGAGCAGTGGCTGCAATGGATCTTCCTTCCGCGGATGAAGGTGATCCTCGAGCAGGATCTGCCCTTGCCAAACGCTTCGGGAATTCAGGAAATGGCCGAAATGGTCTTCGCCGCCCGTAATGTTCAGGGCAAGGACCGGCAATTGCAGGTGCTGCTAAAAGAGTTTGATCTACTGATCACCGCCTCTCGCTAACGCCGATCCGTTGTAGGAGCTGTTTATTGGCAGTTATCCGCAACCTGTTTCTGTGCTTCGGTGATGCGGTCCTGACGTTGTTGGTCGGTCAGGCGGCGCATCTCACCTTCGACATCCTCCCGTATTCGCGGATTGTTCTGCAGTTGAGCCAGATTCGTCCGCGCCTGTTCGCAGAATGCCTTTAGCTGGGCTTGCTGCTCGGCGACCTGCTTTTTCACTTTACTGTCGATGGCCTGTTGATCGCCAATGGCGCTGCTGCGTGGCGGCGGGGGCTGGTTGCTGGCGGGCAGCGAGGGCGTGACCACGGTGGTGGCTTCCTGGCCTTGGGGCGGCTGGGCGTCGAAGTGGGTAACGCCCTGGGCGTCGACCCATTTGTAGATCTGAGCGGCCATGCACAAAGGGCTGATGCCAATCAGCAGGCTGACGGTCAGGAAAAACGTTCGCATGCCATTTCCTTGTATTGGGTTGCGCAATTGAAGCTAACACAGTTGCTGTTTAGCGGTTTTTTCTTGCTTTCTCATGTGCTTAGTTCAATAAAGCACATAGACGACTTGACTTGGAGAGGACGAAACAGAAGAATCCAAAGTCCGCTGTAGAGGGACTGCCAGAAGCAGGCCCGCTCAGCAGATCATGAGGCGCACATCCGCGCCGACCTGTTACACCCGCAACGCGTTACCTCGCGCTGGGTGGGAAAGGCCCGCAACACTTGGGACGATCCCAATACTTGCTCAGTCAGTGCTGACGTAGTCGGCGACCACCGTCGCTCATGCTCTGCTGAGAAGTAAACCTATTAAGACCCGTCCCCTTTTATGTGGGCGGTATTCTGGCGTTTTAGAGGTGAACAACGTGGAGCTTTTATCTGGCGGTGAGATGCTCGTCCGCTTTTTGCGTGACGAAGGCGTCAAATATATCTACGGGTACCCGGGTGGTGCTCTTCTTCATGTCTACGATGCCCTGTTCAAAGAACCGGAAGTGACCCACATTCTGGTTCGTCACGAACAGGCTGCGACCCATATGGCTGACGGCTATGCCCGTGCCACCGGTAAAGCCGGTGTGGTACTGGTGACCTCGGGCCCGGGCGCAACCAACGCCATAACCGGTATTGCCACGGCCTACATGGACTCCATTCCGATGGTGATCATTTCCGGCCAGGTGCCTAGCAACATGGTAGGCACTGACGCGTTCCAGGAAACCGACATGATCGGTATCTCCCGGCCGATCGTGAAGCACAGCTTCATGATCAAGCACGCGTCGGAAATCCCGGAAGTCATGAAGAAAGCGTTCTACCTGGCGCAATCCGGTCGTCCTGGTCCGGTCGTTGTCGATATCCCGAAAGACATGACCAACCCGGCCGAGAAGTTCGAATACATCTTCCCGAAAAAAGCCAAGCTGCGTTCCTACAGCCCGGCCGTTCGCGGTCACTCCGGGCAAATCCGCAAGGCGGCAGAAATGCTCCTGGCGGCCAAGCGTCCGGTGATGTACGCCGGCGGCGGCGTGATTCTCGGTGGCGGCTCCGCGCCGCTGACCGAGCTGGCGAAGATGCTTAACCTGCCAGTGACCAATACCCTGATGGGGCTGGGTGCCTACCCAGGCACCGACCGTCAGTTCATCGGCATGCTCGGCATGCACGGCAGCTACACCGCTAACCTGGCGATGCACCATGCCGACGTGATCCTTGCAGTCGGCGCTCGTTTCGACGACCGCGTGATCAACGGCCCGGCCAAGTTCTGCCCGAATGCCAAGATCATTCACATCGACATCGACCCGGCTTCGATCTCCAAGACCATCAAGGCAGACGTTCCTATCGTCGGTCCGGTGGAGAGTGTCCTGACCGAGATGGTCGCGATCCTCAAGGAAATCGGCGAGACCCCGAACAAGGAGTCCGTTGCCAGTTGGTGGAAGCAAGTTGATGAGTGGCGCGGTGATCGCGGCCTGTTCCCTTACGACAAGGGCGACGGCAGCATCATCAAGCCGCAGACCGTGATCGAAACCCTGTGCGAAGTGACCAAGGGCGATGCCTTTGTGACCTCCGACGTGGGCCAGCACCAGATGTTCGCGGCGCAGTACTACACGTTCAACAAGCCGAACCGCTGGATCAACTCCGGTGGCCTGGGCACCATGGGCTTCGGTTTTCCGGCGGCCATGGGCATCAAGCTGAGCTTCCCGGATGACGACGTCGTCTGCGTGACGGGCGAGGGCAGCATCCAGATGAACATTCAGGAACTGTCGACCTGCCTGCAATACGGTTTGCCGGTAAAAATCGTCATCCTGAATAACGGCGTGCTGGGTATGGTTCGCCAGTGGCAGGACATGAGTTACGGCAGCCGTCACTCGCACTCCTACATGGAATCGTTGCCTGATTTCGTCAAGCTGGCAGAGGCCTATGGTCACGTCGGTGTGCGCATCACCGACTCGAAAGATTTGAAGTCGAAGATGGAGGAAGCGTTCGCCATGAAAGATCGCCTGGTGGTGATCGACATTTCGGTCGACACCAGCGAGCACGTCTACCCGATGCAGATCAAAGACGGCTCCATGCGCGATATGTGGCTGAGCAAGACGGAGCGTACATAATCATGCGGCACATTATTTCCTTGCTTCTGGAAAACGAACCGGGCGCTCTGTCTCGTGTAGTCGGCCTGTTCTCGCAGCGCAACTACAACATCGAAAGCCTGACCGTGGCACCTACCGAAGACCCGACCCTGTCGCGTCTGACGCTGACCACGGTTGGCCACGATGAAGTTATCGAGCAGATCACCAAGAACCTGAACAAGTTGATCGAAGTGGTCAAACTGGTCGACCTGTCGGAGAGTGCTCACATCGAGCGCGAACTAATGCTGGTCAAGGTCAAGGCCACCGGTGCCCAGCGCGCCGAGATCAAACGCACTACCGATATTTATCGTGGGCAGATCGTTGACGTCAGCGCTAGCGTGTATACCGTTCAATTGACCGGTACCAGCGATAAGCTCGACAGCTTCATTCAGTCCATTGGTACCGCCTCGATTCTGGAAACCGTCCGCAGCGGCGTAACCGGCATTGCCCGCGGCGACAAAGTACTCAGCATCTAAACCAAATTAGCGAATGGCCTGAACGGCCTGGATACATAGGGGAATTTCATGAAAGTTTATTACGAAAAAGACTGCGACCTGTCCATCATCCAGGGCAAGAAAGTTGCCATCATCGGTTACGGTTCCCAGGGTCACGCTCAAGCGTGCAACCTGAAAGACTCCGGCGTTGACGTTACTGTTGGTCTGCGTAAAGGTTCGGCGACTGTTGCCAAAGCCGAAGCTCACGGCCTGAAAGTGACCGACGTTGCTTCCGCTGTTGCGGCTGCCGACCTGGTCATGATCCTGACCCCGGACGAGTTCCAGTCCGCTCTGTACAAGAACGAAATCGAGCCGAACATCAAGAAGGGCGCCACCCTGGCCTTCTCCCACGGTTTCGCGATCCACTACAACCAGGTTGTTCCGCGCGCCGACCTCGACGTGATCATGATCGCGCCGAAAGCTCCGGGCCACACCGTGCGTTCCGAGTTCGTCAAAGGCGGCGGTATTCCTGACCTGATCGCTATCTATCAGGATGCTTCCGGCAACGCCAAAAACGTTGCGCTGTCCTACGCTGCTGGCGTTGGTGGCGGTCGTACCGGCATCATCGAAACCACCTTCAAGGATGAGACTGAAACCGACCTGTTCGGCGAGCAAGCCGTTCTGTGCGGCGGCACCGTTGAACTGGTTAAAGCCGGTTTCGAAACCCTGGTTGAAGCTGGCTACGCGCCGGAAATGGCCTACTTCGAATGCCTGCACGAACTGAAGCTGATCGTTGACCTCATGTACGAAGGCGGTATAGCCAACATGAACTAATCGATCTCCAACAACGCTGAATACGGCGAGTACGTGACCGGTCCGGAAGTGATCAACGCCGAATCCCGTCAGGCCATGCGCAACGCCCTGAAACGTATTCAGGACGGCGAATACGCCAAGATGTTCATCAGCGAAGGCGCTACCGGCTATCCTTCGATGACCGCCAAGCGTCGTAACAACGCCGCTCACGGTATCGAAATCATCGGCGAGCAACTGCGCTCCATGATGCCGTGGATCGGTGCCAACAAGATCGTCGACAAAGCTAAAAACTAAGTCGCGCACTTGTACGAAAAACGCGGCCTAGGCCGCGTTTTTTCGTTTGGGGGGCTGGTTCTGGTATAAAGCTGCATCGTTTGCGGCCGAACCGTCGTCCCAGACACCTGTCAAAACTTTCCACCCCGTTGCAAGGTAATGTCCATGAGCGAACGTCCCGAAGAGCCAAACAAGGCTTCTGACGCCGAAAGCCTGCTGCCCATCGATGAACACATCGAGGAAGGGCATGACGCTGAAGGTCGTAAAGTCCGGCATCGTGGTATCTATCTTCTGCCGAATCTGTTTACCACTGCGAATCTGTTTGCAGGTTTTTATTCCATCATCAACTCGATGAGCGCCCAGAGCGCCCTGAGTGCCGGTGATTCGATTGGTGCGAGCAAGTATTTTGCTTTTGCAGCGATCGCGATTTTTGTTGCAATGGTGCTCGACGGCCTCGATGGTCGCGTTGCCCGTATGACTAATACCCAGAGCGCCTTCGGTGCCGAGTACGACTCGCTGTCCGACATGGTCGCCTTTGGTGTTGCGCCGGCATTGTTGGCATTCGGTTGGGCCTTGGGCGACATGGGTAAGGTCGGCTGGATGGTTGCCTTCATTTATGTAGCCGGTGCTGCGTTACGTCTGGCGCGTTTCAATACCCAGGTCGGCACTGCGGACAAGCGCTACTTCATTGGTCTGGCCAGTCCGGCTGCTGCTGGTGTGGTTGCAGGCATTGTCTGGGCGTTTAGTGATTACGGCATTCAGGGCTCGAAGATGTCCTTCCTGGTTGCGCTGATGGTCGCTGCCGCCGGCATGCTGATGGTCAGTAACATCAAGTACAACAGCTTCAAAGAGTTGGACTTGAAAGGGCGCGTTCCTTTTGTCGCGATCCTCGCAGTGGTATTGGTATTCGCCGTTGTGTTCAGTGATCCGCCGCGCATCCTGCTGCTGGTTTTCCTTGCCTATGCGGCTTCCGGGCCGGTGCAGTACCTGCTGCGCCTTCGTCGGCACAAAAAAGCCGAGTGATGTAATTTCCCTCATACTCCGCAGTCTATTGGTACATCTGTCCTCCAATGCTGCGGAGTTGCCATGCTGATCAAAGTCTCCAAAGCGTCTGACTGCCATGAGTCGGACGTCACGCCTGAATCCTTCTATCTATCTCGTCGCAATGTTCTTGGCGCCGCCGTTGCCGGTCTGGCCGTGAGCAGCCTGCCGCGTTGGGCCTCTGCCGACGATGCTGCGCGTTATGCTGATGTCGAGCCTGGCAAGGCGCCTTCCTGGTTTGCCGAAAAACTTCCTTCTACGCAGTGGGGCGCGGTCAACGTCAAGGATGAGGCAATCACGCCATTCAAGGACGCGACCCATTACAACAACTTCTATGAGTTCGGCACCGATAAAGGTGATCCTGCCGCCAACGCCGGCGCGCTGAAAACCGAACCTTGGAGTGTGGTGGTGGACGGGGAGGTGGGCAAGCCGGGACGGTACGCACTGGAAGACTTCATGAAGCCTTATCAGTTGGAGGAGCGTATTTACCGTCTTCGCTGTGTAGAGGCTTGGTCGATGGTCATTCCATGGATCGGATTTCCCATCTCGGCCTTGCTCAAGGAAGTTGAGCCGACGTCCAATGCCAAATTCATTCGCTTCGAAACCCTGGAAGATCCCAAGAGCATGCCCGGGCAACGTTCCGGTTTTGGCTTGATCGATTGGCCATATGTGGAAGGGCTGCGTCTGGATGAGGCGATGAATCCGTTGGCGATTCTTGCCGTGGGCATGTACGGGCGGGAGTTGCCTAATCAGAACGGCGCGCCTCTGCGTTTGGTGGTGCCGTGGAAATACGGCTTCAAGAGCATCAAATCCATCGTGCGGATCAGTTTGGTGAGTGAGCAGCCGAAAACCACCTGGCAGAGCATTGCCTCGGATGAGTATGGTTTTTATGCGAACGTAAATCCTGCGGTCGACCATCCGCGTTGGACTCAGGCGCGTGAGCGGCGTTTGCCGAGCGGGCTGTTCAAGCCCAATGTGCGGGACACGCAGATGTTCAATGGCTACTCGGATGAAGTCGCCTCTCTATATACAGGGCTCGATTTGCGGAAGAACTACTGATGCGATTTCCGTTTTGGCGAATTGGCGTCTTTATAGCTGCTGCGGTCTGGCCGCTGCTTTGGTTGTATCAGGCCTGGGAGGATGTGCTGGGGCCTGATCCGGGCAAGGTGCTGGTGGATCGATTGGGGCTGGGGGCGCTTGTCCTGCTGCTCATTACGTTAAGCATGACACCTGTGCAGAAGCTTACCGGTTGGGCGGGGTGGGTTGCTGTCCGGCGGCAACTGGGGTTGTGGTGCTTCGCTTATGTGGTTTTGCATTTGAGTGGGTATACGGCGTTCATCCTCGGCTTTGATTGGTCGCAGTTGGGTGTCGAGTTGCGCAAACGGCCGTACATTATTGTCGGGACGCTTGGGTTTCTGTGTTTATTGGCCTTGGCGGTGACCTCAAATCGCTATAGTCAGCGGCGTTTGGGTTCTAGCTGGAAGAAATTACATCGTCTTGCCTATGTGGTTCTCGGGCTTGGATTGCTGCATATGTTGTGGATCGTGCGCGCTGATCTTAAGGAGTGGGCGGTTTACGCCTCTATAGGTGCATTGCTATTAGTGTTGCGACTACCCCCTGTAACCCGCCGAATCCCACGATTAATAGCCAAAAAGACACCTTCTGCACGAAAAGCGTAATTAAGGGTTGACGGCAGATTCTGGAAGTCTATAATTCGCCCCACTTCCGGCGCAGTCGAAACGGAAAACTCCTTGGTAACCAATGAGTTACGCAGTTTTCGGCAGCGAGTTGCTTCAGGTCATCGAAGCCCAGAAGGAGTTGAAAGAGTGGTGTTGTTTGGCTCTTTTAACGATT
>NZ_JBIWAM010000022.1:0-88092 GCF_044760065.1 Pseudomonas sp. NPDC098740 | reverse complement strand
CAGGTACGGGTAGATCACGGTGAATTCGCCCGACAGGTTCGATTTCACGTAGAGGTTCTGGTAGGTCGGTTCGATCGACTGCGATACGCCAGTGATGTTGGCGATGGTCGCGGTCGGTGCGATGGCCATGATGTTGGAGTTACGAATGCCTTTCTGAACGCGGGCACGAACCGGTGCCCAGTCCAGGGATTCGTTCAGGTCAACGTCGATGTACTTCTGGCCACGTTGCTCGATCAGGATCTGTTGCGAATCCAGCGGCAGGATGCCTTTGGACCACAGCGAACCCTGGAACGTCTCGTAGGCGCCGCGCTCGTCAGCCAGGTCGCAGGAAGCCTGGATCGCGTAGTAGCTGACCGCTTCCATCGACTTGTCGGCGAACTCGACGGCAGCGTCGGAACCGTAAGGAATGTGCTGCAGGTACAGCGCGTCCTGGAAGCCCATGATGCCCAGACCGACCGGACGATGCTTGAAGTTGGAGTTCTTCGCTTGTGGCACCGAGTAATAGTTGATGTCGATAACGTTATCGAGCATGCGAACGGCGGTGTTCACGGTGCGTTCCAGCTTGGCGGTGTCCAGCTTGCCGTTGGTGATGTGGTTCGGCAGGTTGATCGAGCCCAGGTTGCAAACGGCGATCTCGTCCTTGTTGGTGTTCAAGGTGATCTCGGTGCACAGGTTCGAGCTGTGAACCACGCCGACGTGCTGCTGCGGGCTGCGCAGGTTGCACGGGTCTTTGAAGGTCAGCCAAGGTTGGCCGGTTTCAAACAGCATGGACAGCATTTTGCGCCACAGGTCTTTGGCCTGGATGGTCTTGAACAGCTTGATCTTGCCCGGGTACTCGGACAGGGCTTCGTAATACTCGTAACGCTCTTCGAAAGCCTTGCCGGTCAGGTCGTGCAGGTCTGGAACTTCGGACGGCGAGAACAGGGTCCACTTGCCGTCATCGAAGACGCGCTTCATGAACAGGTCAGGGATCCAGTTGGCCGTGTTCATGTCGTGGGTACGACGACGATCATAACCGGTGTTCTTGCGCAGCTCGATGAACTCTTCGATGTCCATGTGCCAGGTTTCCAGGTAGGCACAGACAGCGCCTTTGCGCTTGCCACCCTGGTTAACGGCGACGGCGGTGTCGTTCACGACTTTCAGGAACGGAACAACGCCCTGGGATTTACCGTTGGTGCCCTTGATGTACGAACCGAGTGCACGAACCGGGGTCCAGTCGTTGCCCAGGCCGCCCGCAAATTTCGACAACATGGCGTTGTCGTGGATCGCGTGGTAGATGCCCGACAGGTCATCCGGCACGGTGGTCAGGTAGCAGCTCGACAGCTGTGGACGCAGAGTACCGGCGTTGAACAGGGTCGGGGTCGACGACATGTAGTCGAAGGACGACAGCAGGTTGTAGAACTCGATCGCACGGTCTTCTTTCTGCTTCTCTTCGATCGCCAGGCCCATGGCCACGCGCATGAAGAAGATTTGTGGCAGTTCGAAGCGGATACCGTCCTTGTGGATGAAGTAACGGTCGTACAAGGTTTGGAGGCCCAGGTAAGTGAACTGCTGATCGCGCTCGTGGTTGATCGCCTTGCCGAGTTTTTCCAGGTCGAAGGTAGCCAGGACCGGGTTCAGCAATTCGAATTCAATACCCTTGGCGATGTACGAAGGCAGGGCCTTGGCGTACAGGTCGACCATTTCGTGGTGGGTCGCGCTTTCGGCGACTTCCAGGAAGCTCAGGCCTTCGGCACGCAGGGTGTCCATCAGCAGGCGGGCGGTCACGAACGAGTAGTTCGGCTCACGCTCGACCAGCGTACGGGCGGTCATCACCAACGCGGTGTTGACGTCGGTCAGAGCCACGCCGTCGTACAGGTTTTTCAGGGTTTCGCGCTGGATCAGGTCGCCGTCGACTTCTGCAAGACCTTCGCACGCTTCGGTAACGATGGTGTTCAGGCGGCCCATGTCCAGAGGAGCAAAGGTGCCATCGGCGCGGGTGATGCGGATCGACGGGTGAGCGTTGACCGCTTCCTCGGCCGGCGCGTGGGCGGCGCGTTCTTTCGAACGACCGTCGCGGTAGATCACGTAGTCGCGCGCCACTTTCTGCTCGCCGGCACGCATCAGGGCCAGTTCGACCTGGTCCTGGATTTCTTCGATGTGGATCGTGCCGCCCGATGGCATGCGACGCTTGAAGGTCGCGGTGACTTGTTCGGTCAGACGGGCAACGGTGTCGTGGATTCGCGACGAAGCGGCAGCGGTGCCGCCCTCAACTGCGAGAAACGCTTTGGTGATGGCGACGGTGATCTTGTCATCGGTGTAAGGAACGACAGTGCCGTTACGCTTGATCACGCGCAGCTGGCCAGGCGCGGTGGCGGACAGATCCGAAGTCGAATCAGCGGCCTGCGGCAAGGTGCCCTGCGGGTTCTCGCGAGTTGTGTCGGTTTGCATGGGGGGTTGTCTCCACATTCTCTATGTTTGTTTGGGCACCATCACGGTGCCCACCGTTCCGTCCTGAAGCACTACAACCGGCGAGGGGCCGGGCATACCAACTTCGGGACAGATCAGGAAGGGGCAATTGGGGCGCCGCTTCCATGCCGAAGTCTTTGGTCCCAGGCCTTGAACCTGAAACCGGGATCCTTTTGGGTGACAGTAATTGACTGCAACACCCGTACCGTTAACGCCGTTTTCGGCTCAAAAACAGTAGCCATCCGCACGCGCGGTTTGGTCTTTCAAAAATACGTTTGGTTCAACCGGAAAGAGGCAATAAAAGCGCTTGAAATCGGTGTCCGGTTTGTGTTTGGTTTTTGGCGTAAAACCCTACATGTAGGGTTTTTTTCGCGGCGAGGTACAAGATAATGCGTTTTGGAGGGTGTTGCAACGTACTACCTGTGGATAAACCTGTGCGTAAATTGTGTGTGAAACGTAGAACGAGCGTGTAGGCCGCGACCTAGCTGGAGCGGACCGTTTTTCACTGATTTTCAATGATTGAAAACGGTCATTTGGATTTTTAAGGGCGCGAACCCTATCACAAAAAACCGCGTTGTCCGAACGCATTTACCGGCTTGTGTTCTTGGCGAGCGGCGTTTATACAATCGGCCAATGCAGATGCATTCTTATCCTCCCCAATCATTACAAAAAGACGGGCGGATCCTTCCTTATTAAGTGTTGTTGGCAAGCAGAGGTCACCGTGGAGCAAGAAGCCTGGCAGGTATTGATTGTGGAGGACGACCAGCGTCTGGCCGAACTGACCCGCGACTACCTGGAAGCCAATGGTCTGCGCGTATCGATCGAGGGCAACGGCGCCTTGGCCGCGGCACGGATCATCAAGGAGAAACCGGACCTGGTGATCCTCGACCTCATGTTGCCGGGCGAAGACGGCCTGAGCATCTGCCGCAAGGTCCGCGACAAGTATGACGGCCCGATCCTGATGCTCACCGCCCGCACCGACGACACCGATCAGATTCTTGGCCTGGACCTGGGCGCCGACGACTACGTGTGCAAACCCGTTCGCCCACGACTGCTGCTGGCGCGCATCCAGGCCCTGTTGCGACGCAGTGAAACTCCTGAAGTGGCGCCGGAAAAACAACGGCGTCTGCAGTTCGGTCCCTTGGTGGTCGACAACGCATTGCGCGAAGCCTGGCTGAACGACAACGGCATCGAGTTGACCAGCGCCGAGTTCGATTTGCTCTGGCTGCTGGTGGCCAACGCCGGGCGCATCCTGTCCCGGGAAGAGATTTTCACCGCACTGCGTGGCATTGGCTATGACGGCCAGGACCGTTCCATCGATGTGCGCATCTCGCGCATTCGCCCGAAAATTGGCGATGACCCGGAGCATCCGCGGCTGATCAAGACCATTCGCAGCAAAGGTTATCTGTTCGTTCCTGAAGCCTGCACGCTGTGAACTCGATCTTCCTGCGCATTTATGGCGGCATGTGCGCGGCGCTGATTCTGGTGGCGGTACTCGGCGTGCTGGCCTTGCACCTGCTCAACCAGGTGCGCGGCGAGCAATACCGCGAACGCCTCGCCCACGGCACGTTCTCGCTGATGGCCGACAATCTGAACCCGATGAACGAAACCGAGCGCCACCGTGCCTTGCTGGTGTGGGAACGGTTGTTGGGGATTCCTCTGGCGCTGAAGACCTTTGCACAAACCGACCTCGACCTCACCCAGCGCACCCGAGTGCTCCGCGGTCAGGCGCTGGTGGAGCAGACCGGTCCGCATGCAGCGAAGGTGTATCGACTGGTCAGCGACAAGGAACAGCTGGTGCTGACCGGTGAAGTCCAACAGATCAGCGAACAACTGGCCCGGGCGACTATTTACCTGCTGGCCGACGAACTGGTGCGCTACCCGGTGGCTGAGCAGCCCGAGCGCCTGGCGCAGTTGAAGCGCGATAAAGGGTTTGGTTTCGACTTGCGGCTGGTGACGATCGAACAGGCGGACATGGACGAGGACCAGAGTCGCCGGGTGTCCGAGGGCGACACGGTGATGGCGCTGGGCAAGGGCGGCGATTCGATCCGGGTGTTTGCCGGCATGGTCGGTACGCCGTGGGTGCTGGAGATCGGCCCGTTGTATCAGATGAATCCTTATCCGCCGGAGTGGCTGGTGCTGATCGCCGCCCTGGGTTTGAGCCTGATCGGTTTGATCGTCTATTTGTTGGTGCGCCAACTTGAGCGCCGCTTGCGTGGCCTGGAAGCGGCCGCCACGCGCATCGCCAAGGGCAGCCTGGAAACCCGCGTGCCGGCACGCGGCGCGGACTCGGTGGGACGGCTGGCCTCGGCGTTCAACGGCATGGCCGAGCACTTGCAGCAGTTGCTGGCGATCCAGCGTGAGCTGGTGCGCGCTGTGTCTCATGAGCTGCGCACACCCGTGGCGCGGTTGCGTTTTGGTCTGGAAATGATCGGCTCGGCCACCACGCCGCAGGCGTTGGAAAAATACTGTGAAGGCATGGACCACGACATCGAAGATCTCGATCGACTGGTGGACGAGATGCTCACCTACGCACGACTGGAGCAGGGTTCGCCGGCGCTGAATTTTCAGCGGATCGATCTGGATGCGTTGGTTAATCAGGTGATTGAAGAACTGGCCCCGTTACGCGCCGAGGTCACGGTGCAGCGCGGTTTGTGTTTGTCCGCCGCTGACAACGACGACGCTTGGGTCGAGGCCGAGCCGCGTTACCTGCACCGGGCGTTGCAGAACCTGGTGAGCAACGCCATGCGCCACGCCCAATCACGGGTGACCGTCAGCTATCAGGTCGGGCAGCAGCGCTGTCGGGTGGATGTCGAGGATGACGGGCCGGGCGTGCCGGAAACGGCCTGGGAGAAGATTTTTACACCGTTCCTGCGCCTCGACGACAGCCGTACCCGCGCCTCCGGTGGGCATGGGTTGGGGTTGTCCATCGTGCGGCGAATCATCCATTGGCATGATGGCCGGGCGTTGATCAGCAAGAGCAAGAGTTTGGGCGGGGCGTGTTTCAGCCTGAGCTGGCCGAGGAATCAGGAGAAGCGGTGAGATTGTTGGTGTCTGTTCTGGCCTCATCGCGAGCAAGCTCGCTCCCACAGGGATTTGTGGTATTGCATAGATCCAATGTGGGAGCGAGCTTGCTCGCGATGGGGCCCTCACAGACGCTATAAATATTCAGGCCTTGATGCTGACCAGACTCAACAACTGCCCATCCACCACCCCGAACTGCGCATCCAGCTCAGTGCCATTGCGCCATTCGCTGGACAAATCAGTCAGCAGCCGCAGCCGCACTTCACCGCTTTCGGTCCACTCCAACATTTCAGCATGTTCAAAATAAAAGCGCTGCTGAACGATCGGATACAGCGCCTTGAACAGGCTTTCCTTCACCGAAAACGTCAGGGTTACCAGCATCGCCAACTGATCGCGACGGCCAGCGGTCATGCGTTGCAACTCAGGTGGGGTGAGGATTTCCCCGGCCAGTCGTTCGGCCCGTTCAGGGTTGAGCAGATTTTCCAGGTCCATCCCCAGGCCGCGCCAGTGGGTTTTCTTCGCGACAATCGCCGAGGCCCGGCCGGTGCTGTGGGTGATCGAACCCGTGATATGCGTCGGCCACACCGGTGCCCGGTCCTCGCCGATGGCCGGGATGAAGCTTAGCCCTTCCAACTGTTGCAACGCCGCCCGAGCGCAAACCCGCCCGGCGAGGAACTCCGCCTGACGCTTGGCGACCGAACGCTGGATGGTGGGCGGCGGCTCGATGGCGCTGCGCTGGAAATCATCGCTGGCCAGTTGCGAGGTATCGAAGTGAGTGCTCAACAGCACCGTATCGGGCAGCGCAAACGGCAGCGGCCAATGGGCATCGAGTGGAGTGCAGCAGACGGGGAGGGCGGGGGCGCGATTCATGTGGGGCATTTTGCCGGGTTGCTCTCGGGCTGGGTAGTGCAAAGGTTTAGATCGGCGTCGTGGCCATCGCGAGCAGGCTCGCTCCCACACTGGATTTATGTAGCACCATAAATCCCTGTGGGAGCGAGCTTGCTCGCGATGGCCACGACGCGGTCTACCGGCTCAACCAAAAATCTTCTTGAAGAACGCCTGCATATCCGCCCAGGATTTTTCATCCGCCACTTTGTTGTAGCCAATATCCGGCCCGGCATGATCGCCATGGCTCAGACGATCCGCATCAGGATTACTGATCGGTTTGCGGCTGTTTCTTCAGCAGATCGAGCCCGGCCTGAAAGCGCGCGCTCGCCGCGCCACTGTCTTTCAACGCAGCCTGCATGAACGCCATGGCGTCCTTGGGATGCTCAGTGTTTTTGCCATCGCCATACATGTCGATGGCCAGCGCGCTGTAACCCAGACCGGCGAGATCACGGGCGCGACGCTTGGATAGAGAATTTCCTGAGTCTTGATAGCGGCTTGGCTGAGCCCGCTCAAGGCCAGTAATACCAGGGCGAGGGAAATACGCATCGTCGGGTCTCCAGCAAAAAAGTCATCAAAACAGCTGAGTCGATTTGATTCAGCTCAGGTTCAGAGTGCGTTCAGGGGGAGTTCAGGGCCGGGTGAGTAACCTTGCCCCGTACCCAAATAGCAAATAGCACATAAGGAACTCCCCCTATGACTGGCTTCAAAAAACTGCTTCTGGCTTTCACTGTCCTGAGCGCGAGTACCGCGGCTTTCGCTTCCGACGACAATTTCGCCAGCCTTACTTTTGGACAAACCAGCGACAAGGTCAAAAAGTCCCACGCCCTGAACGACAACCTCAACAGCCCGAACGCTGAAGGCGTGATCGGCAAAGACAACACCTGGGGTGTGCGTCTGGGCCAGCAAAACAGCCAGGGCCGCTACTACGCCACTTACGACAACGTGTCGGGCTCGCACAATGGCATTAAACTGCGTCAGGAAAACCTCCTGGGCAGTTACGATCTGTTCTACCCGGTGGGCGGCAGCACCAAGCTGTTCGGCGGCGCCACGGCCGGTTTGACCAAAATGACTCAGGATTCGCCAGGCTTCAGCCGCGACAGCGACATCGGTTACGCCATCGGCGGCCAGTTGGGTGTCCTGCAACAGGTTTCGCAGAACACCTCGGTGGAACTGGGTTACCGTTACCTGCGCAGCAACGCCAGCACCGAGATGAGCGAGCGCGGTGGCAGCAAACAGGGTTCGCTGGACCTGACCAGCAGCGCTCAGACCTACCTGTCGGCGAACTACGCTTTCTAAGAAGCGCGTCCGAAAAGGCCTGCGCCGGATCAATCCAAAAGACTGATCCGGCGTCGCCATGTTAGCCATCGAGGTACGCATGCCTCTGGAGATGATGATTTGCCTGGGAGAGCGTTATGAAACTGCTGGTCGTCGAAGATGAAGCGCTGTTGCGCCATCACCTGCAAACCCGCCTGACAGACAGCGGTCACGTGGTCGAGTCCGTGGCCAATGCCGAAGAGGCGCTGTACCAGACCGAGCAGTTCAACCATGACCTGGCGGTGATCGACCTCGGCCTGCCGGGCATGGGCGGGCTCGACCTGATTCGTCAACTGCGCTCGCGCGGCAAGACCTTCCCGATCCTGATCCTCACCGCCCGCGGCAACTGGCAGGACAAGGTCGAAGGCCTCGCCGCCGGCGCCGACGATTACGTGGTCAAGCCGTTCCAGTTCGAAGAACTCGATGCCCGGCTGAACGCGTTACTGCGCCGTTCCAGCGGTTTCACCCAGTCGACCATCGTCGCCGGGCCGTTGCTGCTGGACCTCAATCGCAAACAGGCGTCCCTCGATGAAAAACCGCTGGCGCTGACGGCGTACGAGTATCGGATCCTCGAGTACCTGATGCGGCATCACCAGCAAGTGGTGGCCAAGGATCGCTTGATGGAGCAGCTCTACCCGGACGACGACGAGCGCGATCCGAACGTGATCGAAGTGTTGGTCGGCCGTCTGCGCCGCAAACTTGAAGGCCCGGCCGGCTTCAAACCGATCGATACCGTGCGTGGCCTCGGCTACCTGTTCAATGAGCGCTGCACTTGATTCGTTCTCTTCGTGTCCGGTTGATGCTCGCCGCCACGATCCTGGCGGTGTTGTTCATGCTGGCGTTGCTGCCGGCGATGCAGGGCGCGTTCAGCCTCGCGTTGCAGGACTCGATCGAACAGCGCCTGGCGTCGGACGTCACCACCCTGATCTCCGCCGCCCGGGTGGAGAACAACCGCTTGCAGATGCCGGCGCAGTTGCCCGATGAGCGTTTCAATCTCACTGACGGCCGTTTGCTTGGCTACATCTATGACCGCGAAGGGCATCTGGTCTGGCGCTCGAAAGGCACCCAGGAAGAGAACATCAACTACAAACCGCGTTACGACGGACGCGGTAACGAGTTCGCAAGGATCAGCGAAGCCAACGGCCAGGAATTCTTCGTCTATGACGTCGAGGTCAAACTGCTCGGCGGCAAGAGCGCTGCGTTCAGCATCGTCGCGCTGCAACCGGTGCGCGAGTACGAAGCCACCCTCGAAGGCCTGCGGGAAAACCTCTACCTCGGATTCGGTGCAGCCTTGCTGGTGTTGCTCACGCTGCTGTGGATCGGCCTGACCTGGGGCTTGCAGGCATTGCGCCGGCTCAGTCAGGAGCTGGACGAGATCGAAAGCGGCACTCGCGAAAGCCTCAGCGAACAACACCCGCGCGAACTGCTGCGCCTGACCGGCTCCCTCAACCGCTTGCTGCACAGCGAGCGCGAACAACGCAGCCGCTATCGCGATTCCCTCGACGACCTGGCCCACAGCCTGAAAACCCCGCTGACCGTGCTGCAAGGCGTCAGCGAAGACATGGCCCAGCGCCCGGCCGATCGTGATCAGGCCTGGGTGCTGCAAACCCAGATCGAACGCATGAGCCAGCAGATCAGCTATCAACTGCAACGCGCCAGCCTGCGCAAAAGCGGCCTGGTGCGCCATCAGGTACGCCTGCGCCCGGTGCTGCAAAGCCTGTGCGACACCCTGGACAAGGTCTACCGCGACAAACGCGTTCGGGTGGCTTTCGATCTGCCGGAGCAGTGTTACGTGCCGATCGAACAGGGCGCCCTGCTGGAAATGATGGGCAACCTGCTGGAAAACGCCTATCGCCTGTGCCTCGGCGAAGTGCGCATCAGCGTGAGTGAAAGCCTTGGCGGGGTTGAGTTGTGCGTTGAGGATGACGGGCCGGGTGTGCCACCGGATCAGCGAGCGCGGATTCTGCAAAGGGGAGAGCGGCTGGATCGCCAGCATCCGGGGCAGGGGATTGGGTTGGCGGTGGTCAAGGACATTATTGAGAGCTACAGCGCCAAGTTGACGCTGGGGGATTCGCCGATGGGTGGGGCGGCGTTTCGGATTCATTTTCCGGTGGTTTGATGGTGTTCTTACGGGCCTCTTCGCGGGCAAGCCCGCTCCCACAGTGGGCTATGTCGTACACAAATTTTGTGTTCGGACTCGAAACCTGTGGGAGCGGGCTTGCCCGCGAAGAGGCCGGCCCATTCACTACAAAACGTGCAGATAAGACCTATAAACAGCGGTGTTTAAAACACATCTCCAGACACTCACTCAGGCTACACATCCTTGCGCCGCTGCCTACGTCTACGCCAGAATCCGCCGGCTTGTGCGCCTTGGGTCTGGGGCTCTATCGTCTCCTGATGTTATGGCGGCTTTGCGTGGGGCACTTCGGTGCGCCGGGTTCTAGAGTCCTGGTCTGCTAACCCGCGTACAGCCGCCACCCCTTTTTCGTTTAGCAGCGATACGTTGCGGCTCCATCACTCTAGGAGCTCAAATGTTCAAGATCACACCCAACCCCCCGGAAACCGACACGGTTTGCCCGCACGAAACCCCCGATTCCAAAATACTCAACGAAGCCGCCGACCGCGCCCTCGATTACTACCTCAACCCGGCCGCCCACATCAAAGCCTCCCCGCGCACACCCGGCACCATGTTCATCGTCAACCCGGAGCTCGATACCGAAACCCTGCTGGCCCACGCGTGCGAGTCGCTGGCCTCGGCCAATGTCATGACCATGGACCTGGCGGATCATATGGAGGGGCCGAGTCGCAATTCGCTGTTGGGTATTGCGCAGATCATCATGCTGGGGGAGCTGGCGGTAAATCGGGCGCTGGATAACATCGATCCGCAAGGCTAGCGTGGACCTGTGGCGAGGGGGCTTGTCGGAACGCCACAAAAGCATTGCTGGTTGCAAGAGCTATGCGGTGTTCTTTAGGGCCTCATCGCGAGCAAGCTCGCTCCCACTTTTTATTTCTGTCGTACACAAATTCTGTGTTCACTGAAGGTTAAATGTGGGAGCGAGCTTGCTCGCGATGGGGTCAGTGGCTACGCCCGAAAAACCAGCGCAAGAACTCAATTTTCTTGAGCCCGATACGCCCCTGGCGTCAACCCGGTCCACTTCTTGAACGCCCGGTGAAACGCCGAAGGCTCGGAAAACCCCAGTTGCTCGGCAATCTGCTGCAACGACAAATCCTCACGCCCCAGATGATAAATCGCAATGTCCCGCCGCAACTGATCCTTCAACTCCTGAAAACTCGATCCTTCTTCCCGCAAATGCCGACGCAAGGTTTGCGGGCTGATGTGCAGGTGCGCGGCCACTGCTTCCAGGTCCGGCCAGCGTGAACTGTCGCGGCTGAGCAACCGGCGCAACTGGCTGCTCAAACTGTCGCCGTCGTCCGGGCGCGACAACAGGTCGGCGGGAGAGCGTTCGAGGAAATGTTTGAGTGTCCGTTCGTCCTGCAACAGCGGCATGTTCAGGTAGCGACTGTGAAACAGCAGGCTGCTCTGAGTCGTGGAAAACTCCATCGGGCAGGGGAACAGCAAATCGTATTCGGCGCCGTGCTCGGGTTTCGGGTAGCTGAACGTCGCCTGTTCCAGCCGAATGCGCTGGCCGATCAGCCAGCTGCCGAGTCGATGCCACACCATCAGCTGGCTCTCGGTGAGGAAGTGGTCGGGGTCGCGGAACTGCGAATCGTCGAGGCTGAGGCGAATCATGTCGTCTTCGCGGGTCAGGGTCAGACGCGGGCTGTCGGGGAATAAGCTGTAAAACAATAGGCCGCGGTGGAGTGCTTTCTCCAGATTGCGGCAGTGGATCACCGCATGGCACATCATCGCGAAGCTGCCGGGTTTGCTCGGCGCCTGTCCGAAGCCCAGGTATTCGTCGTCCAAGGCCAGCCACAGCCCCTGGATCAATCGAGCGAACTGCTCGGGTGCGATTCGGGCGCGCGGCTCCTCAAGCAACTCGGGGCTGATCCCCAGTTGCTGCAACAGACTTGAATAGTCGTAGCCACGCCGACGCGCGCCACCGAGGGCGGCGCGGGCGAAATGGCTGGCGATGGTGCGTTCGCGCATAGAGGGCAGGTCCGTCCACTGAGCAATGGATGGTAGCGGTGCCCGTCGAGGATGAACAAGGCGGATATCCGCCAAATTGCAGGACGAGGTTTGGCGGGTGGGCGGAAATCCGCCACATCGTTGTAGCGGGTGAGTGACCCAAAAAAACCTGTAACCCTTGATGTCACAAGGCTGGCAGGTTTTTTTTCGAAGGTGGCACGGTGCTTGCGATACAAGCCGCAGAGGTCTGCCATCGTGCAGCTCGACAAAACAAATCCCTCCAGTGCAGGAGGGTTCGCAATTGAGGTGTCAGGGACAACAGATGGATGTTGTTACTGGGGCACTCTTGAGGAACTTTGCAATGACGACTCGTCAGCCACTGTATAAATCCCTGTATTTCCAGGTGATCGTTGCTATTGCCATCGGCATCCTGCTCGGTCACTTCTACCCGCAGACCGGTGTAGCCCTCAAGCCGTTGGGTGACGGGTTCATCAAACTGATCAAAATGGTCATCGCGCCGATCATCTTCTGTACGGTCGTCAGCGGTATCGCCGGCATGCAGAACATGAAGTCGGTCGGCAAAACCGGCGGCTATGCGCTGCTGTACTTCGAAATCGTTTCCACCATTGCCTTGCTGATCGGTCTGGTCGTGGTCAACGTCGTGCAACCGGGCGCCGGCATGCACATCGACGTGACGACTCTGGACACCAGCAAAATCGCGGGCTTCATCTCGGCCGGTAAAGACCAGAGCATCATCGCCTTTGTCCTCAACGTGATCCCGAACACCATCGTCGGCGCCTTCGCCAACGGCGACATCCTGCAAGTGCTGATGTTCTCGGTGATCTTCGGTTTCGCCCTGCATCGCCTGGGTGCCTACGGCAAACCGGTGCTGGACTTCATCGATCGCTTCGCTCACGTGATGTTCAACATCATCAACATGATCATGAAGCTCGCTCCAGTCGGCGCGTTCGGTGCGATGGCCTTCACCATCGGTGCCTACGGTGTCGGTTCGCTGGTGCAACTCGGTCAGCTGATGATCTGCTTCTACATCACCTGCATCCTGTTTGTGGTCCTGGTACTGGGCGCCATCTGCCGCGCGCACGGTTTCAGCGTACTCAAGCTGATCCGCTACATCCGTGAAGAACTGCTGATCGTGCTGGGCACTTCCTCTTCGGAATCCGCGCTGCCACGCATGCTGATCAAGATGGAACGCCTGGGTGCGGATAAATCGGTAGTGGGTCTGGTGATCCCGACGGGTTACTCGTTCAACCTCGACGGTACGTCGATCTACCTGACCATGGCTGCTGTGTTCATCGCTCAGGCGACTGATACCCCAATGGACCTCACCCACCAGATCACTCTGCTGCTGGTGCTGTTGCTGTCCTCCAAAGGTGCTGCGGGCGTGACCGGCAGTGGCTTCATCGTGTTGGCGGCCACCCTGTCGGCCGTAGGTACTCTGCCGGTGGCCGGTCTGGCGCTGATCCTCGGTATCGACCGCTTCATGTCCGAAGCCCGTGCGCTGACCAACCTTGTTGGTAATGCTGTTGCGACCCTGGTCGTGGCCAAGTGGGTGAAAGAGCTGGACGAAGACAAGCTGCAAGTCGAGCTCGCTTCCGGCGGTCGCGGTATCTCCGACGAGCGTGAAGAAGACGACCTGGGTGTTGTGGCCGAAGGCCCAACCCCAAGCAACGTCAAGTAAGACGGCTGCACTGAAAAAACCCGCTTCGGCGGGTTTTTTCATGCCTGCGATTTGAGCGTAACGGTCAGCGCATCTGACGCATAAGGTGATTGCTGCAATGCCGTCGGCTGCCTAGTCTGGGAACAACGTTTACGGAGAACGCCCATGCTCGGTCCACTGGCATCACTCAAGGTTCTGGATTTCTCGACACTGCTGCCGGGGCCGTTCGCCTCGTTGTTGCTGGCAGACATGGGTGCCGAGGTGCTGCGCATCGAATCGCCAACGCGCATGGACCTGCTGCGGGTATTGCCGCCTCACGATCAGGGCGTCTCCGCCAGCCACGCCTACCTCAATCGCAACAAGCGCAGCCTGGCGCTGGACCTCAAGCAGCCTGAGGCGCTGGAGGTGATCAAGCAGTTGCTGCAGGACCACGACATCGTGCTGGAGCAGTTCCGCCCCGGCGTGATGGAACGATTGGGCCTGGGTTATGAAGCCTTGAAGGCGATCAATCCGAAACTGATCTACGTGTCGATCACCGGTTACGGCCAGACCGGCCCCTACAAGGACCGCGCCGGCCACGACATCAACTACCTGGCGCTGGCGGGGCTGGCGAGCTACACCGGCCGCACCGACAGCGGGCCGCTGCCGTTGGGCATGCAAGTGGCGGACATCGCCGGTGGCTCGTTGCACGGGGTGATCGGGCTGCTGGCGGCGGTCATCGCCCGACAGCAAACCGGGCAGGGGCAGCATCTGGATGTGAGCATGACTGACTGTGTGTTCAGCCTGAACGCCATGGCCGGCGCCGGGTATCTGGCCTGTGGCGTGGAGCCGGGCAGGGAGGATCAGATGCTCAACGGTGGCAGCTTCTACGACTATTACCGCTCGCGGGACGGGCGCTGGTTATCGGTGGGCAGTCTGGAACCGGCCTTCATGCAGCAACTGTGTAGTGCGCTGGGGCGGCCGGAACTGGCGGCCAAGGGCCTGTCGCCCAAACCCGCCGAGCAACAGGCGCTGAAGAATGAGTTGAAAGCCGAATTCGAAAAGCATGACTTTGCGCAGCTGTACGAGTTGTTTGCCGGGGTCGATGCGTGTGTCGAGCCGGTGCTGAGTTTGGGCGAGGCGGTGCAGCATCCGCAGTTGCAGGCGCGGGAGTTGGTGACGGAGGTGCCGCGTGGGGATGGTTCTACGCAGCCGCAAATGGCCTGTCCGTTGAAGTTTTCAGAGGGGTTGCCGGAGCCGCGGCATATTGGTGCGGTGTTGGGGCAGCATACGGATCAGGTGTTGGGGGAGTTGGGGTTTAGTGCTGAGCGGATTGCAGAATTGCGCCGTACCAAGGTGGTTGTGTAGCGTCTGATCAGACGCCTTCGCGAGCAGGCTCGCTCCCACATTGGATTTGTGTCACGCAGGAGATCCCCAGTGGGAGCGAGCCTGCTCGCGAAGAAGTCGGCAAAAACACCACAAATCTTGCTACTCGACCCGCATTTCCCCACTGAACACCAACGTGCTACGACACCGCCGACACAAATAACGCCGCCCTTGCCGCACCAAACCATGGCGCTGGGCGGAAAACGGGAAGTCACTGTCTGCACACGGGCATTTATAGATATAACGGGTCACGCTACGGCGTTTGACGTCATAGGTGTGGCAGCGATTGGGTGGCAGCTCGTACACGCCGCGCATGATCAGTTGCCACTCTTCGCCATGCGGCTGGATGCGGTCGCCGAACAGTTGATGGGCGATCAGGTGTGCAACCTCGTGGGCCACGGTCTGCTTGAGGAAGTCTTCGGTGTTTTCCCGGTACAGCTGCGGATTGAAGCGCAGCAGGTTCTCGTGCAAATGCGCGACACCGGCTTTTTGCCCGCGCAGCTTGAGGCTCACCACGGGGCGTTTGAAAGGTCGTTTGAAAAAGGATTCGGCTAGTTGGTAACAGTCTTCGACGCGGGTATCGAGTTGCTCGGGCATGCTTGATGGATCTCCAGAGACGACGAGTATGCCGCAACCCTCGAGAGTTGCGAATCGCCGAGGCGCCGAATGGTCGTCACCGTTTTCTGTCCTTGAGCATTAGAAGGCCGCCTTGCGGCGGCCTGTGTTGGCAGATCTTGTTTTTGGGTGATGTGTTGCTAGTTCGTATAGACCGGCCCCACGCCGAGTCCCCAAACAATTACCGTGAACGCCATGATGGCCACCAGCACCACCAGGCCTACCGCAAGCACCGAACTTGAAAACAGAAATCCCTCGTCTGATGGAATGTTCATGAAAGTGGGTAGCCCCACATACAGCAGGTACACCGTGTAGCAGATGGCCGCGGTGCCGACGATCATCCCAAGCCACATGTGTGGGTACAGCGCCGCCAGACCGCCGATAAACAGCGGTGTCGCGGTGTAGGTCGCAAAGGCAACGCAGCGTGCCAGACTCGGGTTGGCGTCATAGGTGCGAGCCATCCAGTGGATGAACGCGCCCATTACCGCCACACCGCCGAGCATCGCCAGGTACGACATGACCGTCATCCATATCGCGCTTTCCACCGTCAGCATCACCGGTGCGCGACTGCCAATGACCCAGCCGACCTGAGTAGTGCCGATAAACGCCGACACCGCAGGGATCGCCGCCAGAATCAGGGTATGAGTGAGATACATGTGGCTGATGCTTTCCTCCTGGTCGCCACGGATCTCTTTCCATTCTTGGTCAGGGTGGGTGAAGAGCCCCACTACGTGATGGATCATGCCAGTCACTCCTCTTGTTTTTACCGTCGCCCCCCAGCGGAGCGCCTACGGGCCAAAGTGGCCGAGTAAGGAAAGGTCTGGATATGTGTGCGACCTTATGTCGCAGTATAGAAAGGTCTTAACGACGCAGGTTGCAGGGCTTTAGAGCAAATTGCGCTGTAAACCCCAGGCTTAATCGCGGTTATGACTTGTAGGAGCTGCCGTAGGCTGCGATCTTTTGATCTACGGGCGATTTGCGTAAAATGCCGGCCTTTCGTCACACCTCACGGATTTCGCGTCATGGGCACTCTTACGGTCAACCAGAACAAACTGCAAAAGCGCCTTCGCCGCCAGGCCGGTGAGGCTGTTGCCGATTTCAACATGATTGAAGGCGGCGACAAGGTCATGGTCTGCCTGTCCGGTGGCAAGGACAGCTACACCCTGCTCGATGTGCTGATGCACTTGCAGAAGGTCGCCCCGATCAAGTTCGAGATCGTGGCCGTGAACATGGACCAGAAACAGCCGGGTTTCCCTGAAAACGTGCTACCGGCCTACCTCAAAGAGTTGGGCATCGAGTATCACATCGTCGAGAAAGACACCTACTCGGTGGTCAAGGAGCTGATCCCGGAAGGCAAGACCACCTGTTCGCTGTGCTCGCGCCTGCGTCGCGGCACGCTCTACACCTTCGCCGACGAAATCGGCGCGACCAAGATGGCCCTCGGTCATCACCGCGACGACATCGTCGAGACCTTTTTCCTGAACATGTTCTTCAACGGTTCGCTCAAAGCCATGCCGCCGAAGCTGCGCGCCGACGATGGACGCAACGTGGTGATCCGCCCGCTAGCCTACTGCAACGAAAAAGACATCCAGGCCTACTCGGACTTCAAGCAATTCCCGATCATCCCGTGCAACCTCTGCGGTTCTCAGGAAAACCTGCAACGTCAGGTGGTCAAGGACATGCTTCAGGAATGGGAACGCAAGACGCCAGGCCGGACCGAAAGCATCTTCAGAAGCTTGCAGAACGTGATCCCGTCGCAGCTGGCGGACCGCAACCTGTTCGACTTCACCAGCCTCAAGATCGACGAAACGGCGGCTTCGCGCTTCGTCAATGTTGTAAACCTCTAAACACAATCACTGTGGGAGCCAGCCTGCTGGCGATAGCGGTGGGTCAGGCACATCATTGTTGACTGACCCGCCGCTATCGCCAGCAGGCTGGCTCCCACATGAGTCTATTCACTTACTCATCAGGAGAGGGCATGCGCGATTACAAGTGGCTGCACGAATACTGTCTGAACCGCTTCGGTTCAGCGGCTGAACTGGAAGCCCATCTGCCCGTTCCGAAAACCCCGGCGCAATTGCGCAAGATCAGCGACGACCGCTACCTCTCGACCATGGCGCTGCGCGTCTTCCGCGCCGGGCTCAAGCACAGTCTGGTGGACGCCAAATGGCCGGCGTTCGAAGAAGTGTTCTTCAAGTTCGACCCTGAGAAAGTCGTGCTGATGAGTGCCGAACACCTTGAGCGTCTGATGCAGGACGCGCGGATCATTCGTCACCTGGGCAAACTCAAGAGCGTGCCGCGCAACGCGCAGTTCATTCTGGATGTGGCGCATGAGAAGGGCAGCTTCGGCGCGTTGATCGCCGATTGGCCGGTCACGGATATCGTTGGGTTGTGGACCTGCCTGAAAAAGCGCGGTCATCAATTGGGCGGGTTGTCGGCACCGCGGTTCTTGCGGATGGTGGGCAAGGATACGTTTGTGCCGAGCTACGACGTGGTCGCGGCGTTGAATGCGCAGAAGATCGTCGACAAGGTGCCGACCAGTCTGCGAGACCTGGCCACGGTGCAGGGCGTGTTCAACCAGTGGCATGAAGAAAGTGGTGGGCGGCCGATGAGCCAGATTTCGATGATGCTCGCCTACACAGTGAATCATTAACACCGAGTCGCTCCCACAAGGACAGCGTGAACCCTGTGGGAGCGAGCTTGCTCGCGATGGCGGCCTATCAGGCGACGGAAATCTCCCCCTCGCCCGCCAACTTGCGGTTCAACTGAAACCGCCACCGCACATACAACAGCGCCGAGCAGAACACCGCCAGGCTCGCGCCCATCTCGAGCAAACCAAACAGCTGCCGGTTCGGGTCATACGCCGCCAATGCGCCCTTGATGAAATACAGGTTCACCACAAAACACATCCATGAATGCCCGCGCGCGCTGCCGATAATCATCCCCGGCGCCAGCAACAGCAGTGGCACCAGTTCGATCAGCAGAATCACCCACGGCCGGGCGCCGTGCAGGTCGGCGACCACCAGGTAGTAGGCGCACAGCAAACCCACCAAACCGAAGTAGCACAGCAGGCTGATGACACGCATCGCTCGGACCCGCGGTTCGAGCCACTCGATGGAGGGCAGAATCTTCGGCTTTTTGGCCACGTCAGTTCCCCAGTTTCCGTGCAGTCTTCGCCAAGCGCAGGCCCAGGGCCCGGCATAGCGCGACTTCATGTTCATTCAAGCCGCTTTTGCCATCGGCCCCAGCGTGATGGCTGGCGCCGTAAGGCGTGCCGCCGCCACGGGTTTCCAGCAGAGCCGATTCGCTGTACGGCAGGCCGGTGATCAGCATGCCGTGGTGCAGCAACGGCAACATCATCGACAGCAGCGTGGTTTCCTGGCCGCCGTGCAGGCTCGCGGTGGAGGTAAAAACGCCAGCCGGTTTGCCCACCAGAGCGCCGGTCAGCCACAGGTTGCTGGTGCCGTCGAGGAAGTACTTGAGCGGCGCCGCCATGTTGCCGAACCGGGTCGGGCTGCCCATGGCCAGGCCCGCGCAGTTCTTCAAATCGTCGAGGCTGGCGTACAGCGCGCCTTCGTCGGGGATGTCCGGCGACACGGCTTCGCATTCGGAAGAGATCGGCGGGACCGTGCGCAGGCGCGCTTCCATCCCGGACTGCTCGACGCCACGGGCAATCTGCCGGGCCATTTCATTGGTCGAGCCGCTGCGGCTGTAATACAGAACCAGAATGTACGGCGCACTCACGGCAGCAGCTCCAGCACATTCTCCGGCGGCCGGCCGATGATGGCTTTGTCGCCGGCTTCCAGAATCGGTCGCTCCATGAGTTTCGGGTTGGCGGCGATGGCGGCGATCAATTGCGCCTCGCTAAGGCTGTTGTCGGCCAGGTTGAGGGTTTTGTACTCGTCCTCACCGGTGCGCAGCAGTTGCCGGGCGCTGATGCCGAGCTTGGTCAGCAGGCTCTGGATTTGCGCAGCGTCCAGCGGGGTGTCCAGGTAGCGGACTACCGTCGGGGTCAGGCCACGGGCTTCGAGGAGTTCGAGCGCACCGCGGGATTTCGAGCAGCGCGGGTTGTGATAAAGCGTCAGATCGGTCATGTGCGGTTCGCATCTTGCGTAAGGTGACGGCTATTCTAACTGTGCAGCGCGTAATCCAGAACCTTGGGAGGCGATGGGTCGCAGGCGCATTCAATTTTGAACAAGGAATACGACATGACTAGGCGACTGGCAGCGGCATTGGCGATCATCGGTACGTTATTGCTGGGGGGCTGTGGTAACGACTATGGCATCGACCAGAGCGGCCAGAAAGTTGCCGCCGAACGTCTGGACAAACAATGGCTGGTGCTCAATTACTGGGCTGAATGGTGCGGGCCGTGCCGCACCGAGATCCCGGAACTGAACACCTTGTCCGATCAGCTCAAGGACAAGAAGATTGGTGTGTTCGGGGTCAACTTCGACAATGTGCAGGGTGAAGAGCTGAAAAGCGCCAGCGAGAAGCTGGGGATCAAGTTCACCGTGCTGGCTTCTGATCCGGCCGATCTTTTTGAGTTGCCGCGCAGTGAGGCGTTGCCGGTGACTTACATCATCGATAACAAGGGCAAGGTAAGGGAGCAGTTGATGGGCGAGCAGACGGCGGCGGGGGTGATGGCGAAGCTTGAGGCGTTGCAGGCCAAGAACTAGAAGCAAAAGATCGTAGCCTCGCCAAGGCTCGACAGCTCCTACAGGGTGTTCGGTAATCCATGTAGGAGCTGTCGAGCCTTGGCGAGGCTGCGATCTTTTCGGGGCTGATGATCAACCCTCTTCAAGCCACCAACGCAGCGGCTTGCCTTCGGCCGGCCAGAAGCGCATCTGGTCGATCGGCGAGACGTCCCAGCGCTGAACGTTTTCCAACGCCTGGAGGAAACGCTTTTCCTGCTCCATCAGCGCCGGTGCACACAGTTTGCGGGTGCTGCCAACCTTGCCGAAGCTCAGCTTGTCGCCTTCCAGGGTGTACGGCGCGAACCAGTGGTTGCAGCCGCCGTTGCCGTAGGCCCGACCGTCTTCACCGAGGGTGACGGTCAGGTGGCTGTAATCCATCAACGGACGTTCGCCAATCCACTCCAGAATGTAGCTGCGGTTGTGTTGCAATTGCACCGGCTCGGCGGCGCAGCCCAGCAGGCTGGCGCCAACCATTGCGGTCAGAGCGAGGCGTTTCATCACGCGGGCTCCTGGCATTTCGGGCACAGGTGCTTCTCGCCAACCGTGGTCCAGCCCAGTTCGGCGATCCGTGCGGTGGCAGCAGGCTTTTCAGCCTTGTTGCCCAGCTTGGCGTCGACCGCAAACTCGAAGTTCAGCTCTTTGGCGCAGCTGTCGCAGTTCACTTTCCAGGTGTGGATCGCCAGTTCACCGAACACCGGACCACTGGCCACCGCGACCCATTGGCCTGGCGGATTGATCAAGTGGCGAACCGTTTCGACGGTCAGGCGCATGGACAAGTCCTTGGCGCCTTTGAGGGTCACTACCAGCACGTCGTTGTTACGAATCGAGCCGCCGTTGCCGGTGACTTGATAACGCCCCGGCACAAGGGCGCGGCATTCGGTGAGGGTGTGTTGCGGGTTCATCAGGCTATAGCGGAAATCGTGTTCGACCATGGGTCCTCCAAATATGCGCGGCATGCTAGCACGGACATCAGCGCAGCATGGCGCGGGCGTATGACCTTCGATCTGGTTCAGTCACCCTTTACCAGATTCGCAGGCGCGCCCGCCGCCCAGGCTGCGATGTTCAGCAGGGTGGTCGCGGCAATCGCGGCCAGGGCTTCGCGGGTCAGGAAGGCCTGGTGAGCGGTGATGATCACGTTCGGAAAGGTCAGCAGCCGCGCCAGCACATCGTCCTGCAGCGGCAGATCGGAACGGTCCTCGAAGAACAGCTGTGCCTCCTCTTCATACACATCCAGCCCCAGATAACCCAGTTGACCGTCCTTTAACGCGTCGATCAGCGCCGGTGTGTCCACCAGACCACCGCGGCCGGTGTTGATCAGCATCGCACCCGCTTGCATGTGCGCCAGTGACTCGCGATTGATCAAGTGTTTGCTTTGTTCGTTGAGCGGGCAGTGCAGGCTGATGATCTGCGACTCGGCCAGCAGTTCCGGCAGGCTCAGGTAACGGGCGCCGAGGGCTTCGACTTGCGGGTTGGGGAAGGGGTCGTACGCCAGCAATTGGCAGCCAAAGCCGTTCATGATTTTCGCGAAGGTCGCGCCGATCTGCCCGGTGCCGACCACGCCGACGGTCTTGCCCACGAGGTCGAAGCCGGTCAGCCCGTGCAGGCTGAAATCCCCTTCGCGCGTGCGGTTGTAGGCGCGGTGCAGGCGCCGGTTGAGCGCCAGGATCAGCGCCACCGCATGTTCCGCCACCGCGTGGGGCGAGTAGGCCGGGACGCGCACAATCGCCAGCCCCAGGCGCTTTGCCACTGCCAGATCGACATGGTTGTAACCGGCCGAGCGCAGGGCGATCAGGCGTGTGCCGCCCGTGGCCAGGCGTTCGAGCACCGGCGCGCCGAGGTCATCATTAATGAAGGCACAGACCACTTCGTGATGCTCGGCCAGCGCCACCGTATCAAGGCTCAGTCGCGCCGATTGAAAGTGCAGTTCAATGCCGGCCGGTAGCTCGGCACTGAGAAAACTGTCGCGGTCGTAGGTCTGGCTGCTGAAAAGAATCGTGCGCATGCGGTCCTCCATTCGACTCGGTCACGCTTTATGTAGCAGCTGGCGAAGCCTGCGTTCGGTCCGGGGTCGCGCTCGACCGCAGTCGTCGTAAATCCGGCAAACGCGGTTTACCTGAAAGACCGCATCGGCTGATTTTACGACGGCTTCGCCGCCGGACGCAGGCTTCGCCAGCTGCTACAGGTATTCATCAAGCATTTATACGGGCATGGGCCGCCAGGCGATTGATGGCCCGGTCGAGGTCTTCCAGCGCGCTGGGAGCTTTCGGGTCCTGTTGCTTGAGCAGGGTTTCGCTGCGCTGGCAGGCAGCGCGCAGTTGCGGGACGCCGCAATAGCGTGTCGCACCGTGCAGGCGATGGACGCGCTCGATCAGGGCGTTCTGGTCGTTGGTTTCCCGGGCGAAGCGAATCGCCTCGCGGTCGGCTTCGAGCGACGCCAGCAGCATTGCCAGCATGTCCGCCGCCAGATCGGCCTTGCCGGCAGCCAGGCGTAAACCTTCTTCGTGATCGAGCACCTGCAACTCATGGCTACCACCGTGGCTGTCGCTGGAGCGCTCCGGCCCATGATTGCGCAGCGCCAGGCCGGTCCACTTCAGCACCACCTGGGCCAGTTGCCGTTCGCTGATCGGTTTGGTCAGGTAGTCGTCCATGCCGCTTTGCAGCAGCGCACGCTTTTCGTTGGCCATGGCGTGAGCGGTGAGGGCAACGATCGGCAGCGGCGTGCAATGCCGTTCACTTTCCCACTGGCGAATCGCTTCGGTGCTTTGCCGCCCGTCCATACCGGGCATCTGAACGTCCATCAGCACCAGGTCGAAGGTTTCGGTCTGCACCGCCTTGACCGCCGCGTAACCGCTTTCCACCGCGAGGACTTTGGCGCCCATGTCTTCGAGCAGGGTTTGCACCAGCAGCAAGTTGGCAGGGTTGTCGTCGACGCAAAGCACTTTTGGCGCACGGCTGGACACCGGTTCTCCAGGTTCGCTGCGGTGCTGACGCGGGTTGACCAGGTCGGACAAGGCCCGCCGCAGCTTGCGGGTGCAGGCCGGTTTGGCCTGGAGCTGGCTGTGTGGATTAGGCACCGAGAGGTGGAACAGCGTCTGTTCGGTGGTCGGGCACAACACCAGCACCTTGCAGCCCAGGTGTTCGAGGTCCCAGATGTGCTGGTTGAGGCGCTCTGGTGGCATGTCGTTGCTGGTGATGCCGAGCACCGCCAGGTCGATCGCCTGATCGGTCTGATGCGCGCCGGTCACGCCATTGGTCAGGCTTTCCAATGTATTGAACGGAGTAACTTCGAGGCCACAGTCTTCCAGTTGATGCTGCAATGCCTGACGGGCCAGTTCGTGATTTTCCAGCACTGCCACCCGACGCCCGAGCAACGGCGGGCCGGGCAGGTCTTCGGCGTCGTCGCGGGTTTTGGGCAGGCTCAGGCTGATCCAGAATTCCGAGCCTTCACCGGGGGTACTGTCGACACCGATCTCGCCGCCCATCTGTTCGATCAGACGTTTGGAAATCACCAACCCCAGACCGGTGCCGCCGGGTTGCCGCGACAGCGAGTTGTCGGCCTGGCTGAAGGCCTGGAACAAGGCCCGCACGTCCTGGTTCGATAGCCCGATGCCGGTGTCCTGAATGCTGATGCGCAGTTGCACGCTGTCTTCGTGCTCTTCCTCGAGCATGGCCCGGGCGACGATGGTGCCTTCGCGGGTGAACTTGATCGCATTGCTGACCAGGTTGGTGAGAATCTGCTTGAGCCGCAGCGGGTCACCCACCAGCGACAGCGGCGTATCGCGATAAACCAGGCTCACCAGCTCCAGCTGCTTGGCGTGGGCGGCCGGGGCGAGGATGGTCAACGTGTCCTGGAGCAGGTCGCGCAAGTTGAACGGAATATGGTCAAGCACCAGTTTGCCGGCCTCGATTTTCGAGAAGTCGAGAATCTCGTTGATGATCCCCAGCAGGCTGTCGGCGGACTTTTCGATGGTGCCCAGGTAGTCGAGCTGGCGCGGGGTCAGCTCGCTTTTTTGCAGCAGATGCGTGAAGCCGAGAATGCCGTTGAGCGGCGTGCGGATTTCATGACTCATGTTGGCCAGGAACTCGGATTTGATCCGGCTGGCTTCAAGGGCTTCCTTGCGCGCCAGGTCCAGTTCGATGTTCTGGATCTCGATGGTTTCCAGGTTCTGACGCACGTCTTCGGTGGCCTGGTCGATGCTGTGCTGCAATTCTTCCTGCGCGTTCTGCAGGGTGCCGGCCATGCGGTTGATGCCGGACGCCAGTGTGTCCAGCTCCTGGCTGCCGAGGGGCGGCAGGCGGGTTTCCAGATGACCGTCCTTGAGTTGGGCCACCGCGTGCTTGATCTGGCTAAGCGGCCGATTGATGGTCCGGCCCATGCGCAGCGCCAGCAACGCCGCACCGGCCAGGCCTGCGCCGATCAGCAACAGGCTGGCGAACAGGCTGCGATAACCACGCAGCAGCATGCCGTTGTGGGACAGTTCGAGTTCTACCCAACCCAGCAGGCGCTCGGCTTCTTCGGGAATCAAGTCACCCGCCAGATTGCGGTGCTTGCCGAACACCGGCAGCAAGTAACGCGTCGCGTCATTGCCGCTGCGGCGCAGCATCTGCGAACTGTTGCCGATCGGCGCCTGATTGAGCATGGTCGGGCCGGCATGGGCCAACAGGGAGCGGTCGGGCCCGAGGAACGAAACGGCGCGAACGTCCGGTTGTTCCAGCGATTGGGTGGCAATGCGTTCCAAAAGCTCGGTGTTCTTGTGGCCCATGGCCGGGGCCACCAGGGGCGCCAGTTGTTCGGCGATCATCTCGCCACGCTGCATGAGCTGGGTTTGCAGGTCGGATTGCTGCATCCAGGTGAAATAGCCGCCCAGAACCAAGGCCATCAGGCTGGTCGGCAACAGGGTCAGCAATAGCACGCGGCCTTTAATTCCCAGTTTCTTGAGCACGCATCTCTCCTGCATCCAGCTATTTAATGACCTGCACGTACGTCCAGCACGCGCCACCTGCGCAGTGTAGCGATTTGCAGGCGGGCAATCTTCGTAAAATTGATGTCGGCATTCGTCGGCTGGATCCCCACTTTTACCTCACGGGCAAACCTTGTGTTGCCCGCAGCGAGGCAATCTTGAATAATCGTCAACTGAGAATTATTTGCAGATAGTCATGACTCCCATCGCTGCTGGCCATCCTCGTATCCTGTCTATAGAAGACGACCTCGTACTCGGTGCTTATGTTCATGAGCACCTGGGACGTTGCGGTTTTCAGGTGACGTGGTGCCAGAACGGTCTGGAAGGCTTGACCATCGCCCGCCAGCAAGCCTTCGATGTGGTGCTGATGGATATTCTGCTGCCGGGCTTGGACGGGCTGAACGTACTGACGCAGTTGCGCCAGAGCCATTCCACTCCGGTGGTGCTGATGTCGGCGCTCGGTGCCGAGGCGGATCGCATCAGTGGTTTTCGGCTGGGCGCCGATGATTACCTGCCCAAACCCTTCAGCATGGTCGAGTTGCGGGTGCGCATCGAAGCGATCCTGCGGCGCGTCGCGCTCGACCGCCGGCCAGCGCCGGCACCGATTGCCTCTTCGGCGGACAGCCTGCGTTTCGACGATGAATGCTGTGATGTCTTTTATGGCGAACACGCTGGCGGCCTGACCCGCAGCGAGTACCGGTTGCTGGAAACGCTGAACCGCAGCGGCGATGAAGTCCTGAGCAAAGCCTTCCTTTATCAACATGTACTGCAGCGCGGTTACGCGCCCCATGACCGCAGCCTCGACATGCATATCAGTCAGATCCGCCGCAAGCTCAAGGCTGTCGGTTACCTCGAGCGCGAAGTGCGCACGGTGTGGGGCAAGGGTTACGTATTGAGTGCTGTCGATGAAGTGGACTGACCTGCCGGGCAGACATTCGCTGTTCTGGAAACTGGCGTGTTTGTTGGTGGCGTTCTGTCTGCTGATGATCTGGCTCAGTTGGTCCTGGGGGCGCTACATGGAAAAGAAAAACCTGTTCCTGTCCGACGAGGCACGGGGCACGCTGATGCGCTACGCAGCCGAGGCCGAGCAGGTGTGGAATGAGCGCCAGAATGCGGGCATCGATGCTTGGTTGCAGAGCGTCGGCCATCGCGAGTCGACATGGGTCGGTGTGATTGGCGGCGATTTGCAGTCATTGAGCAGTTACCCGCTGACGGAAAAAGAAACCCAGCGCCTGACCTTTTTACGCGGTCTGGATTGGCCGACGAGTCGCCATACCAAAGGTTTGCCGTGGTTGAGAGTGCCTTTTCCCAACGATCCGTCCGCCGGCAGTCTGGTGATCGAACTGCCCCAGCGTTTCGTGCCTGGCCGTTACCGGGTGTTCTGGCGGGTGATCACCAACGGGGTGATTCCCGGATTGTTCACCTTGCTGCTGTGCGTCGGTCTGTATCGGTTACTGGTGGTGCCTTTGAACAGTCTGCGCGAACAGGCCAATGCCTGGCGTGCCGACCAGTTGAACGTGCGGTTGTCGAGCCGCATCACCCATCTCCCGGATGAGCTGGGTGAACTGGGCCGGGCCTTCGATCACATGTCCGAGCGTCTGCAAAGCACGGTGGCCCTGCAACAACAACTGCTGCGCGACCTGTCCCACGAATTGCGCACGCCACTGAGTCGCCTGCGGGTGGCCAGCGAAAGCGAGCAGGGGTTGACGCAATTGCGCGAGCGCATTGGCCGCGAGGTCGATGGCATGCAGCGTCTGGTGGAAGACACCCTGCAACTGGCCTGGCTCGACACCGAACGCGCGCCGCTGCCCGACGAATCGATCCAGATTCAGGCGTTGTGGGAAATGCTCACGGAAAATGCCTGCTATGAAAGTGGCTGGCCGGCGAGCCAGTTGCAGTGTGCGGTGGATTCGTCCTGCTGGGTGCGCGGCCATCTCAACACGTTGGCTCAAGCGCTGGAAAACATCCTGCGCAATGCCATTCGTCATTCACCGCAGGGCGGCGTTGTGCGTCTTGGTGGACAGCGCGATGGCGACTTCTGGCATGTGTGGCTGGAGGATGAGGGTGGCGGGGTGGCAGAGGCGGATCTTGAGCGGATCTTCTCGCCGTTCATCCGGCTTGACGGCTCGCGGCCGGGGGATGGTGGATTTGGCTTTGGGTTGAGCATTGCCAGGAATGCGGTGCAGCGGCAGGGCGGGAGTCTTTGGGCTGAGAACACTGAGGTAGGGTTGCGGCTCAATATTCGATTAGTGGCTGATGACGGTGGTGTCAGTGACGACGCCATCGTCGGATCGCCGCCCGGAGACAAGCTCGCTCCCACAGTGGAGGTGTGTCGGCCACAAATGGTGTGATCAACGCCTAGCCCTGTGGGAGCGAGCCTGCTCGCGAAGAGGCCCTTCCCTACACCACCGTTCTGTTTTTACCGGAGCGTTCCCGTTATTTTGTACGACCCTTCATAACTTGTTTCGCATGCGCCAGTTCTATGAGATTTATCACGCTGGGAGAAAGTCGCACCACTGGTGCGACAATTGTCCTGGTCGCACAAACCTGATCATTTTTCATTGAATGTCGGGCAAGGCGAAGAGTACTGATCCAGCCCCTTATGCCCATAAACCATAAGCACCGTACTTTGCGTGATATGGCCTGCGAAGGTTTGCCGGTATGATAGGCGCCCCCGCAGTCTGGATTGCGAATACGCCATGACCTTGCAGTACCCAACCATCGCCGATTGCGTCGGCAACACTCCGCTGGTCCGTTTGCAGCGCCTGCCTGGCGCCACCAGCAATACCCTTTTGCTCAAGCTCGAAGGGAATAACCCGGCGGGTTCGGTCAAGGACCGTCCGGCGCTGTCGATGATCACCCGCGCTGAATTGCGCGGGCAGATCCACGTCGGCGATACGCTGATCGAAGCGACCTCGGGTAACACCGGGATCGCCCTGGCGATGGCCGCCGCGATCAAGGGTTACAAGATGATTCTGATCATGCCGGACAACTCCAGCGCCGAACGTAAAGCCGCCATGACGGCGTATGGCGCCGAGCTGATTCTGGTCACTCAGGAAGAGGGCATGGAAGGCGCCCGCGACCTCGCCCAGCGAATGGAGGCCGAAGGCCGCGGCAAGGTGCTGGATCAGTTCGCCAACGGGGACAACCCCGAAGCGCACTACACCACCACCGGCCCGGAAATCTGGCGTCAGACCGAAGGCACCATCACCCATTTCGTCAGCTCCATGGGCACCACCGGTACCATCATGGGCGTCTCGCGCTACTTGAAAGAGCAGAACGAGAGCGTGCAGATCATCGGTCTGCAACCGATGGAAGGCTCGGCGATTCCGGGCATCCGTCGGTGGCCACAGGAATACCTGCCGAAGATCTACCAGGCCGAGCGCGTGGACCGAATCGTCGACATGGCGCAAAGCGAAGCCGAAGACGTGACCCGTCGTCTGGCCCGCGAAGAAGGCATCTTCTGCGGAGTGTCCTCGGGCGGTGCGGTGGCAGCGATGCTGCGTCTGTCCAAAGAAGTTGAAAACGCGGTGATCGTCGCGATCATCTGCGACCGTGGCGACCGTTACTTGTCGACCGGCATTTTCGACGCGCCCAACTGATGGCCAAGCAAGAGAGAGGCCTGCGCTTCCAGCCCACCGGCGGCAGCAAGGCCCCGCAAATTCCGACCGGCAAAAAGCAGCGCTTGAGTATTGAGCGCCTGGCTAATGACGGTCGCGGTATTGCGTTTTTTGAAGGTCGCACCTGGTTCGTCATCGGCGCATTGGCCGGTGAAGAAGTCGAAGCACGCGTGTTGGGTGCCCACGGCAAAGTGGTCGAGGCGCGCACCGAACGGGTGTTCCAGGCCAGCGAACTGCGCCGCCCGGCACCGTGTCCGCATGCCGGTCGCTGTGGCGGTTGCAGCGTGCAACATCTGCCGCACAACGAACAACTCGCCCTGAAACAGCGCATGCTCGCCGAGCAACTGTCCAAGGTCGCCGGTGTCGAACCCCAAGAGTGGGCCGCGCCGTTGAGCGGTCCGGAATTCGGTTACCGGCGTCGCGCCCGAGTGGCGGTACGCTGGGACATGAAGGCGAAAAAACTCGAAGTCGGTTTCCGCGCGGCGGGCAGTCAGGACATCGTTGCGATCAACGAATGCACGGTGCTGGTACAGCCCTTGCAACCGATCATGACCCGCTTGCCGGAAATGCTTCGGCGCTTGAGCAAACCTCAGGCGCTCGGGCATGTGGAATTATTTGCCGGATCGAAGTTGGCCGTTTTGTTGCGGCACATGGCGCCGCTGTCCGACGCCGACATGACGATCCTCAAGGATTTCTGCGCCTTCCATGAAGCCCAACTGTGGCTGCACGGTGACGGTGAGCCGCAACCGGTCGAGGCGGACCAGTCGTTGGGTTATCGACTCGAGCAGTGGGATTTGAACCTGGCGTACCGGCCGGGGGATTTCATCCAGGTCAACGCCGGGGTCAACGAAGCGATGATCGCCCAGGCGCTGGACTGGCTGAAGCCGACGGCGGATGAACGAGTTCTCGATCTATTCTGTGGGTTGGGTAACTTTGCGTTGCCGCTGGCCAAGGTCGTTCGCGAAGTGGTGGCGGTGGAAGGTGTGCAGGCGATGGTTGAGCGAGCAGCCGCGAACGCTGCTAGCAACAATCTTCATAATGCGAAGTTTTTTCAGGCCGATTTATCCCAGCCTTTGACCGATGTCGAATGGGCGCGCGAAGGCTTTTGTGCGGTACTCTTGGACCCACCGCGTGACGGTGCTTTCGAGGCAGTGCGCAAGCTTGCGTCCCTGGGCGCCAAACGGTTGGTGTATGTGTCGTGCAATCCGGCAACGCTGGCGCGCGATACGGTCGAATTGATCAAGCAGGGCTACCGGTTAAAACGTGCCGGGATTCTCGATATGTTTCCTCAGACGGCACATGTCGAGGCCATGGCGTTATTTGAAGCGAGCTAGGACGGCTCGTCTGGTCCGACTGGCCCGCCCGTGCAGCCGCGTACCGGCCCTGACGTGGGCACACGGGCAACGAAGGCCAGCGATTTGACGCATTGAATCTGCGTCGTAGGGAAGGTAAGCAAGATGGTACAGGTGAGAGCACACCAGCCGATCAACACCGACGGCAGTATCAATCTCGAGGCTTGGCTCGATCACGCGGTCAGTGTCGATCCGGCACTGGATCGCGAAGCCTTGAAGGAAGCGTGCGAGTTTGCTCGTGCGTCTGAACAACAAGCCAATGCGGCGAAAAACCTGTGGTCCGAAGGGACCTCGAGTTTCCGCACGGGCCTTGAGATCGCCGAGATTCTCGCCGACCTCAAACTCGATCAGGATTCGTTGGTTGCCGCGATCCTGTATCGCGGCGTGCGCGAAGGCCAGATTGAGTTGCCGGCGGTCAGCCAGCGCTTCGGTCCGGTGGTCGCCAAGCTCATCGACGGCGTGTTGCGCATGGCGGCGATCAGCGCCAGCCTCAGCCCTCGTCAATCCCTGGTGCTGGGCACGCAGGGCCAGGTCGAAAACCTGCGCAAGATGCTGGTCGCCATGGTCGACGACGTTCGCGTTGCGCTGATCAAACTGGCCGAACGCACCTGTGCGATCCGTGCGGTGAAAACCGCCGATGACGAAAAACGCAACCGCGTCGCCCGTGAAGTCTTCGACATCTACGCGCCTTTGGCTCACCGTCTCGGTATCGGTCACATCAAGTGGGAACTGGAGGACTTGTCCTTCCGTTACCTTGAGCCCGATCAGTACAAGCAGATCGCCAAGTTGCTTCATGAGCGGCGCCTGGATCGCGAGCGCTTCATCAGCGACGTGATGACTCAGCTGAAAAATGAATTGCAGGCCACCGGCGTCGATGCCGACATCAGCGGCCGGGCCAAACACATCTATTCGATCTGGCGCAAAATGCAGCGCAAGGGTCTGGAATTCAGCCAGATCTACGACGTGCGCGCCGTTCGCGTGCTGGTGCCGGAAATGCGCGACTGCTACACCGCGCTCGGTATCGTCCACACCCTGTGGCGGCACATCCCGAAAGAATTCGACGACTACATCGCCAACCCGAAAGAAAACGGCTACCGCTCGCTGCACACCGCAGTGATCGGCCCCGAGGGCAAGGTACTGGAAGTGCAGATCCGCACCCACGCCATGCACGAAGAAGCCGAGCTGGGCGTCTGCGCGCACTGGAAGTACAAGGGCACCGACGTCAAATCCGGCTCCAATCACTACGAAGAGAAAATCTCCTGGCTGCGTCAGGTCCTCGAGTGGCATGAAGAGCTGGGTGACATCGGCGGCCTGGCAGAACAGCTGCGGGTCGATATCGAGCCGGACCGGGTCTACATCTTTACGCCGGACGGTCACGCCATCGACTTGCCGAAGGGCTCGACGCCGCTGGACTTCGCCTACCGCGTGCACACCGAAATCGGTCACAACTGCCGTGGCGCGAAGATCAACGGGCGCATCGTGCCGCTCAACTACAGCCTGCAAACCGGTGAACAGGTCGAGATCATCACCAGCAAGCACGGTACCCCGAGCCGTGACTGGCTGAACCCGAACCTGGGTTACATCACTACGTCGCGGGCACGGGCGAAGATCGTTCACTGGTTCAAATTGCAGGCGCGCGATCAGAATGTCGCGGCCGGTAAAACCTTGCTGGAGCGCGAACTCAACCGCCTCGGTCTGCCAGCGGTAGATTTCGACAAGCTGGCCGAAAAGGCCAACATGAAGACGGCCGAGGACATGTACGCCGCGTTGGGCGCAGGCGATTTGCGTCTGGCGCAACTGGTGAACCTGGCGCAGCAACTGGTCGAGCCGGAACGCGGCAACGAACAGCTGGAACTGATTCCGCGCAAGGCCACCGGTTACAAACCAGGCAAGCGCGGCGACATCCAGATCCAGGGCGTCGGCAACCTGATGACCCAAATGGCCGGCTGCTGCCAGCCGCTGCCGGGGGATGCGATCGTCGGTTACATCACCGTGGGCCGCGGCGTGAGCATTCACCGCCAGGACTGCGCCTCGGTGCTGCAACTGGGCGGGCGCGAGCCCGAGCGGATCATCCAGGTCAGCTGGGGGCCGGTGCCGGTGCTCACCTATCCGGTGGACATCATCATCCGCGCCTACGACCGGTCCGGTCTGCTGCGTGACGTTTCGCAAGTGCTGCTCAACGAGCGGATCAATGTGCTGGCGGTCAACACCCGCTCGAACAAAGAGGACAACACCGCGTTGATGTCCCTGACCATCGAGATTCCGGGGCTGGATGCACTGGGGCGGTTGCTGGGGCGGATTTCCCAGTTGCCGAACATCATCGAAACCCGTCGTAACCGGACGCCGTGAAACCGATGTACAGCCTTGAAGACTTGCTGCACCTGATGAGCCGTCTGCGCGATCCGCAGTACGGCTGCCCGTGGGACATCAAGCAAACCTACGAAACCATCGTCCCGCACACCCTTGAGGAAGCCTACGAAGTCGCCGACGCCATCGAGCGCGGTGACTTCGATCACTTGCAGGGTGAGTTGGGGGATTTGCTGTTCCAGGTGGTTTATTACAGCCAGCTGGCACGGGAAGAAGGGCGCTTCGAGTTCGCCGGTGTCATCGACAGCATCACTCGCAAGCTGATCCGCCGTCATCCTCACGTGTTTCCCACGGGTGATTTGTACGCACCGCTGGATGTTCCGCGTCTGAATGAAGATCAGGTCAAGCAGCGCTGGGAAGAGATCAAGGCTGAAGAACGGGCGGAGAAATCTTCGGCGCCCGAACAACTGTCCTTGCTCGATGATGTACCCGCAGCACTGCCGGCATTGTCCCGTTCGGCGAAGTTGCAGAAGCGTGCAGGGCAGGTCGGTTTTGACTGGCCGGACGCCTTGCCGGTGCTCGACAAAGTGCGCGAAGAGCTCGATGAAGTGCTCGAAGCCATGGCCGACAATGACTCGGCAGCGATTGCCGATGAAGTCGGTGATCTGTTGTTTTCCGTGGTCAATCTGGCACGCCATCTCAAGGTCGATCCCGAAACTGCACTGCGTGGCGCCAACAGCAAGTTCGAAAGACGCTTCCGTTTTATCGAACAGGCATTGCGCGACACCCACCGTCCCATAGAAGATTGCACCCTCGAAGAGTTGGACGCCTTGTGGGGCGAAGCCAAACGTCAGGAAAAGAATTTGCCCAGCTGCGGTTGAGCAGTTGCCTAAGTGAGTAATAAGCACCATGAGCATTTCCCTTCGCGACCAGTTGCTCAAAGCAGGGCTGGTCAACCAGAAGCAGGCCAAACAGGTCGGCAAAGAGAAGCAGAAACAGCAGCGTCTGGCCCACAAAGGTCAGATCGAACTTGATGACTCGCAGCAGCGGGCGGCTCAGGAAGCCATGGCCGAGAAGGTCAAGCGCGATCAGGAGCTGAACCGTCAGCAACAGGAGAAGGCCGAGGCCAAGGCTCGCGCCGCCCAGGTCAAACAGTTGATCGAAGTCTCGCGTCTGCCGAAGCTGACGACCGAGGACTACTACAACTTCGTTGACGACAAGAAGGTCAAGCGCATCTCCGTCAACACGCTGATGCGCAACAAGCTCAGCAGCGGTTCGCTGGCCATCGTGCACCACGCCGGCGGCTACGAAGTGATCCCGCGTGAGGCGGCCCTGAAGATCCAGGAGCGCGATCCACAGCGTATCGTGCAGCTGAATGTGAAGACCGAAGAAGTCGCTGTCGAAGACGATCCGTACGCGGCCTATCAGATCCCGGACGATCTGATGTGGTAAGCCGTTAAAGGCTGCAACAACGACAAACCCTGCTCATGGCGGGGTTTGTCGTTTTCAATGCTGTCATTGCTTATGCGGATTGGAGCTCTCGTTGCTGCTCCAGTTTTTCCAGTTCGGCCTTGTAGCTGTGGGCATCGGTTTCGGAGTGGAACATCCCCACCAGCATGTCTTGTTGGTGCACGTCCCAGATCCGGATACCGGCGGCTACGCCTTCGTGGGACATATGTGAATCGTCGCGTTCAGTTACTTTTACAGTCATCTGCTAGCTCCAATCTCTGTTATCTGCAGCAAGGCGTGTGCAGGACTCCGTTATATGTTTGGTTAGCTGGCTAAGTAAACGACTGAGTTCGGTAGCGGATTTTTGCGAATTTGGTAAAAGTCCTGCAGCCCGCCAAACACGCGGCATTCGGTCGCAGGGCGTTGAGTTTCATGACAAAAGCTTCATGTTCGTGAGAAACAAAACCGTTGATTGAGGCCGAAGGTACAGAACCTGTGGGAGCCGAGCTTGCTCGCGATGGCGGTCTCATAGTCGATGATGATGGTGAATGAAATGGCCTCATCGCGAGCAAGCTCGGCTCCCACAGGTTTTGTACCTGGCCAAGGCTATGTGTTTCAAACACACATAAAAACGCCCCGAACCAGTCGGGGCGTTTTTATGTGGCGCGTAGCGGGCTAGGTATTACTTACCGGCCCAGCGCTTCAGTACCAGCGTGGCGTTGGTGCCGCCGAAGCCGAAGCTGTTGCTCATCACGGTGTTGATGGTGGCGTCTTCACGAGTCTTGGTCAGGATCGGCATGTCAGCCACTTCCGGGTCCAGTTCGTCGATGTTGGCGGAACCCGCCATGAAGTTACCTTCCATCATCAGCATGCAGTAGATCGCTTCGTGAACGCCGGCGGCGCCCAGGGAGTGACCCGACAGGCTCTTGGTGGAGCTGATGGCCGGAGCCTTGTCACCGAACACTTCACGCACACCTTTCATTTCCATGACGTCGCCGACCGGAGTCGAGGTGCCGTGGGTGTTCAGGTAGTCGATCGGAGCGTCAACGGTGGACATGGCCATCTGCATGCAGCGGATGGCGCCTTCGCCGCTTGGGGCGACCATGTCGTAGCCATCGGAGGTCGCGCCGTAGCCAACGATTTCGGCGTAGATCTTCGCGCCGCGGGCCAGAGCGTGTTCCAGCTCTTCGACCACGACCATGCCGCCACCGCCGGCGATGACGAAACCGTCACGCTTGGCGTCGTAGGCACGGGAAGCCTTTTCCGGGGTTTCGTTGTACTGGCTGGACAGTGCGCCCATGGCGTCGAACAGGAACGATTGGCTCCAGTGTTCTTCTTCACCGCCGCCGGCGAACACGATGTCCTGCTTGCCCATCTGGATCTGTTCCATGGCGGTACCGATGCAGTGAGCACTGGTGGCGCAGGCAGAAGCGATGGAGTAGTTCAGGCCCTTGATCTTGAACGGCGTTGCCAGGCAAGCGGAAACGGTGCTGCTCATGGTCCGTGTGACACGGTATGGGCCGACGCGCTTGACGCCTTTCTCGCGCAGGATGTCCAGCGCTTCCATCTGGTTCAGCGTGGAGGCGCCACCGGAGCCGGCGATCAGGCCGGTACGCGGGTTGGAGACTTGCTCATCGGTCAGACCGGAGTCGGCGATGGCGTCTTTCATGGCCAGGTAGGCGTAAGCCGCCGCGTGGCCGACGAAGCGAAAGATCTTGCGATCGATCAGCTCTTCGAGGGGAAGGTCAATGGAGCCGGAAACCTGGCTACGCAGACCCATTTCGGCATATTCCGGGTTGAACCGGATGCCAGGGCGGCTTGCACTCAGGTTAGCTGAGACGGTCTCTTTGTCATTGCCTAGGCACGAAACGATGCCCAGACCAGTGATAACGACGCGGCGCATGCGGATAACCCTTAGAAGTTGTCAGTGGAGGTGAAAACGCCGACCCGAAGGCCTTCGGCGGTGTAGATCTCGCGGCCGTCGACGCTGACCGAACCATCGGCGATGGCCAGGTTCAGCTTGCCCTTCAGTACGCGCTTGATCTGAATGTTATAGGTTACTTTCTTGGCGGTCGGCAGAACCTGACCGAAGAATTTCACTTCGCCCGAACCCAAGGCGCGACCGCGGCCTGGCAGACCTTGCCAGCCGAGGAAGAAGCCGACCAGTTGCCACATGGCGTCGAGGCCCAGGCAGCCTGGCATCACCGGATCACCTTCGAAGTGGCAGGCGAAGAACCACAGGTCCGGAGTGATATCCAGCTCGGCGACCAATTCACCCTTGCCGTACTTGCCACCCTCGGCGCTGATATGGGTGATGCGATCCACCATCAACATGTTCGGGGCGGGCAGTTGTGCGTTACCTGGGCCGAACAGCTCACCGCGACTGCAGCGCAGCAGGTCTTCCCGAGTAAAGGCGTTTTGTTGGGTCATGCGAGCTCCTCAATAGTCCCATGCGGCAGGTGGGGCAAATCTTCCCGGCCGATCGAAGCGTTCATGCCTCGAGTCAGCAGCCTACTCATAGACTATTGCGTTGTGGTGAAAGTCACAGCACCAAGGACATGAATGTACACTTGTGCACTGAAATTATTATTCAAGCCCCTTTTCGGGCCTGTTCGGGTGCCTAAGACTGCCGCACTTTCGCCTTTCACGCCAGTCGCAGATAGCCGAAAGGCCTGCACTACTGCACCCAGCGTTGCAGAATTTGCTGCAAATCTGTGCGTTTGAAGGGCTTGGCCAAGTAATCGTTCATTCCCGCCGATAAACAGGCTTCGCGGTCACCCTGCAAGGCGTTGGCGGTCAGCGCGATGATCGGCAAGTCTGTGCAGCCGGGCAATTGTCGGATCTGTCGGGTAGCCTGGTAGCCGTCGATGATCGGTAGCCGGCAGTCCATCAAAATGGCTTCAAAAATCAGACTCTCCGCACTGCGCACTGCCTGGGCGCCATCGGTGACGACGCTGACAGTAAAGCCCAAACTGCGCAACATTGCTTCGATGACCGTCTGATTGACCGGATTGTCTTCCACCAGCAACACGTTGCGCCCTTCGCCATCACCGCTGCCGGTCGGTATGCGCGGCGCCAGCACGGGCAGCGTCTGTTTGTAGAGCGCCAGCGGGATTTCCAGGGTGAACACCGAGCCGCGACCTTCCTCGCTCTGGGCGCGCAACGTGCCGCCCATGCGTTCAGCCAGCGTGCGAGCAATCGGCAGGCCCAGCCCGGTGCCACCGTATCGCCTCGAAATAGAACTGTCGGCCTGCTGGAAGGCGTTGAACATCAATTCCAGGCGTTCAGCCGAGATACCAATCCCGCTGTCGCGCACGGTGCAGGTGAACCACAGCAGTTCGTGATCCAGCGACTGCCATTGCGGTTCGATGCTGACGCGGCCCTGTTCGGTGAATTTCAGCGCATTGCCGATCAGGTTGACCAGGATCTGCCTGATCCGCGTCGGGTCGCCCTGCACCTGCAACGCGCGCATGTCGTCCGGGATCGACAGCGCCAGGTCGAGCCCGCGTTGCACGGCACTGTGCGAGAACGACTGGGCGCAACTGCCGATCAGGTCTGCGAGGTGGAATGGAATGTGCTCCAGCTCCAGTTCCGAACGCTCAATGCGCGAGAAATCGAGAATGTCGTTGATGACTTTGAGCAGGTGTTCGGTGGACTCCGAGGCGAGCGCCGCGTATTCGACCTGCTCCTCGGTCATCTCGGTGGTTTCCAGCAGTTGCAGCATGCCCAGCACGCCATTCATCGGCGTGCGCAGTTCGTGGCTCATCATTGCAAGGAAATCGGATTTGGCGTTGTTGGCCTTTTCCGCTTCCTCGCGCGTCTGAATCAACTGCGCCATCGCTTGATGCTGTTCGCGACTGGCTTGTTCGAGCCCGTTGGCGAGGTTGTTGATGTGTTGCGACAACGCGCCCAGCTCGGTGTCGTCGACGATCGGCAGCGGCGTTTTGTAGTCACCGTCCTGAATCGCCTTGACCGCGTTGCCGATGTCGCGGATCGGTTGCGACAGGCTGCCGGCCAGGCGTCGGGCGACCAGAAAAGTAAACAGCAGGGCGAACAGCGCCAGGATCCCGGCCTTGAGCAGGATTTCCTGCTGACGCTGGCTGAAGGCGTCATTGGACAGGCCGACGATCACCCGACCCAGATAATCCTCGGTGGGCGCCGTGTTGGCGACGCGGCTGCCCTGCAGGAAATCATTGTGCAGCTGGATTCGTTGCAGCCGCACCGGGGCCTGGAACACTTCGACCTGGTGCGAGCGGTTGTGGGTTTCCGACGGTTGCTCGACGTACACCAGAATCCGGTTGGCGCTGTCCTGGACTTCCAGAAAGCGCACATTGGGCGTGGCCAGGGTGGCCTTGAGCAAACTGTCGAGCACCTCGTTGTTGCCCGAGATCACCCCGTATTCGGTGGCCGGCGCCAGTTGGTTGGCAATCAGTTGCCCGGTGCGGTTGAGCTCCTGACGCAGGTCCTGGATCCGCACGAAGGTGAAGAAGCTGATCAACAGCAACGTCAGCAACAGGGCAGGGCCGAGGCTGATAATTTGTGTGCGGGTGTTGATGTCCCAACGGCGACGGAAGGTCATGGGCGATTTTCTCCTTCGGCCAACTGTGTTGCGACAGACGCTTCGTTCATCTGTTCAATCCCTAATGAGCGAGCCACTTGCGGGTTGCTTAAGACTTTGAAGCGTTGCGGGTAGTGCGTGCGTGGCCACGTGGCCGGTGGCCGGTCGAGCAGGTCGTCGAGTATCGCCAGCCAATCGCTCTGATCGCTGTAGGTGCTGGCAAGGCTCCCGGCCCTGACGAACCCGGCGTTAGGGCCGATCAGCGCCAGTTGCCGTGCATAGCTGCTGAGCAACAGGTTTTTCGCGGTTTTCGGGTTGTACAGATCGGGGTCGTCGAGGCCCAGCAACACGTCGCTGTTTTTCAGCAAGGTCTGCAGCGGCCGGCTGTCGTTCGTGTTATCCCAGCGCTCGGTGATCACTTCAAGGCCCAGGGAGTGGGCGGCCTGATGCAGTTCTTTCAAGAGGAATTCGCTGTGGCTGTCGAAGAGCACGCCGACCCGTTTGGCCTGAGGCAGCAGCAGTCGGGTCAGGCGCAATTGTCGGTCCAGGGGCGGGTCGCTCCAGAGCAGGCTGAGGCGCGGGGGCAGGGTGGCCCCCAGATGCTGACGGGCTTGCAGGCGGCTGATGCGCAGCACTAGCGTCGCCGGGCCCTGGGTGTCTTGCAGGCGCCAGTCGAGGCTCGGCAGGTCGAGCAGAATCAAACGGGTGCCGGCGGGCAGTTTGCCTGGCGCCGGCAGACTGGCCAGTGGCTGGAAGCGCACGTTATCGGCAGGCCGCAAGGCGCTCAGGGCCTTGGTGAAGGATTGCATGCCCGGGCTGTCCTCGGCGCCGGTCAGCAAAATGTCCGCGGCGGTGGCCTCCAGGCTGCTCAGCAGTCCGGCAAACACCAGGCACAACCCGACCAGCAGGCGGCCAAGGATTGGCGTCTTGCGTGACGGGCTATACAGCATCTTAGAACGCCAGCTCAGCGCTGAAGTAAAGCACTCGGCGCTCGTCGTAGTTGTTGTCGACGAAGGTTGTGGGCTGGCTGTCGAGGCGTTGCTGGAGCACACCGGCCAATTCCAGGCTGGCCTTGCCCAGGCCGATGCGTTTGGCGATGCGCGTGTCGACCCGTTCGAAGCGGTAGCCGTTCAGGGCATCGTCACCATAGTAGAAGAGCGCGCTGTTCCAGCCGTGGCCCCAGTTGCGCAGCCAACCGGCGGAACCGCTGTTTCGAGCGGTCTGTTGTGCATCCTGTGGGTTGCTCGCCTCGGCATCGACGTAGGCATACGTCAGGCGCAGGCGATCGGCGCTGCTGATTCGCCAGTCGAGCTGGGTTTCTGCCCCGGAGAAGCGCGCGTTGTTCGAGTTGCTGGCGATGTACTGATTGTTGCGCAGCGGTTCGCTGATCATCCCGGTGATTTCGTCGTAGAACAGCTTCACATCGACCGCCAGCCCCACGTCGGCAAAGTAGCCGTTATAGCCCAGCTCCCGGGAGCGCATGTGTTCCTGTTCGAGGTTACCGGGGCCACGGGTCTTGACGAAATAACGGGCGCTGGACTGGCCATAGGCGCTGGGCCGCAGGTTCTTTACCTGATAGCTCCAGTTGACGTTGTTCTCGAACATGTCCGGCGAGCGGATGGCTTCCGAGTACACCGCCCGCAGGCCATGGCGCGGGTTGATCAGGTAGTTGACCGCCACCCGCGGGGTGAGCGAACTGCCGATCAATTGCGTGTCTTCGAACATCGCTCCGCCCTGCAGCAACCAATGCTCGGTGGCGCGCCACTCGAGTTGGCCGAACGCCCGCCAGGTGGTGTCGTCGAGGGTGCCATTGAAGTAGGTCTCGGAATCTGCCCGGTCGTAACGATAGTTCATGCCGCTGACCAACCGCAGACTGTCGGACAGGCTGAGGGTGTCCTGCAATTCAAGGTCGTAGCGCGATTCCCGGGTGCTCTGGTCAATATCGCCACAGAGGGTTTGTCGGGCGCCGTTTCGCCATTGGTCCAGCACTTGATTGGCCAGTGCGCGCTGGGCCGGGTCACCTGCGGGCGCGCCGGGGCCGGTGTAGCGCTCCATGTTGCGCGCCAGGCGTTCGGTGTAATTCGGGTTGAGCTGCCAGAGTTCGGTCAACTGCGGGCTGAACGAAACCTCGGCATCGCACGCACGCCAGGTCTGCTGACGATCCCAGTGCTGCGCCGAGCCCTGAATGTAAAGGCTGTGATCGGGATTGATGTCGAGGTTCCAGCGCAGCGAGCCGGCGTAGTCCTTGGCGATGACGTCGGAATTGTTCCCCGCAGCGGTAATCCCCGAGAAGACCGGGCGGTAGGTATACGGACGCTGGTTGGCCCCGTCCTTGGCATTCAAATGCCAGTCGATACTCTGGTTTTCAGTGAGCGTCTGGCTGACGGCGAGGTTGAAGCGGTTCAAGCGGCGGCTGTCGCGGTAGTCGGCGCCATGACGGTCCGAGTCGAAGCCGTCGTCTTGCTGGCCGGAGAGTGACAGGCGCAGGTCGCCGCCGTCCCAGCCCACGCCCTGGCTGGCGTAAAAGTCGTCGATGCCGCGCTGCCCACGGGTGACTTTCATCCGCGTGCCGTGGCTGTCGGCCGGGTTGCGCGTGATGATGTTGACCACCGCCATCAGCGCATTGGCGCCATAGCTGACGGTGTTCGGGCCGCGAAAAACTTCGATGCGTTCGATGTCTTCCAGGGCCACCGGAATGTCACTCCAGTCCACCGTGGCCAGGCCTGCGCGGTACACCGAACGGCCGTCGATCAACACTTGCATGCGTCGCGCTTCGGTCGCATTGGTGCCGTGATAGTTCACCGCCGCCTGGTTGCCGTTGATGTTGCCGACCATCATTCCCGGCACCAGTCGCAGCAACTCACTGATGTCCCGGGCGCCACTGGCGTTGATCAGTTCGCTGTCGATCACCGTCATGCTCCCCGGTACCGCGGCCGGCGACTGCTTGAGTCGCGTCGCGGTCAATACTTGCGGCAGCGGCTCGCTGTCGAGGAACAAGTCGTCGGCGAGCAATGGCGAGCTGAAAATCAGCGCCAGTACCAGCGGCGAGCGAGGTGATGGAGAGCCAAACGACACAACACATCCTTGATAGCGAACAATTGGCGCGCATGTTAACCGAGCGCAATGACTTTTCCAGTCACGTTGTGGGCATTTTCCTCGGTTTTCTTGGTCTTCTTCCTACAAGTGCCGGTAATTGATGCGGGGGCTGGCCGCCACTGGGCCGCTCCGTATAATGCCGTCATCGCCACTGGTATGGATTAACGGATTGCATATGACTGAACAGCGCCCAATTGCGGTCCTGGGAGGCGGAAGTTTTGGTACCGCCGTGGCTAACCTGCTGGCCGAGAACGGGCATCAGGTCCGGCTGTGGATGCGTGACCCCGAGCAGGCCGAGGCCATTCGGGTCAATCGCGAGAACCCGCGTTACCTCAAAGGCATCAAGATTCTGCCGGCCGTGGAAGCGGTCACCGACCTGCTGGCCACTCTGCAGGCCTGCGATCTGTGCTTCGTCGCACTGCCGTCCAGCGCGCTGCGCTCGGTATTGATGCCGCACGCCGAACGTTTGAGCGGCAAGTTGCTGGTGAGCCTGACCAAAGGCATCGAAGCTCACACCTTCAAACTGATGAGCGAAATCCTCGAAGAGATCGCCCCGCAAGCGCGTATCGGCGTGCTGTCCGGGCCGAACCTGGCCCGAGAAATCGCCGAACACGCGCTGACTGCCACGGTGGTCGCCAGCGAAGACGAAGAACTCTGCCAGCGGGTCCAGGAGGCATTGCATGGCCGGACCTTTCGCGTGTACGCCAGCGCCGACCGCTTCGGCGTGGAGTTGGGCGGGGCGCTGAAAAACGTCTACGCGATCATCGCCGGCATGGCGGTGGCGCTGGGCATGGGCGAAAACACCAAGAGCATGTTGATCACCCGGGCGCTGGCGGAAATGACCCGCTTTGCGGTGAATCAGGGCGCCAACCCGATGACCTTTCTCGGTTTGGCGGGCGTCGGCGATTTGATCGTCACCTGCTCGTCGCCGAAAAGCCGTAACTACCAGGTCGGATTCGCCCTCGGCCAGGGCTTGAGCCTGGAAGATGCAGTGACGCGCCTGGGCGAAGTCGCTGAAGGCGTGAACACCCTCAAGGTGCTCAAGGCCAAGGCCCAGGAGGTGGGCGTGTACATGCCGCTGGTCGCCGGGCTGCATGCCATCCTGTTCGAAGGGCGCACGCTGGAGCAGGTGATCGGTCTATTGATGCGTGCCGAGCCGAAAACCGACGTCGACTTTATTTCCACCAGCGGTTTCAACTGAGCACTCAATTGACAGGGGCAGGGAGCGAGACATGAACGATCCAAAAGTAGAAGCCAAGTACGAATCCATCCTGCTGCGCGTGTTGTGGATGATCGTCTACGTGCTGGTCTGGCAAGTGGCGCAGTTCATCCTTGGTGCCGTGGTGTTGGTTCAACTGATCTATCGTTTGATATATGGCGCCCCGAGCGCCAGCCTGATGAACTTCGGCGACAGCCTGAGCCAGTTTCTGGCGCAGATCGGTCGTTTCGGCAGCTTCCACAGCGACCAGAAACCGTGGCCGTTCGCCGACTGGCCGACGCCGCGTACACCGGAAGGTGAAGCGCCGCACACTGTGGCGCCGGCACCACACCCGGCCCGAGATGAGGAGCCCAAGCTATGAAACTCTGGATACTGCGTCATGGTGAAGCCGAGCCACACGGCAAGCGTCCTGATTCGGAACGGGCACTGACTGCCCATGGTCGTGAAGAAGTGCTGCGCACTGCCGCCGAGTTGGCCGGCAAGCCGCTGACCGCGATCTATGCCAGTCCTTACCTGCGAGCGCAGGAGACCGCAGAAATTGTGCGTACAGCGCTGAATTTCGCGCCGGAGATTCGCACCGTCGACTGGCTGACCCCCGACAACCGCCCGCAAGCGGTGGCGGAGCAGTTGGTGTCTGTGGATCACGCGTTGCTGGTCAGTCATAACCCGCTGGTGGGCAACCTGTTGGGTTATTTGCAGCACGGCCATGTGCAAGACCCGGAAGCGGTGAAAACCGCCGGCCTTGCAGAACTTGAAGGCGATTTGCCGCTGGCCGGCGCGATGAAGCTTAAGGGCATCAAGCACCCATAGCTCTGCTCTTTGTGGGAGCGTGGCTTGCCCGCGATGGCATCAACGCGGTCTACCTGACAGACCGCAGCGCCTGCATCGCGGGCAAGCCACGCTTCCACAGGTTCTGCTTCGTACCTGATTTTTGTGTGAAATAGTCAACCAAGCAACTGCTTGGTTGACTACGCTTGCTCCAGACCAAAAACAAAGGAGCGAGTCGCATGCCTGCCGCTTTTCGTTTGCCGCTGGACGTCTTCTACGAGCGTGAGGCCCGTCATCCCCGCCAGCGCTTTCTGATCCAGCCCGTGGGTGGCGGACAGGTCGAGACCCTGAGCTGGGCCGACGTCGGTCATCAGGCACGTTGCGCCGCGCATTGGTTGCGCGCGCGCGAATTGCCCCAAGGCAGCCACATCGCCCTGATCTCGAAAAACTGCGCGCACTGGATCATCGCCGACCTGGCGATCTGGATGGCGGGCCACGTGTCGGTGCCGCTCTACCCGAACCTCACCGCCGAGACCGTGGCCCAGGTCCTTGAACACTCCGAAGCAGCGCTGGTGTTCATCGGTAAACTCGATGACTGGCCTGGCATGTCTCGCGGGGTCAGCGCTGATCTGCCGACGATCAGCCTGCCGCTGCATCCGCCTGGTACTTTCGACTACAGCTGGGCCGACCTGCAAAAGAGCTCACCGATCCAGGACGATCCCAAGCCGTCCGCCGACCAGTTGGCGACCATCATTTACACCTCCGGCACCACCGGCACGCCCAAAGGCGTGATGCACAGTTTCGCCAATCTGGGGTTTGCCACCACTCGCGGCACGCAGTTGTTTGGCTTGAATGAGTCGGATCGGCTGCTGTCCTACCTGCCGCTGTGCCATGTCGCCGAGCGGATGTTCGTCGAGCTGGCGTCGATCTACACCGGGCAAACGGTGTTTTTTGCCGAGAGCCTCGATACCTTCCTGACCGATTTGCGCCGTGCACGACCGACCGCGCTGTTCGGTGTGCCGAGGATCTGGACCAAATTCCAGATGGGCGTGTACAGCAAGATCCCGGCAAAGCGCCTCGACTTCCTGCTCGGTCTGCCGATCATCGGCAGGCGGGTCGGCCACAAAGTCCTGGCCGGGCTCGGGCTGGATGCCTTGCGCATCGCCTTGTCCGGCGCCGCGCCAGTGCCGCAGACCTTGCTGCTGTGGTACCGCAAACTGGGGCTGGATGTGCTGGAGGTCTACGGCATGACCGAAAGCTGCGGCTATTCGCACGTTGGCCTGCCGGGCCAGAACAAACCCGGCTGGATCGGCAAGCCCTGCCCGGAGGTCGAGGTGCGGATCGCTGAGTCGGGCGAGGTCATGGTGCGCAGTGGCGCGACCATGCTCGGGTATTTCAAGGAGCCTGAGAAAACCGCCGAAACCATCACCGAGGACGGCTTCCTGCGCACCGGAGACAAGGGCGAGGAAGACGCCGAAGGCAACCTGCGCCTGACCGGGCGACTGAAAGAAATATTCAAGACCAGCAAGGGCAAATACGTCGCCCCGGCACCGATCGAAAATCGTCTGGCGGAGCATTCGCGCATCGAGCAGGTCTGCGTGGTCGGCGATGGCCTGAGTGCGCCGCTGGGTTTGTGCGTGCTCTCGGCGGTCGGTCAGCAGGACGCCAGCGGAACGGCGCGGGCGGGCCTGCATTCAAGCCTGGAAAAACTGTTGGAGGAGGTCAATGGCGTCCTCGACAAACACGAACGCTTGCATCGATTGGTGGTGGTCAAGGACAGCTGGGCGGTGGAAAACGGCTTCCTGACGCCGACCCTGAAGATCAAACGCAACGTGATCGAAGCCGTCTACGGTGCCCGTTTCGAAGAATGGAGCGAGCGCAGTGAAGCGGTGCTGTGGCAGGATTGAGTCACGAATAAAACCAACAAAGGACAGCAACGATGAGTCTGTGGCGTACCACTCCCAACGTCGAGCAGTTGAACGCAATCCAGAAAAACACCATCGGCGAAGTGCTGGATATTCGCTTCGAAGCCTTCGACGAAGCGTCCCTGACCGCGAGCATGGTCATCGACCATCGCACTCACCAGCCTTATGGCTTGCTGCACGGCGGCGCCTCGGTGGTGCTGGCCGAAACGGTCGGCTCGATGGCCAGTTACCTGTGCATCGACGCCAGCAAGTTCTACTGTGTGGGCCTGGAAATCAACGCCAATCATTTGCGCGGCTTGCGCAGTGGGCGGGTCACGGCGGTGGCCAAGCCGATTCACATTGGCCGTACGACGCATGTCTGGGATATCCGTTTGACCAGCGATGAGGGGAAGGCCAGTTGTGTATCGCGGTTGACCATGGCGGTGGTGCCGTTGGGTGAGAATCCGCCCGCCCGCTGAAACACGATTCCATGTAGCAGCTGGCGAAGCCTGCGTTCGATTGCGCAGCAATCGTAAAACCATTCACTGCGTTGGTTCAGGAAGATTGAGGTCGCTGGATTTACGACTGCTGCGCAGCCGGACGCAGCCTTCGGCAGCTGCTACACAGATCTTCATCAGAAATCCTGTTGACCGGACTGTCATCATTCCTGGCACTTACGGTCATTGCTGTAGGACGTCGTCTTACGGACAATCAACCCTTGTTTTCGTTGATGGATCACCGGTATGTCGAAACAGATATTTTTCGCCCACGCCAACGGTTTTCCCTCGGGCACCTACGGCAAGTTGTTCGCGGCGCTGGCGCCCGAGTATCAGGTGACGCATCTGCAGCAGCACGCCCATGACCCGCGTTTTCCGGCGGACGACAACTGGTACAACCTGGTCGACGAGCTGATTCATCACCTCAAGCAGCAACCGGAACCTGTGTGGGGCGTCGGCCATTCCTTCGGTGGCGTGCTGCATCTGCACGCGGCGTTGCGGTGCCCCGAGCTCTATCGCGGCGTGGTGATGCTTGATTCGCCGGTGCTGACCCGCGCTGATCAATGGGTGATCCGCGCCGCCAAACGCTTCGGTTTCATCGATCACCTGACCCCGGCCGGCCGTACGTTGGGACGTCGGGAAGAGTTCGCCGATCTGGAAGCGGCCCGACTCTATTTCGCTGGCAAAACCCTGTTTCGCAGTTTCGACCCGGAATGCTTTGACGCCTACCTGCAATACGGCTTGCACAAGGTGGGTGACAGGTTGCGCCTGCGCTTCGACCCGGCCACGGAAATCAGTATCTACCGTGGCGTGCCGCACACCAGTCCCGGCCGCACACGGCAATTGAAAGTGCCGCTGGCGGTGGTTCGGGGGCACAAGAGCCGGGTGGTGATGCGTCATCACGCAAGCCTCGTGGGGCGCTTGCCGCTGGGTGAGTCCCTGACCATGCCTGGCGGCCACATGTTTCCCCTCGAACGTCCCCAGGACACCGCCACGCTGCTGAAGAACCTGCTCAGCCGTTGGGAAGGTCGCCGCCAACAGGATTGCGCATGAGCAACGTCGTTGAAGAAGTTCGCCTGAGCCTGCCGCATATCGAGTTGGCAGCGCACTTGTTCGGCCCCGAAGACGGCATTCCGGTGATCGCCTTGCATGGCTGGCTGGACAACGCCAACAGCTTCGCCCGGCTGGCGCCGAAGCTCAAAGGCTTGCGCATCATTGCGCTGGACATGGCCGGTCACGGTCATTCCGGGCATCGGCCGACCGGAGCCGGTTACGCACTGTGGGACTACGCCCATGACGTGCTGCAAGTCGCCGAACAACTGGGCTGGAAACGCTTTGGGCTGCTGGGGCATTCCATGGGCGCGATCGTTTCGCTGGTGCTGGCCGGTTCTTTACCGGAACGCGTGACCCATCTGGCGTTGATCGACGGGATCATTCCTCCTACAGACAAAGGCGAAAACGCTGCCGAACGGATGGGCATGGCCCTGCAAGCGCAGCTGGATTTGCGGGAGAAGCGCAAACCGGTCTACAACACGCTCGACCGGGCCATCGAGGCGCGCATGAAAGGCTTGGTCGCTGTCAGTCGCGAAGCCGCAGAACTGCTGGCCCAACGTGGATTGATGCCGGTGCCAGGCGGTTATACCTGGCGCACCGATAACCGCCTGACCTTACCGTCGCCGCTGCGTCTGACCTCCGAACAGGCGATGGCCTTCGTCCAGCGAGTCAGTTGCCCTGCAAAACTGGTGGTGGCTGCCGACGGCATGCTCGCCAAACATCCCGAGTTGCTGGAGCGTCTACCCTTTAGCCGTGAACAGCTGCCTGGCGGCCATCATTTACACCTGAATGACGAACCCGGTGCCGACCTTGTCGCAGACTGTTTCAATCGGTTCTTCGCCGTTCCTTGACTTGCGCCGGGCAACTGTCGAGGCTGGGCGGGTTGAAATGGGAGACAACCATGATAGATCTCTACACCGCTGCGACCCCGAATGGCCACAAGGTCTCTATCGTGCTCGAGGAACTCGGCCTGCCCTACACGGTGCACGCCTTGAGTTTCGACAAAAAGGAACAGAAGTCCGAGGGCTTCCTCAAGATCAATCCCAATGGCCGGATTCCGGCGATTGTCGACCGCGCCAACGGCGATTTCGCCGTGTTTGAATCCGGCGCGATCCTGATTTACCTGGCTGAACTGAGCGGCAAACTGCTGCCAAAAGACCCCAAGGGGCGTTCGGTGGTCCTGCAATGGCTGATGTTCCAGATGGGTGGAATCGGCCCGATGCAAGGCCAGGCCAACGTGTTTTTCCGTTATTTCCCGGAGAAGCTCCAGGGCGCCATCGATCGCTATCAACATGAAACCCGCCGCCTCTATGAAGTGCTCGACACGCGCCTGCAAGCCGTCGAGTTTCTGGCCGGTGAATACAGCATTGCCGACATCGCCACTTATCCGTGGGTCCGTGGCCATGAGTGGTCGGGTGTCGAGGTCGACGGTTTGCCGGCCCTGCAGCGCTGGATGGCAACCATGGAGGCGCGTCCGGCGGTACAGCGCGGTTTGCTGGTGCCTGAGCGCATCGATGACGCCAGTATCATCAAGGGTGCCCAGGCCATGCTGATCCGATGAGTCTATCCATGCGTTCATTCAGTCTGCTGGCGCTGTGTTGCTTCAGTCCGCTGTTATTTGCCGCCGATGTCCCGGGCAGTCAGGACCTGCCGATCATGCCGCGTATGGCCGATGCGCAGATCGTTGACTATCGTCCGGTCGCCGAACTTGAGCGGATCTATCCACTGGGCTCGATCCGCAAAATCAGCGGCCAGTTGCGCTTTGACGGCCAGGTCGCTGCCCGAGGGCAAACCACTTCGGTAACCTACGAGTTGCCACCGGAGCATTCCTCCACCGAGGCCTTCACCGCCGCTCGTGAAGCCTTGCAGAAGCAGGATGCCGAGTTGCTGTTCTGGTGCCAGGCCCGTGATTGCGGCGAAAGCAGCCTGTGGGCCAATGATGTCTTTGGCAATGCCAAGCTTTATGGCACTGATGATCAGCAAGCGTATTTGCTGTTGCGCCTGGCGGCCCCACAGGACAACACGCTGGTAGCGCTTTACAGCATCACGCGCGGCAATCGCAAAGCTTATCTGCACGTCGAACAGTTTGACGCTGCCGCGCCGCTGGGTGATTTGCTGCCGACTTCTGCAACCTTGCTTCGAGAACTCAAAAGCACCGGTGAACTCGATTTCCCCAAATTGACCGGCGATCCTGACGATGCCTGGCTGCGCCTGATCTCTCGTGGGCTGAATCTGGACACCACGTTGCGGGTCAGTGTTTCGGGGCCGAAGGCCGAAGCCTGGCGTCAGGCACTGATCGGGCAGGGTGTGCGTACCGCCAGGATGGAAGCCGGTAGCGTCGAGGGCGCAGGCTTGCACATCCAACTGTTGCGATAAGCTTTATCAGGCGAACGTACACGCTGCGTTCGCCGACTCTTTTGCGGACTGACTTTTTTCGAGATTTAGATGATCAATAACGATCGGCTGTTGGTGCAGATCCTGCTCCTGGTGCTGTTTGGCGCGAGCTTCTGGGTGATGGCGCCGTTCTGGTCGGCGCTGTTCTGGGGCGCGGTGCTGGCGTTTGCCAGTTGGCCGCTGATGCGTTTGCTGACGCGTTTGCTCAATGGTCGCGAATCTCTGGCGGCCGCAGTGCTGACGCTGGGCTGGATGTTGCTGGTGGCGTTGCCGTTGGTTTGGCTGGGATTCAACCTCGCGGACCATGTGCGCGATGCCACGGCGTTCATCAAGGATGTGCAGGTCGACGGGCTGCCGGAAGCGCCGACCTGGCTGGGCAGTGTTCCCTTGGTGGGCGAGCGGCTGGTGGGGGTCTGGAACAGCATCGATCAGCAGGGCGCAGCGATGATGCTGGCGGTCAAACCTTATCTGGGCCAGGTCGGCAATTGGCTACTGGCGCGCAGCGCGCAGATTGGCGGCGGGATTCTTGAGCTGACGTTGAGTATCGTCTTCGTGTTCTTTTTCTACCGTGACGGGCCGCGTCTGGCGGCGTTTGTTCACGGGTTGCTGGAACGTCTGATTGGTGACCGTGCCGGGTATTACATTGAATTGGTGGCGGGCACGGTGCAGCGGGTGGTGAACGGCGTGATCGGGACGGCGGCGGCCCAGGCGGTTCTGGCGTTGATCGGGTTTTTGATTGCCGGGGTGCCCGGGGCGCTGGTGCTGGGGATCGTCACGTTTTTGTTGAGCCTGATTCCGATGGGGCCGCCGCTGGTGTGGATTCCGGCCACGGCCTGGCTGGCTTGGAAGGGTGAGTACGGGATGGCGGTGTTTCTTGGCATTTGGGGGATGTTCATCATCAGTGGCGTCGACAACGTGCTCAAACCGTACCTGATCAGCCGGGGCGGTAATTTGCCGTTGGTGATTGTCCTGCTCGGGGTGTTTGGCGGGTTGATTGCCTTTGGGTTTATTGGTTTGTTTATCGGCCCGACGTTGTTGGCGGTGGCCTACAGCCTGCTCAACGACTGGAGCAAGAGTCAGGCTCGGGTTGAGGATCGCCGGCCCTGAGGTTTTTGTTGGGGCTTAGGGCCTCTTCGTCGGAACGCCGCCCGGAGCAGGCTCGCTCCCACATTGATTTTATATCGATAACAAATTATGTGATCAATGCAGATCAACTGTGGGAGCGAGCCTGCTCGCGAAGCTTTTGACTTATGTGGCCTCGTTCAGGTACTTACCCACGGTCGCCACGTTGTCGAGCGAGTACTGCTTGCTCAGGTTGGCGATCATTTTGTTCAGGGCTTCGGTCACGTTCGACTGATCGGTGGAACTGTCGGTGTTTCGCTCGCGGCCGGCTTGCAACGCGGCTTTCAACTCGTCGCTGCTGACGCCGCCACTGCTGTCGCTATCCAGCACTTTGAGCAACGCGGCGCTGGTATCGGTGCTGGTCGATGAGGTGCTGCTGGTCTGCAACGCGCTGGTCAGTTCGGTGGCGCTGACACTGCCGTCGCTGTCCGCATCGAGCTGGCTGAACAGTTCTTCGCTGGACACTTGTTGAGGTGGCGGCGGAGGCGGGGCGAGACTGGCGGCGAGTTCGTCCTGGCTGACGGAACCGTCTTCGTTCTTGTCCAGGGCCGAGAAGATTTCTGTGCTGTCGGCGGTGCTGCCGGCGCTGGCCAGACCGTTGCTCAGTTCATCGCTGCTGATGGCGCCGTCACCGTCGGCGTCCAGGGCGCTGATCAGCGCGTCAGCCAGTTCGGTGTTCGGTGCCTGGTCCCGTGGCGGTGGCGGCGGAGGGGCCATCGCGGCCATTTCTTCACTGCTCAGACTGCCGCTTTCGTCGCTGTCCAGGTCGGCGAAATTCTTGCTCAGGCTGACCAGCAGACCGTCGTCGGATTTCTGCGACAGGGCGCTCTTGAGTTCATCCTGATCCACCGCGCCGTCGCTGTTGCTGTCCAGTTTGGCGAGCAGATCTTTCTGAAATTGCTGGCTGCGGGCGGTGCTGGTGGTGGTGCTGTTGATGCTGGTATAGCTCGTGTAACTGCTGACGCTACCGATCATTGCGCTCACTCCTTGGTATGGATAACCGGTGGGTGCACCGGCTTATGCAGCCTCAAGGGGCAAGTTGTCGTGGGTATGTGAAGTTTGTACCGAACGGTACACAGAGCACGACAGATCCGTGTAGCAGCTGGCGAAGCCTGCTGCTACAAGGATCGAGGTAGCCGTATAACGGCGGTCAAGCCGCCACCGGGCGTTTCTTCCAGGCTCAACTGGCCACCCAGGCGTTCGGCCGCCTCGCGGGCGATGGTCATGCCCAGTCCGACGCCACCGGAGTTGCGGTTGCGCGATCCTTCCAGACGAAAGAATGGCTCGAACACGGCTTCACGTTTATCCGCCGCAATACCCGGCCCATGGTCGATGACCCGGATCACCAGGGTTTCGCGCGTGTCTTCGAGCGTAATCATGGCCTGCCCGGCATAACGCAGGGCATTGTCCAGCAGGTTGTTGATGCACGAGCGCAAGGCCATCGGCTGCACTTGCAACGGTGCGCAGTGGCCGCTGGTCAGAACATCGGCGCCCTGGTCCTGGGCGTTTTCACTCAGGGATTCGACCAGCGCCTGCACATCCATCCATTGCACAACTTCACTGGTCCGCTGTTCATGCAGGTAAGTGAGGGTGGCGTCGAGCATGCTGATCATGTCGTCCAGATCCTGACGCATCTGGCCTTGCAATTTGTTGTCGTCGATCTGCTCCAGTCGCAGCTTGAGCCGCGACAGCGGCGTGCGCAGGTCGTGGGAGACGGCGCCAAGCATCCGCGAGCGTTGCTGCACTTGTTCACGAATGCGTTGCTGCATCTTGTTGAAGGTGTGTGCCGCTTGCCGTGCTTCCCGTGGGCCGGACTCATCCAGAGGCGGGCTGTCGAGGTTTTCGCTCAGTCGCTCGGCAGCATCGCTCAGGCGCTGGATCGGCCGGCTCAGCAGTTTGGCACCGTACCAGGCGGCGATGATCAACGAGACCAGTTGAAAGGTCAGCGGCACCAAGGGGCCGCCGAACCACGGCCGCGGTGGCCGATTTCCGAAGCGCGGGTCCATCGACGGGCGCTGTCCGTCGAAGTTATCGGAAAACCCCGGCGGCGGAGGGGGCGGCGGCGGGCCGTAATAGTGAAACCAGAAAAACGCCAACAAGTGCGCCAGGATGATCGCCACCAGCAGCATGCCAAACAGGCGGCCGAAGAGCGTATCGAAGCGCGCACGCATCAGCCGATGTCTCTGGCGTCGAACAGATAACCCTCACCGCGAACGGTCTTGATCAGCTGCGGGGCTTTCGGGTCGTCACCGAGTTTCTGGCGCAGGCGCGAGACCAGCAAGTCTATGCTGCGATCAAAGGCTTCGATCGAGCGACCGCGAGCGGCATCCAGCAGTTGTTCGCGGCTGAGTACCCGGCGCGGACGTTCGATGAACACCCAGAGCAAACGGAACTCGGCGTTGGACAGCGGCACCACCAGGCCATCCGCGGCGATCAACTGGCGCAGCACGCTGTTCAGGCGCCAGTTGTCGAAACGGATGTTCGCCCGCTGTTCAGTGCGATCGTCGCGTACCCGGCGCAGGATAGTCTGGATGCGCGCCACCAATTCTCGCGGTTCGAACGGCTTGGCCATGTAGTCGTCGGCGCCCAGTTCCAGGCCGATGATCCGGTCGGTGGGTTCGCAGCGGGCAGTGAGCATCAGAATCGGGATGTCCGATTCGGCGCGTAGCCAGCGACACAGTGACAAACCGTCTTCGCCGGGCAGCATCAGGTCGAGCACCACCACGTCGAAATGCTCCGCTTGCAGCGCCAGGCGCATCGCGGCGCCATCGGTGACGCCGCTGGCGTGAATGTTGAACCGGGCCAGATAGTCGATCATCAGTTCGCGGATCGGGACGTCATCGTCGACGATCAGGGCGCGAATGCTCCAGCGTTTGTCGTCGCCGGGCGCTTTTTGATCGTCGTTCACAGGTGCGTGGAGGTTGTGCATGCGTGCGTTCATCTGCCAGGTAGGCTGCCAACCACAAAGATGGGCTGCGAGGTTGTGGTTTCAGCATAGGCGTCCGGCCCGGAGGCGGGAAGTGCTGTAAGGACGTGTTGCGGCTGCCGAAGGTAACGTTGAAGGGTGTTGCAGGCGTGTCATGTGTGTATCTGACTCGACACAATGGGTGCAAAGGCTAGTCTTGCTTGAGCCGCCTCGACGAATTACCGATCATCGGGTCCCGCAGAGGCGCTGGTTCCGCTACAATGCGCGCCGATTTCGACCTGCCTGAGAGCCCACTCATGTCCGCCTGCCAGACTCCTATCATCGTCGCCCTGGATTTCCCCACCCGTGACGCCGCACTGAAGCTGGCCGATCAGTTGGACCCGAAGCTGTGCCGGGTCAAAGTCGGTAAAGAACTGTTCACCAGCTGCGCTTCGGAAATCGTTGGCACCCTGCGTGACAAGGGGTTCGAAGTGTTCCTGGACCTCAAGTTCCATGACATCCCGAACACCACAGCCATGGCCGTCAAGGCAGCTGCGGAGATGGGCGTGTGGATGGTCAATGTGCACTGCTCCGGTGGTTTGCGCATGATGGCCGCGTGCCGCGAAGTGCTTGACCAGCGCACCGGTCCGAAACCATTGCTGATCGGCGTGACCGTGCTGACCAGCATGGAGCGTGAAGACCTGGCGGGTATCGGTCTGGATATCGAGCCGCAGGAGCAAGTGTTGCGCCTGGCCGCGTTGGCGGAAAAAGCCGGGATGGACGGTCTGGTTTGTTCGGCTATGGAAGCCCAGGCCCTGAAATCGGCGCACCCGTCGCTGCAACTGGTGACCCCGGGGATTCGTCCGGCGGGCAGCGCCCAGGACGATCAGCGCCGCATTCTGACGCCGCGTCAGGCGCTGGATGCCGGTTCCGATTATCTGGTGATCGGCCGTCCGATCAGCCAGGCCGCGGATCCGGCCAAGGCGTTGGCGGCGGTTGTGGCCGAACTCGCGTAAAAAGATCGCAGGCTGCGCCAGCTCCTACAGGGAATGCGATCCCATGTAGGAGCTGCCGAAGGCTGCGATCTTTTGTTTTACTGCTTTTAGACCTTCAGCACCAACTTCCCGAAATTCTCGCCGCTGAACAACTTCATCAGCGTCTCCGGGAACGTCTCCAGTCCTTCAACAATATCTTCCTTGCTTTTGAGTTGCCCCTTGGCCATCCAGCCGGCCATTTCCTGGCCGGCGGCGGCGAACTGCGCGGCATAGTCCATCACCACAAAACCTTCCATCCGCGCGCGGTTGACCAGCAGCGACAGGTAGTTGGCCGGGCCTTTGACCGCTTCCTTGTTGTTGTACTGGCTGATGGCGCCACAGATCACCACCCGCGCCTTCATGTTCAGACGACTCAACACCGCGTCGAGGATATCGCCGCCGACGTTATCGAAATACACATCGACACCTTTCGGACATTCGCGCTTGAGGCCAGCGTGGACGTCTTCGTTTTTGTAATCGATGGCACCGTCAAAACCCAGTTCGTCAATCAGGAACTGGCATTTGTCCGCGCCGCCGGCAATGCCGATGACGCGGCAACCTTTGATCTTGGCGATCTGCCCGGCAATGCTGCCCACCGCGCCGGCCGCGCCCGACAGCACCACGGTGTCACCCGCCTTTGGCGCGCCGACATCGAGCAGGGCGAAATAGGCGGTCATGCCGGTCATGCCCAGCGCCGACAGATAGCGCGGCAGAGGCGCCAGTTTCGGATCGACCTTGTAGAAACCTCGTGGCTCGCCGAGGAAGTAATCCTGCACACCCAGGGCACCGTTGACGTAGTCCCCGACCGCGAAGCCCGGATTATTCGAGGCAACGACTTTGCCTACGCCCAATGCGCGCATCACTTCGCCGATACCGACCGGCGGGATGTAGGACTTGCCCTCGTTCATCCAGCCACGCATGGCCGGGTCCAGGGACAGGTATTCGTTTTTGACCAGGATCTGACCCGCAGCCGGTTCGCCGACCGGTACTTCCTGATAGGTGAAGGTCTCGCGGGTCGCCGCGCCCACCGGACGTTTGGCGAGCAGGAACTGGCGATTGGTCTGGGTAGTCATGACAGGCACTCAAGATGAATGAAGACTTGTTGATAGACCTTCATGAACGATGCCGCAAGTTTGGCTGATGCGGCGAATGCATATCGATCCAGTGCAGTGATAGTCGAACCGGCGGTTCTATCACTGTCACTCATGGGCACCCAACCGGCCTTCTGATAGTGCTGCCGCGCCTCAGGCCCTTGTGGCTAGATTGCGAACACGCGATCCCCCGCATCTTCTCTTCGAGGACATAACAATGAGCATGACGTTTTCTGGCCAGGTCGCTGTGGTGACGGGCGCCGCCAATGGCATTGGCCGTGCGACTGCCCAGGCATTCGCTGCTGAAGGCTTGAAAGTGGTAGTGGCCGACATGGACACAGCCGGGGGCGAAGGCACTGTGGCGCTAATTCGTACGGCGGGCGGCGAAGCGACCTTCGTGCGTTGCAATGTCACGCTGGAAAGCGATGTAAAAAATCTGATGGACGAGGTGGTCAATACCTACGGCCGTCTCGACTATGCCTTCAACAATGCCGGCATCGAGATCGAGAAAGGCAAACTGGCCGAAGGTACGGTCGACGAGTTCGACGCGATCATGGGCGTCAACGTCAAAGGCGTCTGGTTGTGCATGAAATACCAGTTGCCCTTACTGCTGGCCCAGGGCGGTGGTGCAATCGTCAACACCGCATCGGTAGCCGGCCTTGGGGCTGCGCCGAAGATGAGTATTTACGCGGCGTCGAAACATGCGGTAATCGGCCTGACCAAATCGGCGGCCATCGAATACGCCAAGAAAAAGATTCGGGTGAACGCGGTGTGTCCGGCAGTGATCGACACCGACATGTTCCGCCGTGCCTATGAAGCCGACCCGAAGAAAGGCGAGTTCGCCAATGCCATGCACCCCGTCGGGCGCATCGGCAAGGTCGAGGAAATCGCCAGTGCGGTGTTGTACCTGTGCAGCGACGGCGCAGCGTTCACCACGGGGCATTCACTGGCGGTGGACGGCGGCGTTACGGCGTTTTGAAACAGGCACTGCAACGTAGGAAAAAACCCGCAATTGTGCGGGTTTTTTTTCGGTTCCTTAAAGGTGCCGGACAAAGTGTTTCAAATGGTTAGAACCGATGGTTTTAGCGGTGTTGTCGCACAGCTGATCGAGCGCTCCTGTGATTAACTGTTCCCCGCAAAACGGACAGGAGTTTGCTTGCTCATGGAGTTGAGAATCGATCGACAGGCATTGGTGCCGGTCGTACAGCAAATCGTCGACGCGCTAGCCTGCTGGCTTCGCCGTGGCGAGGTGCCGCCGGGGACGCGTTTGCCTTCTGTGCGGCAAATCGCCCGGATCAATTTGCTCAGTCAGTCCAGCGTCGTTGAGGCCTGTGAGCGTCTGGTGGCTCAAGGGGTGCTGGCGTCGCGTCATGGCGCCGGTTTCATTGTCGCCATGCCAGCGCTGGCCGCGCCGGGGCAACAGGATTGCCCCTGGTTCGAGGGGGTAGAAGTGAAGCAGGGCGGCACTTCGGGCGAACTCAAACTGGGGTGTGGCGGACTACCCGAGAGCTGGCGCGAAACTGACGACCTGAGCTACGCGATCCGTCAGGTCAGCCGCACCGACATGGCCGGCCTGTTCAACTACAGCACACCGCTGGGCCTGCCAGCCTTGCGTCAGCAGATTCACAAGCGCCTGAAACAGCTCGATATCGTGGTGGAGGAAAACCGGATCCTGACAACGGCGGGTGCCAGTCAAGGACTGGACCTGATCGTGCGTACCTTGTTCAAGCCGGGTGATTGCGTGGTGGTGGAGAATCCCGGTTATTGCTTGCTGTTCGATCTGCTCAGACTGCACGGTGTCAGCATGATCGAGGTACCGCGAACCCCGCGCGGGCCGGACATCGAAGCGCTTGAGGCGCTGCTGGTGAAATACAGCCCGAGCGGGATCTTCATCAATAGCTTCTATCACAATCCCACTGGCAGCAGCCTGGCGCCGGCGGTGGCGCAGCGGGTTCTGCAACTGGCCAAAACTTATGGCCTTCTGGTAATCGAAGACGACGTCTATGCGGATTTGCACAGCGGCCCCGGTACGCGCCTCGCTGCGTTGGGTATCGATGACAACGTGATCTACGTCGGCAGCTACTCCAAAACCCTCAGCAGTTCGTTGCGGGTCGGTTTTGTAGTGGCCGGTGCCGGGGTTATTTCGCGGCTGGCCGAAGTCAAGATGATCAGCAGCATGGGCGCTTCACGGTTTTGCGAGTCGGTGCTGGCAAGCCTTTTAGCCAGCGGTGCCTACCGCAAACTGGTCCAGCGCCAGCGCCAGCGTTTGAGCAATGACAGGGAGGCTGCGTTGCAAGTGCTTGAAGACGCCGAGTGGGAGGTGTTCGGCAAGCCGGTCGGAGGCTTGTTCATCTGGGCGCGATCGCGGATGTCCGACTACGCTCAGGTGCGCAAACAAGCCCAGCGCTTCGGTGTCCTGTTGTCTTCTGCGACGGCATTCAGCCCCACTGCAGAGGCCAACGACTGGCAGCGTATCAATGTGGCCTATGCCTGTGATCCGCGAGCCCGCGCGTTTTTTCAGGCCACCGCTCGGGATCGACCTCAAGCGTTCTGAAAACGACGTGAGCGTAGCTTTTTGCCATTATTCCGACGCCAGAGACTTGTGTTGATACAGGCCCGTTGCGAATCTGCGTTAACAGACTATGTCAGGGGACTAAGTGCAATGATTTCGGCCGTGCAAGGACGTTTTGCCAACCTCGGTATGGCGAAAAAACTGGGTGTCGGGTTTGTACTGGTGCTGCTGTTGACAGCCTTGGTGGCGGCCATCGGCGTATGGTCCTTGCAAACCATCAGCCAGCGCTTCGACGGGCTCAAGCAGATGTCGTCGCTCAACAGCGGTTTGCTCAAGGTGAGACTGCTCGAGCAGGAATACGCCTTGCACGGCAACCCGAAAACCGCTGATGCGCTGCGCGAGGGCGTTGACGGTCTGATCGCCCTGGCAATCCAACTGAAAGCGGCGTCTGCGGCCAACGTGCCGGTGATGAATGACGTCGAGCAGTCTCTGGGGGCCTACCGCAAGGCCTTTGACGAGTTCGTCTCGCTCAGCCAGGCCAAGGACCTGGCACTGGAGATGGCCAGTTGGTCGGTGTCCAGCGTGGCCAATAATCTCGACGTGCTACAGGCCGGGCTGGCCGATGACGGCGCTTATACCTTGAAGGAATCCGAAGGCAAGGACGGTGGGCAGTTTATCGAACAGGCCAATCAGGTCAGCCAGGTGTCGCGGTTGATGTTGCAAGCCATGAACGAAGCGCGTGTGCGCCTGGACCTGAGCCGCAAGGGCGACGACAGCGCAGGGCAGGGCAAGATCGAGCAGGCCGACCAGGCACTGACCCAGGCCGAGCAGCTGAAAACCACGGTCAAGGATGAGGGTTACCAGACGGTCCTCAACGAAGTGGTCGGGCACATTGGCGGATTCAGCGAAAAACTCGCTGAGTACACCGGCCTGCTGGCGCAGGAAAAAACCGTTTATCAACAGCTGCATCAGCGCGCCGCTCAGGTGGTGGAACGGGTGGATCAGGCCTATGTCGCCGAAGACCAGTCGATGCAGGCGGAGCTGAAAAAGAACTCGCTGCTGATCATCGGTTCCTCGGCGCTGGCGCTGCTGGTCGGGCTGATTGCGGCCTGGGTGATTACCCGGTTGATCGTGGCACCGCTGCGCAGTGTGATCCGTGTTGCTCAACAGATTGCCTCTGGCGATTTGAGTGCGACGGTTGAAGTGACCCGTCGTGATGAGATAGGGCAGCTGATGCAGGCCATGCAGCAGATGGGCGCGGGGCTTAGCAGCATTGTCAGCGGTTTGCAGGCGGGCATCGAACAGTTGGCCAGTTCAGCGCAGTCACTGTCGGCGGTGACCGAGCAGACCAATCTTGAAGTCAGCAGCCAGAAGGAAGAAACCGAACAGGTCGCTACCGCGATGAATCAGATGACCGCCACCGTGCACGACGTTGCGCGCAACGCGGAGGAGGCCGCTCAAGCGGCGCAGACAGCGGACGGCAAGGTTGAAAGTGGTCAGCAGGTGGTGCGCCAGAGCATGGCGCGGATCGAACAGTTGGCAGATTCCGCCACCTCAGCCAGTTCGAGCATCGAAAGCTTGAGTGCCGAGATCCAGAACATCGGCACGGTACTGAGTGTCATCAAGAGTGTGGCCGAGCAGACCAATCTATTGGCCCTCAACGCCGCGATCGAGGCGGCTCGAGCCGGCGAGCAGGGCAGGGGCTTTGCGGTGGTGGCCGATGAAGTGCGGGCCCTGGCCAAGCGTACTCAACAATCGACCGAGGAGATTGAACGACTGGTGAGCGCCTTGCGCTCGGCGGCTCAGTCTTCTGTTCAGCAGATTCAGAACAGTGGCGAGCTGGTGAAGCTGGCTGTGAGTGATGCGTTGCAGACTGAGAGTGCGCTGGGGAGTATTGCGGCGGCAGTGTCTTTGATTCAGCAGATGAACCAGCAGATTGCAGCGGCTGCCGAGGAGCAGAGTTCAGTGGCTGAGGAGATCAATCGCAGTGTCACGAGTATTCGGGCCAGCGCGGATCAGTCTTCGTTGGCGATGCAGGGGAATGCGGCTTCCAGTATTGAGTTGGCGCAGTTGGGGGTTGAGCTGAAGGGGATGGTGGGGCACTTTCGGCTTTGAGGTGTACACCGATCAACTGTGGGAGCCGGGCTTGGTCCGGGCGGCGTTCCGACGATAGCGGCCTGACGGCCGACCAATCCCTTGCGGTTGTACATCGTCCAACTGTGGGAGCGAGCCTGCTCGCGAAGGCGGCCTGATAGTCGACCTTGCTGTCCTGGCCCCGCCCATCAAACTCAACGCAAAAAAAAGCCACCTGCTTAGGTGGCTTTTCTACTTTCTCTGATCAGTCGTAGATCACTTTTTTCTTCCAGTCCGCATCGGCCTCGACGTCTTTGAGTCCTTCGGTCAGCTGGTTCACTTCGCCTTCTACCGGTGCGATGTTGTCCATGACTTGTGCGTTTGCGCGAGCCAGGAGTTTTTCCAGGTATTCCAGCTGTTCGGCGTAGACCTGGGGTTCCTGTTGTTTGCGCAGGTATTGCACGCCGCGTTCGAACGCCAGGCGGGCCTGGCCGGGCTGGTTCTGTTGCAGGGCGTGCTGGCCGAGGTTGTTGAAGAATTCGATGTGCAGCAGGACCAGGATGTGGCGAACTTCGCGGATCCAGCGTTTGGCTTCGTTGGTTGGCAGGAAGCCGTCCTGTGCGGCGCGGGTGATTTGGCCGTGCAGGGCTTCGAGCAGGAAACGTACGTCCTTGGCTTTGGCTTCGGTCTGGATCGGTGCGGGCGGGTTGTTGACCGGGATCGATTCGCCCTGGCCGACCAAGGCGCTCAGTTCGCCAATCCGTGCCTTGAGGTTGGAGCTGGTTTTTTCCAGATTGAGCAGGCGTTGGCAGACGTTCAATTCCAGACGGGTCAACAGCAGCTTGAGGCCCGGTGTCATCAATTGGCCGGGGAAGGTCTCGGTGATTTCGCCGCAACGACGTAGACGATCGTTGAGCTCAACTTTGGCGCGGGCCTTTTCCAGCTTATTGTTTTCCACCACATGGTTCATGTAGCCAATGGCGATCAATAGTGCGATCCCGGCTACGACTAGCAGGGTGATCATGAGTGGTGTCACCGGTAAGACCTCTTTATGGGGTTCGCGTGCGAGTGTAGTGGCTTGGCATTGGGACGCATAGCGCCACTCAGCGAGTTGAATCGGCTACTGCACTGCCTGTATCGGCCGCGTTCCTGCTTATATAAGTAATAGCGTGCGAGGTGCACATTGCCATCATCTTTGGCGTGGGTGGACTATAACGTCTTGGCGGGTGTCAGAATATAGGCGTCAAACCCCGGGCGACGGAAAAGCCTGATTAGTGTCTCAAAGCAGGGCGAAGTCATTGATTTAAATAAATTTATATCTGGGGGTTGACGACCCCTCAATCCATCCATAGAATGCGCGCCACTTACAGCGTAAAGCACACAGCGAAACGCGGTAGGGAGTGAATGTTGTACGTGTGTCCCCTTCGTCTAGTGGCCTAGGACACCGCCCTTTCACGGCGGTAACAGGGGTTCGAGTCCCCTAGGGGACGCCATTTGCGGGAATAGCTCAGTTGGTAGAGCACGACCTTGCCAAGGTCGGGGTCGCGAGTTCGAGTCTCGTTTCCCGCTCCATATTTAACAAAAACGCCGCCCAGCAATGAGCGGCGTTTTTGTTTGCGCGTTATTTATGAAAAAAGAACCTAGGATAATGCCGGCCAAGACCCGATCCCTGTAGCAGCTGGCGAAGCCTGCGTTCGGCTGCGAAGCAGTCGTAAATCCGGATTGCGCCGTGAGCCTGACACACCGCGGTGTCTGACTTTACGACTGCTGCGCAGCCGAACGCAGGCTTCGCCAGCTGCTACAGGGGTGTTGCTACGATCAAAGCAGTGGACCCACCAGGACAGCGGGTCCGAAAGAGCATCACAGCTTCGGCAACTGCCCGATGCGCCCCATCATCTCGGTCACGATCTGCAGATCCAGCAGGAACTGGTCGACGGTCTTGAACTCGTTGTCAGTGTGGCCGGTGTACTTGACCTCGGGCCTGGCCAGGCCGAATTGCACGCCATTGGGCAGTTCATGGACCGAGGTGGCGCCGGCGGAAGTACCGAACTTGTTCTCCATGCCAAGGTTTTCGCTGGCCACGGCCAGCAGGGCCTTGACCCATTCACCCTCAGGGTTGCGGTACATCGGCTCGGCGATCGAGTAGTCGAAGGCCACCGCAACGTGGGTCTTCTTGCTCCAGGCGCCAAGCTTTTCGGCGATTTCGGTTTTGAGCACTTCGGGGGACTTGCCCTTCGGCACCCGCAGGTTGACCGCGAGCTTGAAGGTTTTCTCATCCATCCCGACATAGGTCAGGGAAGTGGTCAACGGTCCCATGAAGGCATCGGAAAAGCCGACCGCCAATTGGCCACCCAGGTAGTCCAGTCCCCAGTTGTCGGCAGCGTAGCGGGCGGCGTCGGTAATGTGGTTGTGCTTGAGTGCGACTTTTCCGTCGAGGCTGTTGATGAAGTCCAGCATCCTGGCCACCGGGTTAACGCCTGACTCGGGCTCGGAGGAGTGGGCCGAAACGCCGGTGACCGTCAGCTTGACGTCTTTGCCGACGACCTTGGCGGTTACCTCGAAGTTGCCGCCATTGCGCTTGGCATAATCGCTACCTGCCTTCTGCAGGCTGGCGGCCAATTCAGCAGGCTTGTCACTCAAAAGGGTGGCGACCGATGTCGACGGAATCTGGTTGGTGGCCATGCCGCCCGTCATCGATATGATTTCAGCGCCCTTGCCCTCTGCCTTGCGCTTGGCAAAGTTCGCCATGACAGTGCCGTAGCCTTTCTCGGCAATCACTACCGGGTAGCCACCATCCAGCGCCAGGTTGTAGTTGGGTGTCGGGTTGTGTTCGAAGTAATAGGGGATGGCGTCGCCGGTGGTTTCTTCGGTGGTGTCGACCAGCAACTTGAGATTCCTGGCCAGCGGCAGCTTCTCTTCCTTGATGATCTTCATGGCGTAGAGCGTTACCACGATGCCGTTCTTGTCATCCTCGGTGCCCCGGCCATACATGCGGTCGCCGATCAGAGTGACCTTGAACGGGTCAAGTCGGGTGCCGTCTTTCAGGACCCAGTTCTCCGGCGTCACGGGCACCACATCGGCATGCGCGTGAATGCCCACGACTTCATCGCCACTGCCTTCCAGGGAGATTTCATAGACGCGGTTGTCGATGTTGCGAAAGTTCAGGTTGAAGGCCTGTGCAAGACCCTTGATCTTGTCGGCGATCTTGATGAATTCGGGATTGTCGTGCTGGGCAACACCGTCCACGCGGAAGGTCGGAATTGCCACCAGCTCGCGCAGGGTCTCGGTGGCGGCGCTGCCGTACTTCACGCGTGCATAGAGGCCGAGCAGGCGATGGATCTCGTTCTGCTGTTCGGGGGATAGGGCCTTGTTGTCGAGAAAGGCGCTGATGGCCGGGCCGAGGTCGTCGGTTTTGCCAAGGTCGCTTTTGGCCAGGCCTCCCAGGAACTGCCTGAAATCCGTTACCGATGCGTCGCTGAAGGTCTTGAGGATGGCCGCGCTCTGTTGCGGGGTGATGTTAGCGTGCGCTGTCAGGGTGAACGACGAAAGGCTGGCCAGTATCAGGGTTGACGCGGCCAGGTGCTTGAGTGAGAAATTCATTGTTGGGGGCATTCCTTTGCAGGCAGTTTGTGAGAGATTTCTGATCGATGAGGCAAGAAAACGTTCCCAAACTAACACCACGAGTGAGCAGTACGGGAGTCCCTGAAGTGAGATCTGTCGCACAGAAATGCAAAAGCGACGCAGAAACGAAAAAGGCCCGTCAGCCGACTGAGCGGGCCTTCTGCATGGGTGCAGGTTTTACATCGACAGAATCAGGCGCCCCGCGAACAGGATCAGAATCACCCCCATGGTGCGTTCGAACCAGTGCCCCATGCGCATAAACAGCAGCCGTACCCGAGCACTGGAAAAGAACAGCGCGACGATCACAAACCACAGCGCATTCACAAAACACATCCAGATTCCGTAAAGCGCCTGGATCTTCAGTGGCGTTGTGGCGCTGATGATGGTGGTGAAGATCGCCAGGAAAAACAGTGTGGCTTTCGGGTTGGTCGCGTTGGTCAGGAAGCCGGTGGTAAATGCCTTCAGCAAAGTTTGTTCTACGACCGGTTCGTCAGGCTTGTCGCCTTCCAGTACGGTCTTGGGCTTGCTGCGCAACAGGCTGACGCCGAGGTACAAAATGTAAGCGCCACCCACAACCTTGGCCACCGTCAGCAGCCAAGGCGTCGTGTGCATCAGCGCGCCGACCCCGAGCAAGGTGTAAAGCACGTGCACGGAAATACCCGCACCGATGCCCAGAGCCGTGCAAATCCCGACCAGTCGACCGAAGCGCACGCTCTGACGGATGGTCACTGCGAAGTCAGGTCCGGGTGCGACCACAGCCAGAAAGTGGATAGTTGCCAGCGCCAGAAACTCGCCCAGGTAATTCGAAAGCATTTCAACTCCAGAAAGTAAGGGGTGAAGCATTGCCGCGATAGCCGACAAAGAACGAAAGGCTCAAGCGCGGATCAGCCACACCCGGTGTCACCGAGTGCATGCAGCGCGAATTGAACATGATGAAATCACCCGGCTCGGGAAGAATCTCCAGGGTCGGAGTCCCGAGCAGAGCCGGATCGATTCCGTAACTGTCGCCACGCATTTCGTCGAACTGGTCCGGGGAGATGTCGTGGTCCCACATCTGCAGTGCACCGCCCTCGGCGGGCATGTTCAGGTAAACATTGCAGGCGAACTGCGCTTCCAGGCTTTTGGCCTGATAACTGTCCGGGGCGTCCTTGGCGAAAATGTCGTGGTGGGCCAGAAAACAGATCCCGGGTTTCACCACCCGGGACAGCCCGACATACATCTTGCGACCGTAGAGATTTTCCAGGTGCGCACCCGCCGGCCAGGACTCGTCGAGCATGCAGCGCAGGGTGTCGACGGGGGACGAATAGGGCGCACACCGGTTGCGTAATTCCGCAATGTTGCGGGTGGCGCGTTCGAAATAATCTTCGATCAGCAGCGGCTGGTTTTCCGCTTCATAAAACGCCATGCCGATGCGACCGATGCTTGGCGCATTGATATAGCCTTCGAAGCCCGGGGCGAGGATCTTGTCGCCAATCTGAATCGCCAGTGGCTTGGGCAACAAGCCTTTGACGCGGATGGCGAGGACTTCTTCGTTGGCCAGTTTTTTTATGCACGTCTCATCGAGACGCTCGACGTCAAGCATCATGTCTTAGGTCCATCTATCAGATAGTCAACAGAACCCGCGACCGCAGGTTCCCCCGGCGTCAGGCGATGACAGGAACGGCATCGCCCAAATGCTCAATCCACGCTGTAGTGGACTGACAGCGTTCCCTTCTTCAGTGAAAGGGACGTGATTGTGACCGTGCCCAGATCCTTCAGGCTGCGTACATGGGTGCCGCCGCAGCCGTAGGCGGGCAGTTCACCGAAACCGATTTCCCGGGCGCCTTCACGCATTGACGTCAGGCGCGGCAGATCATTGGCGATCCACTGCTCGATGCCGTGCTGAATCATCTCTGCATCAACCTCTTTTGCCGACTCTGCCGGTTTGAATTGCACGCGTCCTTCGCCCGGCCAGTGATGAGCCTTGATCGGCATCCAGCCCATGGCCTGGACGAAGTGGCCGATCAGGTGGCCGGCGGAATGCATGCGTGAATTGAACTGGCGGCGTTGTTCGTCGACACGAATCTGAGTCATGCCCGGTTTTACCGGATGGTCGACGAAATGAATGATCCGGTCCGGATCCTGAACAACCCGCAGCACCCGGCTTTCGCCGATCCAGCCGGTGTCAAAGGGCTGTCCACCGCCTTGGGGATGAAACAACGTGGCGCGCAGCACCACGACAAATTCGTTCTCGTGGGGCGTGCAATCCAGGACTTCCACATTGGCCTTGAGGTCATCACTATGGAAAAAGAGGCGAAGCGTCATATTCCATGCCCTTATTAACAATTCTATTTTTTATTATATGAAGCGTGGAATTGCGTGATAATCCGTTCAAACATCAAAGGACTGTTGCGCTGTGAGCATAAATCTTCCACTGCCATTGCTCGGTGAAATGGCGATCTTCGTCAAGGTTGTCGAGACCGGCAGCTTCTCCGAGGCCGCTCGCCAGTTGGGTTCTTCACCCTCGGCGGTCAGTCGCAGCATTTCGCGTCTGGAGAAGGCGCTCGCCACCCGTTTACTGCAGCGAACCACGCGCAAGTTGCGCTTGAGCGACGGTGGGGAAGAGGTGTTCAAGCGCTGCCGGGAGATGGTCAGCGCAGCCAAGTCGGTGATGGAGATCAGCGGTCAGTTCACCCATGAAGCGGAAGGACTGGTGCGCGTCAGTGTGCCGAAGGCGGTGGGGCGTTTCGTGATTCATCCGCATATGCCGGAATTTTTGCGTCGTTATCCCAAAGTGGATGTGGAGCTGTTGCTTGAGGACCGCCAGGTGGATTTGATCGACGACAACGTTGATCTGGCGATTCGTATTACAGATCGGCCACCTGCTGGACTGGTCGGGCGGCAATTGCTCACCATCGATCATATGCTCTGTGCAACGCCGCAATACCTGGCCGAACACGGCACACCGACCCATCCCCACGACTTGCTCAACCACAGCTGCATCTATCTGGGCGAAACGCCGAGCGATGCACGCTGGAAATTCAAGAAAGGCACCAAGGCTTTCACCGTTGGCGTGCGCGGACGTTATGCGGCCAATCACACCGGCGTGCGGTTGGGCGCAGTGTTGCAGCACATCGGGATTGGCAGCCTGCCGTACTTCACTGCGCGTCATGCGTTGGAGCAGGGGCTGATCGTGCAGGTGCTGCCGGACTGGACTTTTCTGGCGTCATACCACGGCGGTGCCTGGTTGCTGCATTCGCCAACCCGTTATTTGCCACCGAAGTTACGGGTGTTGATCGACTATCTGGTGGAGTGCCTGGAGAAGGAACCAACGCTGAGCAAGCCGGGCAAGTTGAGTAGTGCGGGCAAGCTCGCGGCGGAGTATGAGTTGCCGGAGAGTGATGGGTTGCTCTGAAGCGAAGATCAAAAAAAAGGCCCGCATGTTCAACCATGCGGGCCTTTTGCATTTCTGACCGAGGATCAGTGCTTGCTGTCCTGGTTCGACATCGCCAGCAGCTGTTTTTCCTGGTTCCAGTCGAAAGGTTCGTCGTTTTGTTCAGCTTCGAAACGACGTTCTTCCAGCGCCTGGTACAAGTCGATTTCATCGTCGGGCATATAATGCAGGCAGTCACCGGCGAAGTACCACAGCAGGTCGCGCGGGACCAGGTGGGCGATTTGCGGGTAGCGGGTGATCACCTGGCACAGAATGTCCTGGCCCAGGTATTGGCTTTCGATCGGGTCGACCGGCAGCAACGCACGCAGTTCGTCGAAGCGCTCCAGGAACAAGGCATGGCTTTCTTCGGGAACCTGTTCGGCCTCACCTACGGCGACCAGGATGCTGCGCAGGTGGTCGAGCAAGACAAGATGATCGGCAACGACATTGGACACGAGATAAGTCCTCAAGAGCAAAACGGGCGCGGGAGTATAAAGCTCCTGCGCCCATTTTTACAGGTAGGGCACATGACCTGCTGGATCAGCGGACCTTTCCTTCTGCCTGCGCCACTTCCTCTTTATCGAAATCATCGACATCGATCACCTTGCGCTGCGCCGCTTCGGCGTCACGCAGGGTCTGCGCTTCAACGGGCTGTAACACGCCAGCTTCAAGCGCTGCATCGATGGTGTGTTCCCCGGCGACCGGTTTGACCTGGCCGCTTTTGAGTGCGACATGAAGCTTTTTCCGCAGCGGTTGCGCGGCACTCAGCAGGTTACACGCATGTTGCAGGGCGCCGACCGGGTCATCAGTGGATTGCGGCCGGTAGCAACCGCCGAGCAACTCTTCCAGGGTCGGATCGCCCTTGGCGCGACCGATCACCGCCGCCACTTCCGCGCCGAGATTGTCTGATGGCCCTTTGTGACGACGACCGAACGGGAACACGATCACTCGCAACAGGCAACCCAACACCTTGTTCGGGAAGTTGGTCAGCAGTTCATCCAGCGCTCGTTCCGATTGACCCAGACTTTCTTCCATGGCCCAAGTAAACAGCGGAGCCATGTGCTCCGGTGAATCGAGGTCGTGGTAACGCTTGAGTGCGGCGGAGGCGAGGTACATGTTGCTGAGCACATCCCCCAGACGTGCCGACAGACGTTCGCGTCGTTTCAATTCGCCGCCCAGCAGCATCATGCTCAGGTCGGCGAGCATGGCGAACGCAGCAGCCTGGCGATTGAGGGCGCGGAAGTAACCCTGGCTGAGCCTGTTGCCCGGCATGTGTTCGAAATGGCCGACACCAAGGTTCAGCACCAGGGTGCTGGCGGCGTTGCTTACGGCAAAACCGATGTGCTTGAGCAGCAGACCATCAAATTCAGTGAGGGCCTGATCCTTGTCCTCACGTCCGGCGAGGGCCATTTCCTTGAGCACGAATGGATGGCAGCGAATCGCACCCTGACCGAAGATCATCAAGTTACGCGAGAGGATGTTCGCGCCTTCCACGGTGATGAAAATCGGTGCGCCATTCCAGCTGCGACCGAGGTAGTTGTTCGGCCCCATGATGATTGCCTTGCCGCCATGAACATCCATGGCGTGACTGATGCACTCGCGGCCGCGTTCAGTGAGGTGGTACTTGAGAATCGCCGACAGCACCGACGGCTTCTCGCCCAAATCCACTGCATTGGCCGTGAGCATCCGCGCGGCGTCCATCATCCAGGCGTTGCCGCCGATGCGCGCCATCGCTTCCTGAATACCTTCGAAGGCCGACAGTGGAACATTGAATTGTTCGCGGACCTGAGCGTACTGGCCGGTCACCAGGCTGGTGAACTTGGCGGCACCGGTGCCGACCGCTGGCAACGAAATCGAACGCCCCACCGACAGGCAGTTCATCAGCATCATCCAGCCTTTGCCGATCATTTCCTGGCCGCCGATGAGGAACTCCAACGGTACGAACACATCTTTGCCAGAGTTCGGGCCGTTCATAAATGAAGCGCCCAACGGCAAGTGACGGCGGCCGATTTCGACACCGGCAATATCGGTCGGGATCAACGCCAGACTGATCCCCAGGTCTTCCTCCTCACCCAGCAAGTGATCCGGGTCGTAGGCCTTGAACGCGAGGCCGAGCAGGGTGGCGACAGGACCCAGTGTGATGTAACGCTTCTCCCAGTTCAGACGCAGACCCAAGGTTTCCTTGCCTTCCCATTCACCTTTGCAGATCACCCCGGTGTCGGGCATGGAGCCGGCATCAGAGCCGGCCAGTGGGCCGGTCAGTGCGAAGCACGGGATGTCATCGCCGCGCGCCAGTCGAGGCAGGTAGTGGTTGCGTTGCTCGTCGGTGCCGTAATGCAACAGCAGTTCGGCCGGACCGAGGGAGTTGGGGACCATCACGGTAGAGGCAAGGTCGCCGCTGCGGGTCGCCAGTTTCATCGCCACCTGGGAGTGGGCATAGGCGGAGAAACCTTTGCCGCCAAACTCCTTGGGAATGATCAGGGCGAAGAAGCCGTTTTCCTTGATGTAGGCCCAGGCTTCGGGAGGCAGGTCCATGGTTTGACCGATCTGCCAGTCGCTGACCATGGCGCAGAGTTCTTCAGTCGGGCCGTCAATAAAGGCCTGTTCCTCTTCGCTCAGCTGTACTTTTGGATAGGACAGCAGTTTGTTCCAGTCCGGGCGACCGCTGAACAGTTCACCGTCCCACCACACCGTGCCGGCATCGATCGCATCGCGTTCGGTTTGCGACATCGGCGGCAGGGTTTTCTGGAACCAGCTGAACAGCGGCGCGCTGAAGTATTTGCGGCGCAGGTCGGGCAACAACAAGGGCGCAGCCACGGCCGCGATCAACACCCAGAAAATCAGCAACAGCCAGCCTGGCGCGCGGCTGAAAACACCCATCGCCACCAGGTAGACGGCAACGATACCCAAGGCAGGCAGTGGAGCGATGCGTCGGTGGGCTAAATAAGCAATCCCGACAACCAGAACCAGTATCCACAACAGCAGCATATTTAATCCTCCGTGAAACCAGGGCAAAACCAACGTTCAGAGCTTAGACGGCATCCGAAAAACACGGTGGTCAGAGCGATGTGATTGAATTCGTGGGAAACCATGGATGAGTTTTGTAGGCCCGGTGGGCAACAGGCCGCGGAAATCGTTCGTTGGGTGGGCGGCAAAGCGTCCATGTTTGGCCGAAACGTCGTTATCTCTGTGCTGAACGTGTCGCTAGACTCGAGGCTTCCCCAGGAGATTGTTCTCATGCACGAGTATCTGAGTCCCGGCCGCTTCATCGATAGTGACCACCCGTCGGTGGTGGAGTTCGCCGAAAAACATCGCGGCAGTAGTCGCGATCCGCTCGAACAGGCGGTCAATCTCTATTACGCCGTGCGTGAAGCCGTGCGTTACAACCCTTACACCTTCAGTCGCGACCCGGATACCTTGCGCGGTAGTTATGCGCTGGCAGCGGGGGAGAGTTATTGCGTGCCCAAAGCCACGCTGCTGGCCGGGTGCGCCCGACATTGCGCGATCCCTGCGCGTATCGGCCTGGCGGATGTACGCAATCATTTATCGACGCCGCGGTTGCTCGAGTTGCTCAAGAGCGATGTGTTCGCCATGCACGGCTATACGGAGCTGTATCTCAATGGCCGCTGGGTCAAAGCCACGCCAGCGTTCAACCAAGGCTTGTGCGAACTGTTCAATGTCGCACCACTGGAATTCGACGGAATCAACGACAGCGTTTTCCATCCGTTCAATCGCGACGGCGAGCAATTGATGGAATACCTGATCGACCACGGCCAGTTCACCGACGTGCCTGAAGCGTTCTTTTTCGAGCACCTGGAGAAGTGCTATCCGCATCTGTTCAGCGACACACTGCCCGTGCTGCTGGGTGACATGCAGAGCGATTTGAGTCGCGCCTGATCCGGCGTATGCTGCCTGCGCATTCATCCATAAAGAGGCGGTCATGCTGAAGGTCTGGGGTCGGAAAAACTCGTCGAATGTCAGGAAACCTTTGTGGGCCGCCGAGGAGCTGGGCCTGGCCTATGAAGCCATCGATGCGGGCGGCGCCTTTGGTGTAGTCGATACGCCGGAGTACCGCGCGATGAACCCCAATGGCCGCGTGCCGGTGATTGAAGACGAGGGTTTCGTGCTGTGGGAATCCAACGCCATCGTGCGTTACCTGATGGCTCGCCACGCCAACGGCACGGCCTGGTATCCAGAGGACCTGCGGTCCCGGGCTTCTGCCGACAAGTGGATGGACTGGACCACTTCAAGTTTTGCCGGCCCTTTCCGCACGGTGTTCTGGGGTGTGTTACGTACACCGGAAAGTCAACAGGACTGGCCTGCAATCAACGCCGCGATCAAGGAGTGCGATGGCCTGCTGTCCATGGCCGATCAGGCGCTGGCGACCCAACCGTATCTGTCGGGCGATGAGATCGGCATGGGCGACATTCCTCTGGGCAGTTTCATTTATGCCTGGTTCGAGATGCCGATCGAGCGCGCACCGCAGCCTCATCTGCAAGCCTGGTATGCACGCCTGAAACAGCGTCCGGCGTATCAGAAAGCGGTTATGACCGCGTTGACTTAATACTCACTATCGACACACTTGACTGTACTTGTGTGGCGGCGACAAGCACCATTGCGCTCGTGCGCCGCGGTTGTATTAGTCGCCGCCCGCCCTTATTTGTCCCTTTCATCCCTTCTTGGTGCGTAAATCCGATATGAGTTCCGCTCTGTCAATCCGGCAGCTAACCAAAACCTACGGCAACGGTTTCCAGGCCTTGAGTGGTATCGATCTGGACGTCGCCGAAGGTGACTTTTTCGCCTTGCTCGGCCCCAACGGCGCCGGCAAATCCACGACCATCGGCATCCTCTCGACCCTGGTGAACAAGACCAGCGGGACGGTGAATATCTTCGGTCACGACCTGGACAAAAATCCTGCGCAGCTCAAGCGCTCCATCGGCGTGGTGCCCCAGGAATTCAACTTCAACCAGTTCGAAAAAACCTTCGATATCGTCGTGACCCAGGCCGGTTATTACGGCATCCCGCCGAAAATCGCCAAGGAACGCGCCGAGCAGTACCTGACTCAACTGGGCCTGTGGGACAAGCGCGATACGCCATCGCGTTCACTGTCTGGCGGCATGAAGCGTCGACTGATGATCGCCCGTGCGCTGGTTCATGAACCGCGCTTGCTGATCCTCGACGAACCGACGGCGGGTGTGGACATCGAACTGCGTCGCTCGATGTGGACGTTCCTCACCGAGCTGAACAAGAAAGGCATCACCATCATCCTCACCACCCACTACCTGGAAGAGGCTGAGCAGTTGTGCCGCAACATCGGCATCATCGATCACGGCACCATCGTCGAGAACACCAGCATGAAACAGTTGCTCGGCCAACTGCATGTGGAAACGTTCCTGCTCGACCTCAAAAACACTTTGCAAACCGCGCCGCAGTTGCTCGGTTACCCGACCAAGCTGCTCGACAGCCACACCATCGAAGTTCAGGTCGACAAGGCCATGGGCATCACCGCGCTGTTCACCCAATTGGCGCAGCAGAACATCGAAGTGTTGAGCCTGCGTAACAAAACCAATCGCCTCGAGGAGTTGTTCGTGTCCCTGGTGGAGAAAAATCTGTCGAAGGTGGCGGTATGAGTTCCGAGCTGCAACCCAACCTCGTTGCCCTCAACACCATCGTTTACCGAGAGGTCAAACGCTTTACCCGGATCTGGCCGCAGACGCTGCTGCCGCCGGCCATCACCATGGTTCTGTACTTCGTGATCTTCGGCAATCTGATCGGCCGGCAGATCGGTGACATGGGTGGCTTCACCTACATGGAGTACATCGTGCCGGGGCTGATCATGATGTCGGTGATCACCAACTCCTACGGCAACGTGGTCTCGAGTTTCTTCGGCAGCAAGTTCCAGCGTTCCATCGAAGAATTGATGGTGTCGCCCGTGTCGCCGCATACGATTCTGATCGGCTACACCCTGGGCGGCGTGCTGCGCGGCTTGATGGTAGGGCTCATCGTGACCCTGCTGTCGCTGTTCTTCACCGAGTTGCAGGTGCATCACCTGGGCGTGACCATTCTGGTGGTGGTGCTGACGGCGACGATCTTCTCGCTGCTGGGCTTCATCAACGCCGTGTTTGCGCGCAATTTCGATGACATCTCGATCATCCCGACGTTTGTGCTGACACCGTTGACCTACCTGGGTGGGGTGTTCTACTCGATCTCCTTGCTGCCACCGTTCTGGCAGACCGTGTCCCTGGCCAACCCGGTGCTGCACATGGTCAACGCGTTCCGTTACGGCATTCTTGGCGTTTCGGACATCAGGATCAGCGTGGCGATCACCTTCATGCTGGTGGCGACCGTGGTGTTGTACATCGGTTGCGCACGGCTGCTGGTCAGTGGTCGCGGGATGCGTACCTAATCGCGCACTGCTCAATCAGAAACGGCACCTCAGGGTGCCGTTTTTTTATTCTTGCCTCCGTCTTTTCTGGCGCCGCCGCCACTGCCGCCCGACCCACCAGCGCCAGTACATCATGGTCAGGCAATAGGCGAGCGCGCCGAGCACCAGTCCCGTCACCACCGAGCCGAGTAAAAACGGCTGCCAAAGAGTCGAGAGTTCGCCGCTGATCCATTCCCAGGTCAGCTCGTCCGGCAAATGGCGGGTAGGAACGTCCATCAGCCAGGCGCCGGTCTGGTAAGTGCAGAAGAACACCGCCGGCATGGTGATCGGATTGGTCAGCCAGACCAGGCTGACCGCAATCGGCATGTTGCCGCGCACCATGATGGCGAGAATGGCGGCGAGCAGCATCTGCAGCGGAATCGGCAGGAACGCCGCGAACAGACCAACTGCCATGGCCCGTGCGACGGAATGGCGGTTGAGGTGCCAGAGGTTCGGGTCATGCAGCAGGGTGCCGAGAAAGCGTAAGGACTTGTGTTCCTTGATGCTGATCGGGTCTGGCATGTAACGTTTGAATAAGCGCCGGGGCATAAGGCTTCTCGGTCGGTTAAGGCGGCAAGTATGTCTGGATTCTATGAGCCGCCCATTCAGACTTTGTGACAATTAATAACGATGCCTGTGCGATTAGCCGGCTATGCCTAGGAGGGGACTCTCAAGGACGGGCGTATGCGCACAGGGATGATGGCGCTGGCGTTGGGTCTGTTGATCCTGCGTTTTTTACCGGTATTACCGCCGGTCTGGTTATGGATGTTGCTGCCGGTAATCGGTTTGATGTTGCTGCCGTTTCGCAGCTATCCACTGGCATTTTTGCTGTTCGGCTTCAGTTGGGCAGGCGCGAATGCCCACTGGGCGCTGGATGATCGGCTGCCGATGAGCCTCGATGGCGAAACCCGTTGGGTCGAAGGTCGGGTGACGGGATTGCCCCAGAACAATGAGGCCGTCGTGCGTTTCGAGTTGGCGGACGCCCGGTCGCGACACGGCAAGGTGCCGCAACTGATGCGCCTGGCCTGGTATGACGGGCCGCCGGTCAACAGCGGCGAACATTGGCGACTGGCGGTCAAGTTGAAGCGTCCTGCGGGGCTGCTCAATCCCCATGCCTTCGATTACGACGCCTGGCTGTTGGCTCAACGCATCGGCGCTACCGGGACGGTCAAGGCTGGCGAGCGGCTCAAGGAAGCCCAATGGGCCTGGCGCGACGGCATCCGTCGGCGCTTGCAGTCCGTGGATGCCCAAGGGCGAACGGGAGCGCTGACGGCGTTGGTGCTGGGGGACGGCGCCGGACTGAGTCGCGAAGACTGGCAGGTGCTGCAAGACACCGGCACCGTCCATCTGTTGGTGATTTCCGGACAACACATCGGGTTGTTGGCAGGGCTGGTGTATCTGTTGATCGCCGGGCTGGCCCGTTATGGTCTGTGGCCCAAACGCTTGTCTTGGCTGCCGTGGGCCTGTGGACTCGCGTTCGCGGCCGCTCTCGGTTATGGGCTGCTGGCCGGTTTCGAGGTGCCGGTGCGGCGGGCCTGCGTGATGATCGGTCTGGTGCTGTTGTGGCGCCTGCGATTTCGTCACCTCGGCGCCTGGTGGCCGCTGTTGCTGGCGCTCGACGGTGTTTTACTGCTGGATCCGCTGGCGAGTCTGCAACCGGGTTTCTGGCTGTCGTTCGCGGCGGTGGCGGTGTTGATCTTCACCTTCGGTGGTCGGCTGGGCCCATGGCGTTGGTGGCAAACGTGGACCCGCGCCCAATGGCTGATCGCGATTGGTCTGTGCCCGTTGCTGCTGGTGCTCGGGTTGCCGATCAGTCTCAGCGGGCCGGTGGCCAATTTGCTCGCGGTGCCGTGGATCAGTCTGGTAGTGCTGCCTCCGGCGCTGTTGGGTACGTTGTTTTTACCCGTTCCTTATGTGGGCGAAGGGCTGCTGTGGTTGGCAGGAGGTCTGATCGACCTTTTGTTCAAGGGCCTGGCGCTGATGGCCGGGTACTTGCCCGCGTGGGTGCCGGTGGCCATCCCGTTGTGGATATGGGCACTCGGCACACTCGGTGCCTTTCTACTATTGATGCCTCGAGGTGTGCCGTTTCGCTCGTTGGGTTGGCCGATGCTGCTGTTGCTGGTTTTGCCACCCAGGCAGGTCTTGCCTGAAGGCGTCGCCGAAGTCTGGCAGCTGGATGTCGGCCAGGGTTTGGCAATCCTGGTGCGCACCCGTCATCACGCACTGTTGTATGACACCGGACCACGTTTCGGCGATTTCGACCTGGGCGAGCGGGTGGTGCTGCCGACATTACGCAAACTGGGGGTGGAGGGGCTCGATTTGATGCTGATCAGCCATGCTGACGCCGATCATGCGGGCGGCGCCCGGGCCGTTGCCAATGGCCTGCCGGTGAAACGGGTGGTCAGTGGCGATCCCCTGGCGTTGCCGGCCGAGTTGCAGGCGCAGGGCTGCGAGAGCGGCAAGCAATGGGTCTGGGATGATGTGAGGTTCCAGCTCTGGCAGTGGTCTTCGGCCAGCGACAGCAATCAAAAATCCTGCGTCCTGCAGATAGAAGCCAACGGTGAGCGTCTGTTATTGACCGGTGATATAGACGCCGCAGCCGAGCGGGCACTGCTCGACAGTCCACTGGCCGTCACCACCGATTGGTTGCAGGCGCCGCACCACGGCAGTCGCAGTTCGTCATCGATGGCGTTGCTTGCCGCGTTGCAGCCCCAAGCGGTGTTGATCTCCCGCGGCCAGGGGAATTCATTCGGTCATCCCCATCCCACGATCATGGCGCGCTATCGAAAGCGCGGCATGTCGATCCATGACAGCGCCGAACAGGGTGCCATCCGTCTGCAACTGGGACGCTTCAAGCCGCCATGGACGATGCGTCAAGAACGGCGTTTCTGGCGCTCTGCGCAGTAACCCGGAGTGATTAAAGCCCGACCGGATGCGACATCACGGTCTTCGGTGCGCTCACCCCCTATGTTAGAGTGGCGCACTTTTTCGAGGGGACTGTCACTGTGTGGGAATTGGTCAAATCCGGCGGATGGATGATGATACCGATCATTCTGAGTTCCATCGCGGCAATGGCGATCGTCGCCGAACGTCTCTGGACCCTGCGAGCCAGCCGTGTGACCCCGGAGCATTTGCTCGGGCAGGTCTGGGTCTGGATCAAGGACAAACAACTCAATAAAGACAAACTCAAGGAACTGCGCGCCAACTCGCCGTTGGGTGAGATCCTGGCTGCCGGCCTGGCCAACTCCAGGCATGGTCGCGAGATCATGAAAGAGTGCATAGAAGAAGCCGCCGCGCGAGTGGTTCACGAGCTCGAACGCTACATCAATGCGCTGGGCACCATCGCCGCCATGGCCCCGTTGCTGGGTCTGTTGGGGACGGTGTTGGGCATGATTGATATCTTCAGCGCATTCATGGGTTCGGGCATGACCACCAACGCTGCCGTGTTGGCCGGTGGTATCTCCAAGGCGCTGATAACCACAGCCGCAGGCCTGATGGTCGGCATCCCGGCGGTATTCTTCCACCGGTTCCTGCAACGCCGGATCGATGAACTGGTGGTGGGCATGGAGCAGGAAGCGATCAAGCTCGTCGAGGTGGTGCAGGGCGACCGTGATGTTGACCTGAATGGGAGCAAAGCGTGAAATTCCGCCGCAAGCAACGGGAGAATGTGGACATCAACCTCGCGTCGCTGATCGACGTGGTGTTTATCCTGCTGCTGTTTTTCGTTGTGACCACCACCTTTACCCGTGAAACCCAGTTGCGCGTCGATCTGCCGGAAGCGGTCAGCGGTTCGCCTGCCGAAGACCAGCAGGTCAAACACCTGGACGTTGCCATCAGTGCCGAAGGCGTGTTTTCGGTGAACAACCAAGTGTTGCCGAAAAACGATTTGGCCACCCTGATGGACGCGCTGCAGAAAGAGTCCAGTGGCGATACCAACCTGCCGCTGTCCATCAGCGCTGATGGCAAGACTCAGCATCAGGCCGTCATTACCGCCATGGACGCCGCCGGTAAACTCGGTTTCAGTCACTTGCGCATGACCACTGTCGAGGCGGCGCCGACCGCGCCCTGATGGCCATGTCCGACCGCTTGCTCGCCGCGTGGTACCAAGGTCATCCGGCCCTGAAGCTGTTGCAGCCGCTGGAGTGGCTGTATCGGCGCGTGGTCAATAACAAGCGCAAGCGTTTTCTGGCGGGTGAAGGCGAGATCTATCAACCGCCGGTGCCGTTGATCGTAGTCGGTAACATCACCGTCGGCGGCACCGGCAAGACGCCGCTGATTCTCTGGATGATCCAGCACTGCCAGCGCAGCGGTTTGCGGGTCGGGGTGGTCAGTCGGGGTTATGGCGCCAAGCCGCCGCAATTGCCGTGGCGGGTTGAGGCGGATCAAAGCGCCGATACCGCGGGCGACGAACCGCTGTTGATCGTCCAGCGTACCGGCGTTCCGTTGATGATCGACCCCGACCGCAGCCGTGCCGTCAAAGCGCTGCTGGCGAGTGAGCCACTGGACCTGATCCTGTCCGACGACGGCATGCAGCATTACCGTCTGGCCCGGGACCTTGAACTGGTGCTGATCGACGCCGCCCGTGGCTTGGGCAACCAGCGTTGCCTGCCCGCCGGCCCGTTGCGCGAACCGGTTGAGCGTCTGCAAAGCGTCGACGCGGTGCTGTACAACGGTGCCGATGCCGATCGCGATGGCGGTTTTGCCTTCCAGCTTCAACCCACCGAACTGGTCAATCTGCACAGCGGCGAGCGGCGTCCCCTCGACCACTTTCCCGCTGGCCAGTCGGTGCACGCCGTGGCCGGGATCGGCAATCCGCAGCGTTTCTTCACAACCCTCGAAACGCTACACTGGCAGCCAGTCCCGCATGCGTTTGCCGATCACGCCGAATACAGCGTGCAGGCCTTGAATTTCACACCGTCATTGCCGTTGGTGATGACCGAAAAGGACGCGGTGAAGTGCCGTGCCTTCGCCGCCGCCGATTGGTGGTACCTGGCGGTCGATGCTGCGCCATCGCCGGCCTTCGTGGCCTGGTTCGATACGCAGCTGATGCGCCTGTTGCCGGCTCGTCTTTTGCCTTAAATCCGTTTTTATCCAGGGAATGCTCATGGACACCAAATTGCTCGATATCCTCGCTTGCCCGGTCTGCAAAGGCCCGCTCAAGCTCAGTGCCGACAAAACCGAGCTGATCAGCAAGGGCGCAGGTCTCGCTTACCCGATTCGCGACGGCATCCCGGTGATGCTCGAAACCGAAGCCCGCACCCTGACCACCGACGAGCGTCTGGATAAATGACCACAGCCTTTACCGTTGTCATTCCATCGCGTTACGCCTCCACCCGCTTGCCGGGCAAACCGCTGCTGCTGATCGCCGGCAAGCCGATGATCCAGCACGTTTGGGAACAGGCGAGCAAAAGCAGCGCCCAACGCGTGGTGGTTGCCACTGACGATGCGCGCATCGTCGAGGCCTGCAACGGGTTTGGCGCTGAAGTGGTGCTGACCCGCGAAGATCACAATTCCGGCACCGACCGTTTGGCAGAAGTCGCCGCGAAACTGGGCCTTGCGCCCGATGCCATTGTGGTCAACGTCCAGGGTGACGAACCGTTGATCCCGCCGAGTGTGATCGATCAGGTTGCCGCCAACCTGGCCGCCCACACCGAAGCGCGCATGGCCACGTTGGCCGAGCCGATCGAAGACGTGGAAACCCTGTTCAACCCCAACGTGGTCAAGGTTGTCAGCGACCTTAATGGCCTGGCGCTGACCTTCAGTCGTGCCACGTTGCCGTGGGCCCGTGACGCGTTCGCCCAAAGCCGCGAGCAATTGCCGGAAGGCGTGCCCTATCGCCGCCACATCGGCATCTATGCCTACCGCGCCGGTTTCCTGCATGACTTCGTCAGCTGGGGCCCGTGCTGGCTGGAAAATACCGAATCCCTGGAACAGCTGCGTGCCCTGTGGCACGGCGTGCGGATTCACGTCGCCGATGCACTGATCGCACCGCCCACCGGCGTCGATACCGTCGAAGACCTTGAGCGCGTTCGTCGCCTGCTGGAGGCCTGATGCGGGTTTTGTTTGTCTGCCTGGGCAACATCTGCCGTTCACCCACGGCCGAAGGCGTGCTGCGGCATAAACTGCGCGAAGCGGGGTTGGCCGATCAAATCGAAGTCGCCTCCGCTGGCACCGGTGACTGGCACGTCGGCAAGGCCCCGGACAAGCGCAGCCAGGCGGCGGCCAAGCTGCGCGGTTATGACCTGTCCGCCCAGCGCGGCCAGCAAGTGTCTCGCGCCGATTTCGCCACCTACGACCTGATTCTGGCGATGGACAACAGTAACCTGCGCAACCTCAAGGCCTTGCAACCGGCCAAGGGCAAAGCCGAGCTGGACCTGTTCCTGCGTCGTTACCAGTCGGAAATCGATGAAGTGCCGGATCCGTACTACGACGGCGACCAAGGCTTTGAGCAGGTGCTGGACCTGATCGAGCGCGCCAGTGATTTGCTGGTGATCGAATTGAAGGGGCGGTTATGAGTTTGCAGGTGCACGCCCAGGTTTCGCTCAAGCCGTTCAACAGCTTTGGTGTCGACGTTCAGGCCCGGCTATTTGCCGAGGCCCATAACGATGCCGACGTGCGTGAAGCCCTGGCCTATGCGGTGGAACATGACGTGCCGCTGCTGGTGATTGGCGGTGGCAGCAATCTGCTGCTGACGGCCGATATCCAGTCGCTGGTGCTGCGCATGGCCACGCGCGGGATTCGCATCCTGAGCGATGACGGCAGCAAGGTCGTGATCGAAGCCGAGGCCGGCGAACCTTGGCATCCGTTCGTGCAGCAAACTCTGGCGCAGGGTTTGTCGGGCCTGGAAAACCTCAGTCTGATCCCTGGCACCGTGGGCGCGGCACCGATGCAGAACATCGGTGCTTATGGCGTGGAGATCAAAGACGTGTTCGCCGGCCTGACGGCTCTGGATCGCCAGACCGGAAACCTGCGGGACTTCACCCTGGAAGAATGCAACTTCGCCTACCGCGACAGCCTGTTCAAACAGGAACCGGGGCGTTGGTTGATCCTGCGGGTTCGTTTCATCCTGGACCGCGCCGCGCACCTGCATCTGGAGTACGGCCCGGTGCGTCAGCGCCTGACCGAGCAAGGTATCGATCATCCGACCGCCACCGATGTCAGCCAGGCGATTTGCAGTATCCGCAACGAAAAGCTTCCAGACCCGGCAGTGCTGGGCAATGCCGGCAGCTTCTTCAAGAATCCTTTGGTGCCAGCGGCGCTTGTCGCGCAACTCAAAGGTGAATACCCGGATCTGGTGGCCTACACGCAACCCGACGGGCAGATGAAACTGGCGGCGGGCTGGCTGATCGAGCGGGCCGGCTGGAAAGGTTTCCGTGACGCCGATGCCGGCGTGCATAAATTGCAGGCGTTGGTGCTGGTCAACTACGGCAACGCAACTGGCCTGCAATTGCTGAACCTGGCGCAACGTATCCAGAAAGACATTTCAGAACGTTTCCATGTCGACCTGGAAATGGAGCCCAATCGGTATTGAGGCTACGCTTTCAAGACTGATCTCAAAGCCCTGCACACGTTTAACGGTGCAGGGCTTTTTTGTTAATGCTGGGTTAACTTAGCCACCTAACGATGCAAGCGTTTGCTCCATCAAAGGCCCGATGCAGACGCTACCGTCCGCACAAGAGAGCCTCATTAGCCTGAGCCGATCTGCGTGATGCCAACCGCCAACCCCTGGCGGCAGATTGCTCGACCCCATAACCAGTAACTATGCGGGCGTGCCCATGATTACCCTGAAGCTCAATGGTCAAGACCATCAACTCGATGTCACCGAGGACATGCCGCTGCTCTGGGCGATCCGCGACGTGGCCGGTTACAACGGCACCAAATTCGGCTGCGGCATGGGCCTGTGCGGCGCCTGCACCATTCATATCGAAGGCGCTCCGGCACGCAGTTGCATCACGCCGATCGGTTCGGTGGTTGGCCAGAACGTCACCACCATCGATAACTTGCACGTTGACCCGGTCGGGCAAGTCGTCCAGCAAGCCTGGCTCGACACCGCCGTTGCCCAGTGTGGTTTCTGTCAGGGCGGGCAGATCATGTCGGCGACAGCGCTGCTCAAGACCAACCCGAACCCCAGCGACGAACAGATCGAAGAGGCGATGGTCGGCAATATTTGCCGCTGCGGCACTTACAATCGTATCAAGACCGCCATCCGCCAGGCATCCACTCACCTGAAGGAGGCCAAGGCATGAGCCAGTTACCGAATGATTTCGCGCTGAGCAACCTCAGTCGTCGCGGTTTCCTCAAAGGCGTTGGCGCCACCAGTGCGCTGGTACTGGTGGCGAGCTGGGGCTGGCAAGAGGCTTTCGCTGCCGAGAAAGAGAAGAAATTCGGCGCCGATGGCATGCCCAACGGCTGGATCGACGATCCCAAGGTGTACGTCAGCATCGCCGCTGACGGCACGGTGACCGTGGTCTGCAACCGTTCGGAAATGGGCCAGGGTGTGCGCACCAGCCTGACGATGGTGGTGGCCGATGAACTGGACGCCGACTGGGCGATGATGAAGGTGCAACAGGCACCGGGCGACGAAGTACGTTTCGGCAACCAGGACACCGATGGCTCGCGCAGCATGCGCCACTGGTACGAGCCGATGCGTCGCTGCGGTGCTGCCGCGCGGACCATGCTTGAACAAGCCGCTGCCGAACAATGGAAAGTGCCGGTCAGCGAATGCCGCGCGCAACTGCATAAAGTCATTCACCAACCGACCGGTCGTGAGCTGGGTTACGGCGCCTTGGCCGCCGCTGCTGGTGCGTTGGCAGTGCCGGCGCGCGACAGCCTGCGGCTCAAGCAGCCGTCGGAATTCCGCTACATCGGCAAGGAAGGCACCAAGGCTATCGACGGTGCCGACATCGTCAATGGCCGCGCCATTTACGGTGCAGACGTACATTTCGACGGCATGCTCTACGCCACCATTGCACGCCCTGCGGTGTACGGCGGCAAGGTTAAGTCCGTCGACTCCAGCGCCGCGATGAAAGTCCCGGGCGTGATCAAGGTCATTCAGATCGAAAATCGTCCACTGCCGCTGGAGTTTCAACCGCTGGGCGGCGTGGCCGTGGTCGCCAGTAATACCTGGGCGGCGATCAAGGGCCGCGAAGCGCTGAAAATCGAGTGGGACGATGGCCCCAACGCCAGTTACGACTCGATCGCCTACCGCAAGGAAATTGAGGCAGCATCCCTCAAACCCGGCAAAGTGGTGCGCAATACCGGCAACATCGACGAAGCCATGGGCAGTGCCAACAGCACGCTCGAAGCATCCTATTACCTGCCGCACCTGACGCAAGCGCCCATGGAACCGATGGTCGCCATCGCCCGCTTCAAGGACGGTGTGTGCGAAGCCTGGGCGCCAAGCCAGGCACCCCAAGTCACTCGCGAACGCATTGGCGAACGCCTCGGCATTCCGTTCGATAACGTCACCTTCAACGTCACCTTGCTGGGCGGCGGTTTCGGGCGTAAATCCAAACCGGACTTCATCATCGAAGCGGCCATCCTCGCCAAGGAATTCCCCGGTAAGGCAGTACGGGTGCAATGGACCCGTGAAGACGACATCCACTGCTCCTATTTCCACACGGTGTCGGCCGAGTACCTGAAAGCCAGCCTGAACAACGACGGCCTGCCGTCCGGCTGGTTGCACCGCACCGTGGCGCCGAGCATCACTGCGCTGTTTGCGCCGGGCATGAACCACGAGGCGGCCTTCGAACTGGGCATGGGTTTCACCAACATGGCTTACGCGATCCCCAACGTGCGCCTGGAAAACCCGGAAGCGACGGTCCATTCCCGCGTCGGCTGGTATCGCTCGGTGTCGAACATTCCTCATGGTTTTGCGATTCAGAGCTTTGTCGATGAACTTGCGCACAAAGCCGGCCAGGATCCTCTTAAGTACCAGATCAAATTGCTCGGCCCGGACCGGCAGATCGATCCGCGCACCTTGAGTGAAGAGTGGAATTACGGCGAATCCCCCGAGCGTTATCCGATTGACACCGCGCGTCTGCGCACGGTGCTGGAAACCGCTGCGAAAGCCGCCGGTTGGGGCCGTGAGTTACCCAAGGGCCGAGGCCTGGGGTTGGCGGTGCATTACAGTTTCGTGACCTATGTGGCGGCGGTGATTGAGGTTGAAGTCAAAGACGACGGCACGTTGATCGTGCACAAGGCCGATATCGCCGTGGATTGCGGTCCGCAGATCAACCCCGAGCGCATTCGTGCGCAGTTCGAAGGCGCCTGTGTCATGGGCCTGGGCAACGCGGTGCTGGGGGAAATCAGCTTCAAGGACGGCAAGGTCCAGCAGGACAACTTCCACATGTACGAAGTGGCGCGCATGTCCCTGGCGCCGAAGGAAGTCGCGGTTCATCTGGTCAAACCACCGGGTGATGTGCCATTAGGCGGTGTCGGTGAACCGGGCGTACCACCGATCGCACCTGCGCTGTGCAACGCAATCTTTGCCGCCACCGGCAGGCGCATCCGCAACTTGCCGGTTCGCTATCAGCTGCAAGGTTGGCAGAAGGCGCAGGCCTGATGGACAGCGTCGATCTGAATGTCCTGCGCAGCGTGCTCGAATGGCGCCGCGCCGGTCAGCGGGTGGTGTTGTACAGCGTGGTCCAGACCTGGGGCACCGCGCCGCGGGCACCTGGCGCCATGCTGGCCTTGCGTGAAGATGGGGTGGTGATTGGCTCGGTGTCCGGTGGTTGTGTCGAAGACGATTTGATTGCCCGGCTGCACGACGGTCGTATTCCAGCCGATGGGCCGCCGGTGCAATTGATCACTTACGGCGTCACCCGTGAGGAGGCGGCACGCTTCGGTTTGCCGTGCGGCGGCACCTTGCGCCTGACTGAGGAACGGGTCGGCGATCCGGCTTGGGTCGCCGAGTTGCTGGCGCGCTGCGAGGCGCATGAAATCGTGGCTCGCTCACTCTGTGTCGAGACGGGTGAAGTCATGCTGCAACCGGCTGACAAGACTGATGTGCTGACGTTCGATGGCAAGACGTTGCGGGCCATTTACGGTCCGCGTTGGCGGCTGTTGCTGATCGGTGCGGGGCAGTTGTCCCGTTATGTCGCCGAGATGGCGCGGCTGCTGGATTTCGAAGTGCTGATCTGCGATCCGCGCACCGAGTTCGTTTACGGCTGGGAAGAGCAGCACGGGCGATTTGTCTCGGGCATGCCCGATGAAGCGGTGCTCAGCATCCAGACTGACGAGCGTACGGCCATCGTCGCGCTGACCCACGATCCTCGACTCGATGACATGGCTCTGCTCACGGCGCTCGACTCCAGGGCGTTTTATGTCGGTGCGCTGGGCTCCCGGGTTAACAGCTTGAAGCGCCGGGACAACCTCGCTCAGCTAGGCTTGTCACAAGAGGCTATCTCTCGGCTGCACGGCCCGATCGGTTTGCACATTGGCAGCCACACACCGGCGGAAATCGCCTTGTCGCTGCTGGCCGAAATCGTGGCGATCAAAAACGGCGTCGAACTGAAGCAGAAGAAGCTGTTGCAGGAGGTGGTATGAGTGAGCCCATCGGCGTCATCGTGCTGGCAGCGGGGCAGGGCAGTCGGTTTCGACAGGAGGCCGGTGCCGAGAGGGACAAGCTGGTGGCGGATTGTACGGGGCGCGAGGGTGCTGTTCATTCGATGATCGAGCAAGTGCTGGTGAATTTGCCGGCTTCCCTTGAGAAGCGCGTCCTGGTGACCACTGTGGATCGACCGCAAGTGATCCGCATGGCCAAGGCCTATGGCTGCGAGATTGTGCTGATCGAATCGACCGGCATGGGCGATAGCATCGCGGCCGGGGTGGCGGCGTGTCCGCAGCTCGGTGGCTGGCTGATTGTGCTGGGGGATATGCCGTTCATCCTTCCAGCGAGTATTGAACGTGTGGTGGCGGGGATTACTGATGACGCCGTCAGTGTTCCGGTGCATCGGGGGGAGTTTGGGCACCCGGTGGGATTTGGGCGCAGTTTTGGTCCGGCGTTGATGGCGTTGTCCGGTGATCGAGGGGCCAAGGCGTTGTTTGCGCAGGCGAGGGTGGTCGAGGTGGCGGTGGACGATTCCGGAGTGTTGTGGGATGTGGATGTTCCAGAGAAATTAGTGTTTGCGTGATCCCCAAAAGATCGCAGCCTTCGGCAGCTCCGACAGAGATTGAGTTCACCCTGTAGGAGCTGCCGAAGGTTCGGGCCGCGTTCGGACGATCTTTTGATTTTTTGGACATAAAAAAAGCCCCGCCTGGATCACCAGGCGGGGCTTTTTAGTGGCCGATGGAATCAGACGAGAGGTTTAGGCTCGTGTTCTTTTTCCAGGGCTTGCTCGTGTTGCTCTACCGCTTCCTGAACGGAGCGCGGTGCTTCTTCGATCACCGATGCAGCCGGTTCAGCTGGAGCAGGAACTGCTTCGACTTCTTCAGCAACAACCGGTGCAGGCTCTGCAGCCACAACCGCTTCAACCGGAGCAGCAGTGGCAGCCAGTTCGGCTTCTTTCTGCAGATGCTCGGCTTCACGCTTGCGACGACGCACTTCACGTGGGTCGTTCGGCGCACGGCCACTTGGCGTCAGGGCGCTGACAGGGGCGGCTTCGATTTCCGGCGCAGCCACTTCGGCAACAACCGGTGCTTCAACCACTGGAGCAGGTTCGGCAGCAGCAACCACTGGCTCGGACACCTTGGCCTCGGCTTCTGGCGCTTCGGCGGCGGCTGGCTCGGCAACCCAGTTGAACGCGGTTTGCTCTTCGCGAACTTCACGGACAGCTTCAGTCACTGTTTCGCTGGCTGTTTCGACAACCGGTTCAGCGGCAACCACTGGTTCAGCGGCAGCTTCAACGACAGGCTGTACTTCACGAACCGGGGCGACTTCGATTTCCGGAGCGGCGGTGGCTTCGACCGGAGTCGTTGCTTCAACCACTGGCGCTTCCACTGGAGCAGTTTCCAGGGTGGCGGCAGTCGCGCGTTCGGCTTGCTCGTTAGCCTGTGCTTCGGCTGGAGCGCTGATCACGGTGCTGGCAACGGCTGCGGTAACAGCCAGGCCGGCGGCAAGATCGGCAGCGCTTGGCGCTTCGTTGGTTTCGGCAGCTTCGTTACCTTCGGCGGACTCGGATTCTTCCGAACCTTCGATCACATTACCGTTGGCATCGCGCTGACGCTCACGACGGTTGCTGCGACGACGCTGGCCACGGGAGCGGCGGCGTGGACGATCGCCTTCGGCGCCTTCCTGACCGTCTTCCTGCAGTTGCTCTTCGTTGGTAACCAGCTCTTCTTCGGCAACGGCGGCAGCCGCTTGCTCGGCACGTGGCTGACGTTCTTCACGCGGTGGGCGTGGAGCACGTTCTTCGCGTGGCTGACGGGCTGGACGCTCTTCAGCGGTAGCAGCGGCGGCCGGAGCGGCATCCAGAGGCTCACGCAATTCACGAACCGGGCGTTCTTCACGATCGCCACGTGGCTTGCGATCTTCGCGAGGAGCGCGCGGTGCACGTTCTTCACGAGGAGCGCGTGGTGCGCGCTCTTCACGTGGAGCGCGTTCTTCGCGGGCGACTGCTGGCGTTTCTTCGCGGGCTTCGCGTGGTTCACGTGGTGCGCGTTCTTCACGCGGTGCACGTTCCTCTCGAGGCTTGCGTTCTTCATCGCGGCGACCGTTACGGTTGCGGCTCTGCTGACGACCGTTGCGACGCTCTTCGTTACGGGCCGGACGCTCGGCGGCCGGTTTTTCAACCACAACCGGAGCAGCAGGCTCTTCCTTGGTCGCGAACAGGCTGACCAGCGATTTCACCAGGCCTTTGAACAGGCTTGGCTCAGGCGCGGCGGCCGGTGCGGCAACAGGTGCGGCAGCGACGACTTCGGTCGGAACCGGAGCGTTGGCGCGGGCCGGAGCCGTCTTGACCGCGGCTTCCTGGCGAACCAGGGTGCGGGTCGCAGCGGCTGGCTGGACTTCTTCCACTTCGGCAGCGGCAGCAGCGATTTCGTAGCTGGACTGGCCGACCGCGGCTTCCGGGCTGTCATCGCGCAGACGCTGAACTTCGAAGTGCGGCGTTTCGAGGTGATCGTTCGGCAGAATGACGATGCGGGCACGGGTGCGCAGTTCGATCTTGGTGATCGAGTTGCGTTTTTCGTTGAGCAGGAACGCGGCGACCGGGATCGGCACTTGTGCGCGAACTTCGGCAGTGCGGTCTTTCAGGGCTTCTTCTTCGATCAGGCGCAGAATGGCCAGCGACAGCGATTCAACGTCACGGATGATGCCGGTGCCGTTGCAACGCGGGCAAACGATGCCGCTGCTTTCGCCCAGCGATGGACGCAGGCGCTGACGGGACATTTCCAGCAGGCCGAAGCGCGAGATGCGACCGACTTGCACGCGAGCGCGGTCGGCTACCAGGCATTCGCGGACTTTCTCGTCCACGGCGCGCTGGTTCTTGGCAGGGGTCATGTCGATGAAGTCGATGACGATCAGGCCGCCTATGTCGCGCAAGCGCAACTGACGGGCGATTTCTTCGGCGGCTTCAAGGTTGGTCTGCAGAGCGGTTTATTCGTTTTCGCTGCCTTTGGTGGCGCGCGCAGAGTTTATGTAGATTGACACCAGGGCTTAGGTCGGAT
>NZ_JBIWAM010000021.1:22047-90781 GCF_044760065.1 Pseudomonas sp. NPDC098740 | reverse complement strand
GGAAGGCATCAGCCATCACTACCAGTTCCATCAGGTTATCGTTGGTCGGAGCGCAAGTCGGCTGAATAATGAAGACATCTTTACCGCGGACGTTTTCATTGATCTCGGCAGTAATTTCGCCGTCGGAGAACTTACCGACAGAGATGTCACCGAGAGGGATATGCAGCTGACGTACAACACGCCGAGCCAGATCGGGGTTAGCGTTCCCCGTAAAGACCATCATCTTGGACACGCGCAGTACCTAGAGGCTGAGGGTAACCTGGATGAGTATAGAAAATGGCAGGGGCGGCTGGATTCGAACCAACGCATGGCAGGATCAAAACCTGCTGCCTTACCGCTTGGCGACGCCCCTGTATCTGTTGCAACGAGTACCCAGTACTCGATTCCTTTTAGAGCAGACTTTGCAGCTTGCGATGCAACATCGAAATGTTGCTTCCCTTTGCTACAAACCCTGTAAGGGTCTCTGTAAGAAGGGCCGAGACTTTATCAGCTTCAGCTTTGCTTGGGAAGCCCCCAAACACACAACTTCCAGTTCCGGTGAGTTTTGCTTCGGTAAATTTACCTAACAAATTCAATGCGTTACGTACATCTGGATAACGCCTTGCTACCACCGGTAAGCAGTCATTTCGACTGTTTCCCTTGGGAACGGGGCGCACTTTAATGGGAGAAGAGTTACGTGTCAACAACGGATCTGAAAAAATTTCTGCTGTACTTACAGAGACTTGCGGCACAAGCACGAGATACCACGGTTCTTCGGGGTCTACAGGGGTCAGTTTCTCCCCCACGCCTTCGGCAAAAGCCGCGTGCCCACGCACGAAAACCGGGACGTCGGCGCCAAGCGTCAGGCCCAGCACGGCCAGTCGATCCTCATCCCAACCCAATTGCCAAAGATGATTGAGGCCCAGCAAAGTGGTCGCGGCATTTGAACTGCCGCCACCGATTCCACCGCCCATGGGCAGAATTTTTTCGATCCAGATGTCGATGCCGAGCGAACAACCGGATTGCTCCTGAAGTTTTTTTGCAGCTCGAACAATCAGATTGCTGTCGTGAGGAACGCCATCGAATTCGGTGTGCAGTCGAATCACACCGTCATCACGAACGGCGAACGTGATTTCATCGCCGTAATCGAGAAACTGAAAAATAGTCTGCAACTCGTGATAACCGTCTTCACGGCGACCGAGGATGTGCAGCATCAGATTGAGTTTGGCCGGGGAGGGCAGCGTCAAGCGCGGAGCGGTCATGTTCACTGCCCCAATTTGCGAGGTTGCCATTCCTTGATCACCAGCGTGACGTCAAGGTCGGTGCCGTGCAGTTTGATCCGCTCGGGTAGCCAAAAGCCGTTTTGCTCGGCATAGCTGAGGTATTCGACCTGCCAGCCATCCTGCTCAAGATTGGCCAGGCGGCTGTCGGCATCCAGCGTCAGACGGCTTTTGCTATCCGGAGCCGGGAGCCCACGAACCCACCAGGCCAGATTGGACACCGGTAACTTCCAGCCCAGTTGTTCTTCGACCAACACTTCAGGCGTCGACGCTTCATAGCGGCCCTGGTTGGCGACTTCCAGCGAGACCTTGCCGGGGCGGCCGGTCAGGCGTGCTGCGCCGCGACCCAGGGGGCCGGAGAGGCGAATGTCGTAGTAATCCTGTCGCTGCAGCCAGAACAACGTGCCGCTGCCCGAGTCTTTCGGGGCGCGAATGCCGATCTTGCCGTTGATCTGCCAGCCGTCGAGGCTGGTCAGTTGCTGTTTGTACTCGCGCCATTGGGCCGTGTTGCCTTTACCCTGGACTGATTCGCGGGCACCGAAGCCCGCGCAACCGGCGAGCAGGGCGATAAAGCTGAAAACAATGAGGTGGCGCAAAAACATAATCTTAAAGAGTCTCTGATCCGGTCAGGCGCTTGATGGTGCTGCGCAGGATGGGGCTGTCGGGCTGCTCCTTGAGGAACTTGCTCCAGATTTGTTTGGCTTCCCGTTGCTTGCCGTTGGCCCACAGGACTTCGCCCAGGTGCGCGGCGACTTCCTGATCGGGGAAACGATCCAGCGCCTGGCGCAGCAGGCGTTCGGCTTCGTCGAGATTGCCCATGCGGAAGTTCACCCAGCCGAGACTGTCGAGTACCGCCGGGTCTTCCGGATTGATCTGGTGTGCCTGTTCGATCAAGGCCTTGGCTTCGACGTAACGCGTTGTACGGTCGGACAAGGTGTAACCGAGGGCGTTCAAGGCCATCGCGTTGTCCGGATCGCGTTTGATGATCAGCCGCAGGTCTTTTTCCATCTGCGCCAGGTCGTTGCGTTTTTCCGCTTGCATGGCGCGGGTGTACAGCAGATTCAGATCGTCCGGGTACTTCTGCAAGGCTTGCTCCAATACATTCCAGGCTTTGTCGGGCTGTCTATTGGCGGACAAGGTTTCGGCTTCGATCAAATACAACTGAATCGCGTAATCGGGCTGCTCATCGCGCTCCGCAGCCAGACGGCTTTGGGCTTCGGCGGTCTTGCCGTTGTTCATCAGGATATCGGCCTGACGCAATTGCGCTGGCAGGTAATCGTTGCCCGGGCCGACCTGGGCGTACTCGATCAGCGCGCCTTGAGGGTCGTTGCGCTCTTCAGCGATACGACCGAGGTTCAGGTGCGCCGAATCGACGTGGCTTTCACGGGCAATCAGGTCTTCCAGATAGCCCTTGGCCTCATCCCAGGCCTTGGCTTCCAGGCAGACCAGCGCCAGGGAATAACGCAGTTCGTCGTCTTCGGGGTACTGCTGAACCAGGCTCGAGAACTCGGCTTTGGCGTCGTCCATGCGGTCCTGTTCAACCAGCATGCGCGCGTAAGTCAGGCGCAGGCGTTTGTCGTCCGGGTATTTCTTGATGCTTTTTTGCAGCAGCGGCAACGCTTCATCACCACGACTGAGGGTCTGCAGCAGGCGTGCGCGCAGCAGAATCGGTGCTATTTCGCCGTCGTCCGGCGGATTGTCTTCCAGCAGGCCCAGCGCACCCTTGGCGTCACCGTCCTGTTGCAGCAGCAAGGCTTTGCCGAAAATCAGCTGACTGTTGTTCGGATGGCGCTGTAATAAACGGTCAAAGCTTTTCATCAAGCCGTTGCGCGTGTCCTGGTCGGTATCGGCCGCAGACAGGGCGAGGAAGTCGAAATGCGTGTCGCCCTTGCCTTGCAGGACTTTCTCCATATAGACCATGGAGTCGTCATAACGCCCGGCACGAGCCAGTTGCACGGCAGCGGCCCGTTGCGCCTCAAGGTCGTCCGGGGCGTTTTTCGCCCAGATCAAAGCGGTGTCCAGAGCAGCCTGATCGGCGCCCAGGTATTCGGCGATACGGAATGCCCGCTCGGAGATACCCGGATCCTGAGTATTGATCGCCTGGGTCACGTAGTTGTCCAGGGCAATGTCGAAACGATTGCGCTGGCCAGCCAGTTCGGCGCTCAACAGACTGAAGACGGTTTCTTCACTGAATGAGCTGTAAACCTTGGGCTTTTCAGGGGCTGGAGTGCTGTCTTCGACCGGCGGCGTACCGTCCGACGAAACGGGTGCCAAGGCCTGGCAGCCGCTGAGGAAGACAAAAGCGAGGAGCAACGCGGAAGATCTATTCATATAGGAAGAGGACGACTAACCTGCGGTCGGATCATCATGACACAAGCCTTCGGCCAAACATAACCGAGTCTCAATTGGCGCCTTTAGAGGCAGGTCATTGGGACAATCGTAGGAGCTGCCGCAGGCTGCGATCTTTTGATCTTGCCTGTGCGGCACCTTTGAAACCTGAAAAGATCGCAGCCTTCGGCAGCTCATACAGGGGCGATAGATATCGAATAGTTGTTCTGGCTCTGTCGAAGTAGGACAATTGCCGGCTTCACGTCACCATCAGCGACCTTGAATGGCCTTCCTTGCACTCGGTATTAACCACAAGACTGCTTCAGTAGACGTCCGCGAGCGCGTGGCCTTTACCCCTGAGCAGCTGGTGGAGGCCTTGCAGCAGCTCTGCCGACTCACCGACAGCCGCGAAGCTGCGATCCTCTCCACCTGCAATCGCAGTGAACTCTATATAGAACAGGATCACCTTTCGGCTGACATCATATTGCGCTGGCTGGCCGATTATCACCATTTGAGCCTCGAAGAGCTGCGCGCGAGTGCTTATGTGCACGAAGATGATGCGGCAGTTCGTCACATGATGCGGGTGGCCTCCGGGCTCGATTCGCTGGTGTTGGGCGAACCACAGATTCTCGGTCAGATGAAATCGGCCTACGCCGTGGCCCGGGAGGCCGGCACCATCGGTCCGTTGCTCGGGCGGCTGTTCCAGGCCACGTTCAATGCGGCCAAACAGGTGCGCACCGACACCGCCATCGGCGAGAACCCGGTGTCCGTGGCGTTTGCCGCGGTCAGTCTGGCGAAACAGATTTTCAGCGACCTGCAACGTAGCCAGGCCCTGCTGATCGGCGCCGGCGAGACCATCACCCTGGTCGCCCGTCATCTGCACGAATTGGGTGTAAAGCGCATCGTCGTCGCCAACCGCACCCTGGAGCGCGCGAGCATTCTGGCCGAGCAGTTCGGCGCCCACGCGGTGTTGCTCTCGGACATCCCGGCGGAACTGGTGCGCAGCGACATCGTTATCAGCTCCACCGCCAGCCAGTTGCCGATCCTGGGCAAGGGCGCGGTGGAAAGCGCCTTGAAACTGCGCAAGCACAAGCCGATCTTCATGGTAGACATCGCCGTCCCCCGGGATATCGAGCCGGAAGTCGGCGAACTGGACGACGTTTACCTTTATAGCGTCGACGATCTCCACGAAGTGGTCGCCGAGAACCTCAAGAGTCGCCAGGGCGCAGCCCAGGCGGCGGAAGAGATGGTCTCGGTCGGTGCCGAAGATTTCATGGTTCGCCTGCGTGAACTGGCGGCGGTGGATGTGCTCAAGGCCTATCGCCAACAAAGCGAGCGCATGCGCGACGAAGAATTGCAGAAGGCCCAGCGCATGCTGGCCAACGGCAGCAGCGCCGAAGACGTGCTGGTGCAACTGGCGCGGAGCCTGACCAACAAACTCCTGCACGCACCGAGCGTGCAGTTGAAAAAGCTCTCTGCCGAAGGCCGCCTCGATGCGCTGGCCATGGCCCAGGAACTCTTTGCCCTGAATGAGGGCTCATCGGATAGCTTTTCGGATAAAAAACCGCAATGAAAGCGTCACTGCTCAATAAGCTGGACATCCTCCAGGACCGTTTCGAGGAATTGACTGCCTTGCTTGGCGACGGCGAAGTCATTTCCGATCAGAACAAATTCCGCACCTATTCCAAGGAATACGCGGAAGTCGAACCGATTGTCGAAACCTATAAACAGTTGCTCAAAGTACAAGGCGATCTCGAGGGTGCACAGGCGCTCCTCAAGGACAGCGACCCGGACATGCGCGAAATGGCCGTGGAAGAAGTCCGCGAAGCCAAAGAGCAATTGATCGACATCGAAGCCAGCCTGCAACGCATGCTGCTGCCCAAGGATCCGAACGATGGGCGTAACGTGTTCCTCGAAATCCGCGCCGGTACCGGCGGTGACGAAGCGGCGATTTTCTCTGGTGACCTGTTCCGCATGTATTCGCGTTACGCCGAGCGTCGTGGCTGGCGGGTGGAAATCCTCTCGGAAAACATCGGTGAACACGGTGGCTTTAAAGAAGTCATCGCCCGCGTCGAAGGCGACAACGTCTACGGCAAGCTGAAGTTCGAATCCGGTGCCCACCGCGTACAACGGGTTCCCGCTACCGAATCCCAGGGTCGCATCCACACCTCGGCCTGCACCGTAGCCGTGTTGCCCGAGCCGGACGAGCAAGAGGCGATCGAGATCAACCCCTCGGATTTGCGCATCGATACCTACAAATCCTCCGGTGCCGGTGGTCAGCACGTTAACAAAACGGACTCGGCGATCCGCATCACGCACTTGCCGTCCGGTATTGTCGTCGAGTGCCAGGAAGAACGTTCCCAGCACAAGAACCGGGCCCGGGCGATGTCCTGGCTGTCGGCCAAGCTCAACGATCAGCAGACCAGCGCCGCCGCGAACGCTATCGCTAGCGAGCGTAAATTGCTGGTCGGTTCGGGCGATCGCTCGGAGCGAATCCGCACGTATAACTTTGCCCAAGGGCGGGTCACCGACCACCGGGTCAACCTGACGCTGTATTCCCTCGACGAAATCCTCGCGGGCGGTGTCGATGCGGTGATCGAGCCGTTGCTGGCCGAATACCAGGCCGATCAATTGGCAGCGATAGGTGAGTAAATGACGATCATTGCCAGTTTGTTACGCGCCGCCGACCTGCCAGATTCGCCCACCGCGCGCCTGGATGCCGAATTGTTGCTGGCCGCGGCGTTGGGCAAGTCCCGCAGTTTTCTGCACACCTGGCCCGAGCGCATCGTTCCGAGCGAAGCGGCGCTTAAATTTGCCGAGTATTTGCAGCGCCGCCGTGGCGGTGAGCCAGTGGCTTACATCCTCGGTCAGCAAGGTTTCTGGAAGCTTGATCTGGAAGTGGCGCCGCACACGCTGATCCCGCGCCCGGACACCGAGCTGTTGGTGGAAGCGGCGCTTGAACTCCTGCCAGCCACACCTGCCAAGGTCCTCGATCTCGGCACCGGCAGCGGCGCCATTGCCCTGGCCCTGGCCAGCGAGCGTCCGGCCTGGAAGGTGACCGCCGTGGATCGCGTGCTCGAAGCCGTGGCCCTGGCCGAGCGCAATCGCCAGCGACTTCACCTGAACAACGCCACCGTGCTGAGCAGTCATTGGTTCAGTGCGCTGGAAGGTCAACGTTTTCAGCTGATCATCAGCAACCCGCCTTACATCGCCTCCGCCGACCCGCATCTGGTGGAAGGTGATGTGCGCTTCGAACCGGCCAGTGCCTTGGTGGCCGGCGTCGATGGGCTCGACGATCTGCGTCTGATCGTCGCTCAGGCGCCGGATTACCTTGAAGCGGGCGGTTGGTTGATGCTCGAACACGGTTACGATCAAGCCAAGGCAGTACGCGATTTGCTACTGACCCGTGGCTTTGAAGAAGTCCACAGCCGCACCGATCTGGGCGGTCACGAACGTATCAGCCTGGGGCGCCTGCCGTGCTGAATGATCAGGAATTGTTGCGCTACAGTCGGCAGATTTTGTTGCAGCACGTCGACATCGACGGCCAGTTGCGACTGAAAGAAAGCCGCGTATTGATCGTCGGTCTCGGCGGCCTCGGCTCGCCGGTTGCGCTGTATCTGGCAGCCGCTGGCGTCGGCGAGTTGCATCTGGCGGACTTCGACACGGTCGACCTGACCAACCTGCAACGCCAGATCGTTCACGACACCGACAGTGTTGGCCTGAGCAAAGTCGACTCGGCGATCCGCCGACTGACTGCAATCAATCCCGAGATTCAGTTGATCGCCCATCGCACCGCGCTGGACGAAGATTCCCTGGCTGCCGCCGTGGCCGCAGTGGATCTGGTGCTGGACTGTTCCGACAACTTCTCCACCCGCGAAGCGGTCAACGCAGCGTGTGTCGCCGCCGGCAAACCTCTGGTCAGCGGCGCAGCGATTCGGCTCGAAGGTCAGTTGTCAGTGTTTGACCCGCGCCGTCCGGAAAGCCCGTGCTACCACTGTTTATATGGTCACGGCAGCGAAGCCGAACTGACCTGTAGCGAAGCCGGCGTCGTAGGGCCATTGGTTGGCCTGGTTGGCAGCCTCCAGGCGCTGGAAGCCATGAAATTGCTGGTGGGTTTCGGCGAGCCGCTGGTGGGGCGTCTGTTGTTGATCGATGCCTTGGGCTCGCGCTTTCGCGAATTGCGGGTCAAGCGTGATCCGGGGTGCAGCGTCTGTGGTTCGAAGCATGCGTGAAGCGCCGATTGGCGTGTTCGACTCCGGCGTCGGTGGGCTTTCGGTGCTGGCCGAGATCCAGCGTTTGCTGCCCAACGAGTCACTGTTGTACGTCGCCGATTGCGGCAATATTCCCTACGGCGAGAAAACCCCGGAATTCATCCGTCATCGCTGCAGTGTGATGGCCGGTTTTTTTCAGCAGCAGGGCGCCAAGGCCTTGGTGCTGGCCTGCAATACGGCGACTGTCGCTGGCGTTGCCGACTTGCGGCGCGATTATCCCGAGTGGCCCATCGTCGGCATGGAGCCGGCGGTCAAACCGGCCGCTGCCGCCACCCGCAGCGGTGTGGTCGGTGTGCTCGCCACCACCGGCACCTTGCAGAGTGCCAAGTTCGCCGCGTTGCTCGACCGATTCGCCACCGATGTGCGAGTCATCACTCAGCCGTGCCCCGGCCTGGTGGAGCTGATTGAAAACGGTGATCTGCACAGTCCGGCCCTGCGCCAGTTGCTTGCCAGATATGTCGAACCGCTGCTCGGCGCCGGGTGCGACACGATAATTCTTGGCTGCACGCATTACCCCTTCCTAAAGCCGTTGCTTAAGCAGATGATCCCCGATGACATCAGCTTGATCGACACCGGCGCCGCTGTAGCGCGGCAACTTCAGCGCCTGTTGGCCGAGCGTGAATTGCTCGCCGAAGGACCTGCTCGTGCCGCACAGTTCTGGACGAGTGCCGATCCGGAGCATTTCAGAAATATCTTGCCGATACTGTGGAATACCGCTGGCGTTGTGCAAAGCTTCAAAGGGTAAGTTAAATCCTGCGGCAAGCGAGTAATTGGGGTGAACTTCTGATTAAGCGTCGACTTCTATAGCGTCAAGCAACAAAAAAACCATACGAAATCGTTCGGAAAAGGATGTTTCTAATGAAGCGACTATTCTGCTTGGCCGCGATTGCGGCCGCACTGATGGGGCACAGTTTTACCGCACAGGCGGCAGGCGTGGAGTTCGCGGTCGGTCAGACTAGCGAGTCGACCATGACCTACCGACTGGGCATGCAATTCGATTGGGACAAGAGCTGGTTGCAGAGTGATATCGGTCGTTTGACTGGTTACTGGAGCGGTGCCTACACCTATTGGGAAGGCGACAAGACCTCCAGCAACCACAGCCTGTCGTTCTCCCCGGTGTTGGTTTACGAGTTTGCCGGGCAGACCGTCAAACCCTACCTGGAGTTGGGGGTTGGCATAGCGTTGTTCGCCAATACCGAAGTCGAAAACAACAACCTCGGCAATGCCTTTCAGTTTGAAGACCGGTTCGGTTTTGGGCTGCGCTTTACGGGCGGACATGAAGTCGGGATTCGTGCGACGCACTATTCAAATGCCGGGCTGAGCAGCCCGAACGATGGTGTAGAAAGCTACGCGCTGCATTACACGATGCCGTTGTAAGCCTTGGCGCTTTAAATGTGGGAGCAGGCTCGCTCCCACATTAGATCCTCATTCAGATTCAGCGATACGCCGTGGTAATCCCTTGGCGTTCGTCGATGCATTCTGGTGCGCCCATCTCGAACTCCCGGCAGATCAACGGGCGTTTTTCATAGATGGTGCACATCATCGTGTTGCGATCCAGCGCGGCGCACCAGCCGTCATCCAGACGCAGCATGACCTCCCCACCCCAGTCATCGGTATCGATAAAACGTTCGGGCACGCCCGTGTCCGTGATCAGCATGACTTCGAGCTGACAGCAGCATGCTGCGCAGGTCGAGCAGGTGACCGCAGGCTCGGCGATTTGCGTATGGGGAATGGTTTTCATGGCGCCCAGTGTAAGGCAGTGAGCCGGTACTGTGTGAAAGGCCTGACGGACGCTCAGCTGCGGTTATCCTCAGCCCCGCCGCTGAGCCATGAAATGCAGCAGCGGAAACAGCAGTGCCCAGAGCAGGCCGATGCCGATCAGTGTCGGCAGGTGTCCGTAGGGAAATTGCACCCCCGCCAGTTGTCCACCGGCGTAGTACGACAGCGGTCCACCCACCGCTCCCAGCAGACTCGCCCGCCACCAGGGTTCGGCGCTCCACAGCAGGCAGTGGCGCAGGGTAGTTGCCAGCAACGCCCAAAGCAGCATCAGCCACAGCGGAATCAATGGCGGGAGATCCATGAACTCGAACACTCCCAGCCAGCGCAATGCACTGTCCACCGCCGTGCCGATGAGTACCACGCTGAGGATCAGCCGACCTTCTTGCTCCCAGCTGCTTATCCACAGCAGATGAATGACCAGCGCCCCTACCGCCACCAGTAACCACAAGCTGTTGCCGCCCACCACGCAAACAAACCAGCCGAGCTGGAACAACGCGGCATTGGCCAGCTTTTCAAGCATCGAAACGTCCCAGCAGCGGCGCGGTGATCGCTGCGGGTTTGGCCAGCAGCAACTGCGCAGTACCGATGGTGCGCTCCAGGAACCCACCTTCGCAGTAACACAGGTAAAACTCCCACAAGCGCAGGAAGTGATCGTCGTAGCCCAATTCACTCAAGCGGCCTTGGGCTCGACGAAAATTTTCATGCCAGAGGCGCAAGGTTCGCGCGTAGTGCAGGCCGAAATCTTCCATGTGCAGCAGGTTCATGTCGGTGTCGCGGCTGACGATCTCGAGCATCTTCTGCACACAGGGCAGGGCGCCGCCAGGGAATATGTAGCGCTGAATGAAATCGACACTGCCCTTGGCCTGTTCGTAGCGCTGCTCGCGGATGGTGATCGCCTGCAATAGCATCAAACCATTGCTTTTGAGCAGGTGTGCGCATTGTTTGAAGTAAGTGGGCAGGAAGCGATGACCCACGGCTTCGATCATCTCGATCGACACCAGTTTGTCGTACTGGCCGGTGAGGTCGCGGTAATCCTTGAGCAGCAGTGTGACCTGGTCTTGCAGGCCTAGGGCTTCGATTCGCTGTGCGGTAAAGGTGTACTGCTCCTTGGAGAGCGTGGTGGTGGTGACCTTGCAGCCGTAATTCTGCGCCGCGTAAAGCGCCATGCTGCCCCAGCCCGTACCGATTTCCAGCAGGTGATCGCTCGGTTTAAGGGCGAGTTTCTGGCAGATCCGCTCCAGTTTGTTCATCTGCGCCTGTTCCAGACTGTCCTCTGGCGTAAGGAACTGCGCCGCCGAATACATCATGGTCGGGTCGAGGAACTGTTCGAACAGGTCGTTGCCCAGGTCGTAGTGGGCGGCGATGTTTTTCTGTGAGCCCTTGCGCGTATTGCGATTGAGCCAATGCAGCCCCTGTACGAAAGGCCGGCCGAGTTTCGCCAGACCGCCCTCCATTGCGTCCAGCACTTCAAGGTTGCTGACGAACACCCGGACCACCGCCGTCAGGTCCGGCGAACTCCAATAACCATGGATAAAAGCCTCACCCGCGCCGATCGATCCGTTGCTCGCCACCAGGCCCCACGCCGCCGCGTCGAGGATATGAATCTCCCCCAGCAAATGACTGCCCGCAGTTCCAAATACATGCCGTTCGCCGTCTTCGACGACCACCAACTGCCCGTGTTTGAGCTGCGCCAGTTGCCGCAATACGCCCCGGCGCAGGAGCGATCCGGTGAGGCCGTTGGTGCTGAACAGGTTGGCCTTGACCGAGACACTAGAGGATTTCATGACGGCGATCCTTGGGCGGAACGGTGGCGGTTTGAAAGCTGCCATCGGCAGCCTGATGAGCAAATATCGGTGTGCGTTTGAGCAGCAGGCGCAGAGCTTGCCAATAAATCGCCAGACAGGTTTTCGCGGTCATCCACGGAAAGCGCCGCAGGTAACCGTGCAGGCTGGCGCGATCGAGGGCTTCGCGTTTCAGGTTGAGCGTGGCGTCGAACAGTTTCAGTTCGCCTTGCCAGTCGGCCATGTGCACGCCGAGTTTTTTTGCGGCGGGGCTGAAGCTCATCCGGTACTCGAGATCGCGCGGTAAAAACGGCGACACGTGAAAGGCCTTGGCCACGGCGAAATGTTGATGAAAGTCGCGCAGGTCTTGCGGGGCTTTGGCGGGTAACACGTAGTGATATCGCTCGCGCCATGGGGTGTTGGTGACTTCGGCGAGAATCGCCGCCAGTTGTCCGTCGGCTTCATGGCAATAGAAAAAACTCACCGGGTTGAACGACAGGCCCCAACTGCGGGGCTGGGTCAGCAGGCAGATCGAGCCTTGTGGCACGTGCCCGATAGCCTCGCCGACCTGTTGGCGCACCGCGTCGATCAGGCGCATGCCGCTTCCGGTGAAGGCCTTGAGGTAATCACTTTCGCGAAACGAAAAGGGCGAAAATCGGCTGTTGCCCGACAGTGGCGATAACCCGAGCACCGCGTCCTGTTCGTCGAGGTCCAGGTACAGCAGGCCGATCCGGTAACTGAATTCGTGAGGCCTTGGGGCAAATCGTCGATGGGCGATCCAGCCGCTGTAGAGGGCGCTGTTCACAGGGATTCCCCGAACGACCGGGCAACACGCAGGGCGCTGACCACGCCGTCTTCGTGGAAACCGTTGGCCCAATAGGCGCCGCAATAATAGGAGTGTTGTGCGCCATTCAATTCTTCCCAGCGTTCCTGCGCGACAACCGCTGCCAGGCTGTATTGCGGATGGGCATAGGTGTATTTGGCGAGCACCTTCAACGGGCTGATACCGGCGCTCTGGTTGAGGCTGACGCAGAAGGTGGTATCGCTCTGAATGCCTTGCAGGATGTTCATGTCATAGGTGACCGCAGCCAGCGTGTGGCCGGCGCCCCCGAGGCGATAATTCCAGCTGGCCCAGGCGAGTTTTCGCTCGGGCAACAGGCGCGTGTCGGTGTGCAGCACCACTTCGTTGTCGGCGTAGGGCAGGGCGCCGAGGATCGATTGTTCGGCGTCGCTAGATTCGGCCAACAGGTTCAGGGCCTGATCGCTGTGGCAAGCGAACACGACTTTGTCGAAGCGTTCGCTGCCGGCGGCGCTGTGGATCACCACGCCATCCGCATCGCGCTCGACCCGAGTAACCGGGCAGTTGAGACGAATCTTCTCGCGAAACGAGGCGGTCAACGGTGCAACGTAAGCGCTTGAACCACCCTCGATCACACACCATTGCGGGCGATTGCTGACGGACAGCAGACCGTGATTCTTGAAGAACCTGACGAAGAATTGCAACGGGAAACCCAGCATGTCGGCCATGGACATCGACCAGATTGCCGCGCCCATGGGCACGATGTAATGCAGGATGAAACGCTCGCCGTAGCCGCCGGCCTTCAGGTATTGATCCAGCGTGGTGTCGGCGGCGATTCGCCCTTCGGCCAGGTCGCGCTGTGCTTCTTTATTGAAGCGCAAAATGTCCCGCAGCATGCCCCAGAAGCCCGGCGACAAAAAATTGCGGCGCTGGGCAAAGAGGCTGTTGAGGTTGTTGCCGTTGTATTCAAGACCGGTGTCCGGGTCGGTGACAGAGAAGCTCATCTCCGTGGGCTTGAAACTCACGCCGAGCTCACCCAACAGACGAATGAAGTTGGGGTAGGTCCAGTCGTTGAACACAATGAAGCCGGTGTCCACGGCATAGCGCTGGCCCTCCACGGTCACATCCACGGTGTGGGTATGACCGCCGACCCAGTCGCTGGCCTCGAACAGAGTGATCTCGTGGCTGCGATTGAGCAGGTAGGCGCTGGTCAGCCCCGAGATGCCGCTGCCGATGATGGCAATGTTCACGGCACATCCTTGATCGGCGGATTGCTGCGCAGCATGCGCTTGCCGATGGCGAGCTTCACGCGGTTGGGCATTTTCGACAGTGGCCAGAGGGCTGCCATGAACAGCGCCGGGAAAGCGATCTCCAGTGGACGATTCTTGAGTTTGGCAAAGATGTGCCGCGCAGCTTTGCCCACTGGCCAGCTGAGTGGCATCGGGAAGTCGTTTTTCGCCGTCAGCGGCGTGTCGACAAACCCAGGGCTGACCACGGTGACTTCGATGCCTTCCGGCGCCAGGTCAATGCGCAACGATTCGAACAGATATCGCAGCCCGGCCTTCGACGCACCATAGGCTTCGGCCCGCGGCAGCGGCAGGTAGGTCACCGAGCTGGCGACGCCCACCAGATGCGGCGCGGTGCCGGCCCGCAACAGGGGCAGGGCGGCTTCAATGCAATAACTGCTGGCCAGTAGATTGGTGCGCACGACGTGCTCGACGAGCGACGAATCGAACTGCCGAACGTCGACATACTCGCAAGTCCCGGCATTGAGGATCACCGTATCCAGCGAGCCCCAGTCTGCAGCAATCTGCTCGCCGATTTCACGCACGGTCTGGCTGTTGGTCAGGTCACCGGCCACCACCATCACTTGCCCGGGATAACGCTGCGACAAGGCTTTCAGTGGCGCCACCGAACGTGAACTGACGGCCAGGTGGGCGCCGGTTTTCAGTATTTCTTCGGCCAGCGCGGCACCAATGCCGCTGCTGGCACCGGTCAGCCAATATCGTCGTGGAGGTGTAAGACTCATCCCATTCTCCTTTTCAGCCAGGCAATCGCCCGACCCAATACGGGTAAATGTTCATAAAGCAGTGCCCCGGCATCGAAGTAATCCCGGTGGCGATAAACCTTGTCGCGCCAGAGCAGGTGCGAGCAGCCGTCGACCTGAATCAACCGGCCACCGGCCAGGTGTGGATGGCGGTAGCTCATGACCCAGCGCAGATAACCTTCGCCTTCGCCGATCTGGTCGAAGCCGTGAAAATCGAAACGCAGTTCGCTGACGTTGGCGTAGAGCCCGGCGAAGTAGCCGCGCAGTTGCCCAAGCCCCTGCACTTCGTGCAGCGGATCGGTGAAGTGAATGTCGGCGGTGTACAGCTCATTCAGGCGCTGAAGGTTGTCTTTGTTCAGGTCTGCAAACTGCCGGGCAAAGCGCCGCAGGAAATCACTCATAGGCACCCCCCGCGTTCTGTCGCGAGGGCAGGTTCTTGAACGCGGCCAAGGCGCGCACGCGGGAAGTGCTCAGGTTGACGATCGGCGATGGATAATCCGCCACACCGAACAACCCGCCCACGTCCGCCGGGTTGTGCACTTCTTTTTTGTTGAGCCCGGCCAGCTCCGGCAGCCAGCGCTTGATGAACACGCCTTCTGCATCAAATTTTTCCGACTGGCTCAGCGGGTTGAAAATCCGGAAGTAAGGCGCCGAATCGGTACCCGTGGACGAGCTCCACTGCCAGCCGCCGTTGTTCGCGGCCAGGTCGCCGTCGATCAGATGCCGCATGAAAAAGCGCTCGCCTTCACGCCAGTCGATCAGCAGGTTCTTGGTCAGGAACATCGCCACCACCATGCGCAAGCGGTTGTGCATCCAGCCGGTTGCGAGCAATTGGCGCATGGCCGCGTCGATAATCGGCAGGCCGGTACGGGCCTCTTGCCAGGCCAGGAGATCTTCGGGGGCATCGCGCCAGGCGAGGGCTTCGGTTTCCGGGCGGAAGGCGCGGTGACGGGAGACCCGAGGGTAGCCCACCAGAATGTGTTTGTAGAACTCGCGCCACAGCAGTTCGTTGATCCAGGTGACGGCGCCGACCTTGCCGCTTTCGAACTCGCCCTGATTGCTTTGCAGGGCGGCGTGCAAACACTGGCGGGGGGAAATGACGCCGGCGGCGATATAGGCCGAAAGCTGACTGGTGCCGGGTTTCGCCGGGAAATCGCGTTCGCTTTTGTAGTAGTCGATGTGGGCGTCGGCGAAGGTGTGGAGCCGGCGACGGGCTTCGGTTTCACCGGCCGGCCAGAGAGCGCGCAAGGTTTCGCCGGGAGTTTCGAACCCGTCGATATGGTTTGGAATCTTGTCGCTGTTGGTCGTCAGCGAAGCCTGGACGCTGGGTGCCACAATCAGCGGCGGTAGTGAGCCACGCAATCGGTCGTAGCAAACCTTGCGGAACTGACTGAAGACCTGGAAGCAAGTGCCGGTCTTGGTCAGCACCGTGCCGGGCTTGAACAACAACTGGTCGAGGTAGCTGTGAAACGTTATGCCCTTGGCCTTTAGCGCTTGGGCCACTGCTGCATCGCGACGGGTTTCATGAATGCCGTACTCCTCGTTGACGTTCACCGCGTCGATATTCAACTGCTGACAAAGATCAAGCAGCACGGTCGGCGCGTCATCCCAGCGTGCTGCTTTGCGGATCAGCAGGGGGATGTTCAGCTCGCCCAACGCGCGACTCAACTCGCTCAGGTTACGCAACCAGAAATCCACTTTGCACGGCGCGTCATCGTGCTCCAGCCATTGCTGGGGACTCACCAGAAACACCGCGACAGTCGGGCCGCGGGCTGCGGCGGCCGAGAGGGCGGTGTTGTCGTGTAGGCGCAAGTCGCTGCGCAGCCAGATCATTTGCATGGTGGTGTCCGCACGCTTCATTAAATAAGCCCACGCTGAACCAGGTCCTGATGAGCCGACAACGAATCTTCGGCCAGGAACAGATCAGCGATCTCGCAAGTTATTACGGACAACTCGGCGTGGTGGATGCACACCGTCGGTCCGACAATCATTTTTGGGCATCTGACGCCATTCAAAAGTTTCGGCAGCTGCGAAAGGTTCATGGCTTTGCTGGAATACAGCAGTACGCCGCGGGCTTTCAGGTGATCGACCGCCAGCGCGAGTTCACCGGCGGGCAGTGGCCAGTCGAATACCTCCACCGGGCAATCGACGCTGCTGATCAGCCACGCGGTGAGCCACAGGTGAGGTTCCAGCGGCAGGTCCGAGTGATTGATCAACAGCAGCGGCGTGGTGCGCAACTGACGGTTGTTATGGTAGATGCGTGCGCCGAATTTGCTGCGCAACCAGGAATGGAAAAACACCCGCTCCATCTGTGCGCCGAACTGGCCCTGCCAGCGTTTTTCCAGTTCTGCCAGCAAAGGCATCAGCAGTTGTTCGCACAAGGTTCGCGGCGGATACAGCGCCATCGCCTGATTGACGGTGTCATCGAGGGGGCGTTCGCTCAGTTGAGTGACCGCTTGCAGCAGCGTATGGCGCAGCACTTGCCAATCGTTTTCGACCGATTCGGTAAACGCTTGCGGGGTGTCGAGCAGTTGCTTGACCTGGCTGACGGCCACGCCGCGATTGAGCCAGGTGAGAATCGTCAGGATGCGTTGCACGTGTTCGGCAGAGAACAGCCGATGACCCTTGGGCGTGCGTTGCGGCACGATCAGGCCATAACGTCGTTCCCAGGCCCGCAGGGTGACAGCGTTGACGCCGGTCTGCCGCGCGACCTCACGGATCGGCAGCCAGCCTTCGTCGAGGGCTTTCTTGAAGTCGGCGCCGAGGTCTTCGCTGGCGCTGGTGTCGAGTGGGCTTTTCATTAGATTGTCATTAGATCGCGTTTCGCAGGCTGAGATTTTCCGGATGCGGTTGCAGGTAAACCTGTTGTGCAATGTACGGATCCGGATGTTGACGAAAGTAGTGTTTGAGCAGCGTCAGCGGCACCACCAGCGGCACGATACCGTGGCGATACTGGCCGATGACGTGCTGCACTTCCTGTTTGTCTTCAGGGCTGATCGTCTGTTTGAGATAGCCACTTATGTGTTGCAAGACGTTGGTGTGGGTGCGGCGGGTGGCGCATTTTTTCAAGGCCGCCATTAGCTCGCTGAAATAGCGGGGGCCGAGTTCGTTCGGGTCGGTCTGGCCCATGTTGCCCAGCAGGTTGCCCAAGGTTTTGTATTGCACCGGGTTGTGGGCCATCAGCAGGTATTTGTAGCGCGAGTGAAAATCCGTGAGGCTGTGGCGAGTCAGGCCTTCTTGCAGTAACTGCTGCCAGGCACTGTAGGCAAACACGCGCGTAAGGAAGTTTTCCCGCAGTACCGGGTCGTTGAGTCGGCCATCCTCTTCCACCGGTAAATCCGGATGCAGGGCGCAAAAGGCCTGGGCGTAGATGCCGCGACCGCCGCCGTCCACCGGCGCTCCGTTGGCGTGGTAGACCTTGACCCGGTCCAGGCCGCACGACGGGGATTTCTGCATGAATATGTAGCCGCAAATATCGCCCAGCTCGGCCGCCATTTTCTGACCGTACTCAGCGAGTGGCCGGGTGACATTGATCGCGGGGTCGACCGTGCCGATGGCTTCGGGGTGTTCGGGGTTACCCACCAAACGGATGGGTTCGCGAGGAATGCCCAGGCCGATGGCGACTTCCGGGCACACCGGGACAAAATCGAAGTAGTCAGTGAGGGTGCGGCTGCACAGCCGCGACTCCTTGTGCCCGCCGTTGAAGCGCACCTCGGCGCCCATCAAGCAGGAGCTGATAGCGATTTTCGGTTTCACGCTGGCGTGGGGCATCGGAGCACCTCGAATCTAAACCTGTACAGAGTGTTGATTCTGTACAACATGACTTCATCATAGATTCAAAGGTGTACAAGTCAAATATTTTGTATAGGTTTTTATCTGGGGCGAAGGTGACCCCTGTAGGAGCTGCCGAAGGCTGCGATCTTTTTGGTCGTCGCGCCGAAGATCAAACGATCGCAGTCTTCGGCAGCTCCTGCCACCAGCCCAGCCATCAACTTCCAGCACCGTGCCTTGCTCGTCGCGGAACAGTTCGGTGATCAGAAAATGTTGTTCGCGGTTTTGCGGATGGGCTGCTGTCCATTTCGACAGCAGCAACTTGTTCGGATTAATGCGGTTCACTGCAGGTGTGCATGCAAGCGGCGAGCGGCTTCCTGGCCGCTGAGCCAGGCGCCTTCGACACGGCCGGACAGGCACCAGTCGCCGCACACATAAAGGCCCAGGTCGGCATCGGCCAGTACACCCCATTCATGGCTGCCGGCGGGGCGGGCGTAGAGCCAGCGGTGGGCGAGGCTGAAGGTCGGGGCGGGCATGGCGTCGTGCAGCAGTTCGGCAAATGCGCCGTGCAATTGCTCGATCACCGCTTCCTTGGACAGGTCGATATGTTGCCGGCTCCAGGCGCTGGTGGCGTGCAAAACCCAAGTGTCGAGTGTGTTGTCTCGCCCGGGTTTGCTGCGGTTGCGAGCCAGCCAGTCGAGCGGGCTGTCCTGTACGAAGCAGCCTTCCATGGGCGTATCCAGCGGTGTCTCGAACGCCAGCGCGACAGCCCAGGTCGGGTCCATTTTCACCCCGGCGGCGGCACCGGCGAGTTTCGGCGCGGAGGCCAGCAGTGCAGTCGCCTGAGGCGCCGGCGTGGCGATAATCACATGACTGAACGGGCCGTGGGTGAAGCCTTCGGCGTCCTGCAGATGCCAGTGCTCCTCGCCGCGATAGACCTCGGTAATGCGGCAGGCGAAATGCACTTCCAGGTCGCCGAGCAGGCCGCGGGTGATGGCGCTCATGCGCGGCGTGCCGACCCAGCGAGTCTGTTCGTCCGGCGACAGACTGAGCTGGCCGCCATGGTAGGTGTAGAGCTGCGGCATCCATTCAGCGACCCAGCCGTTGCCTTGCCAGCGCTGGACTTCAGTGACGAAGCGGCGATCGCGGGCGGTGAAATATTGCGCGCCCATGTCCAGAGCACCCGCATCGCTGCGCTTGCTCGACATGCGTCCGCCACTGCCGCGGCTTTTATCGAAAAGTTGAACGACATGCCCGACCTCTGTCAGGGCATGGGCGGCGGAGAGCCCGGCGATGCCGGTGCCGATGATTGCGATAGGTACAGTCATAGGGGCCTCGTTTACCTTTCTGTACAGACTACGCCGTGGTTTAAACCTGTACAATATTGTTTTTTGGTATAACTTTTAGCGTTCTCGTTCTGACAGCTTGGCCTATTGTTAATCACAGAGCCTGCCCGATACCAAAGATCCCTGCTTATAAAAATAGACTAGTGATCAGGGTAAAACGCTACGCGAGGAAGTAGTCATGCACATATTGCTGACCGGCGGTACTGGTTTGATAGGACGTCAACTCTGCCGCCTCTGGTTGAGTCAGGGTCACCGCCTGACGGTCTGGAGTCGCAAGCCTGAAAAAGTCGCGAAAATCTGCGGTGCCCAAGTGCGCGCAGTGGCCCGCCTCGAGGACATCGGCCAGGAGCCGGTGGATGCGATTATCAACCTCGCAGGTGCACCGATTGCCGACCGCCCCTGGACAACCAGACGCAAAGCGCTGTTGTGGAGCAGCCGCATCACCCTGACCGAAACCCTGCTGGCCTGGCTCGAAACCCGTGAACAAAAACCGCAGGTGTTGATTTCGGGGTCTGCGGTCGGTTGGTACGGTGACGGGGGCGAGCGGGAATTGACCGAGAAGTCTCCACCGGTCATCGATGATTTCGCCAGCCAGTTGTGCATCGCCTGGGAAGAAACCGCCCAGCGTGCCGAAGGCTTGGGCATTCGCGTGATCTTCATTCGTACCGGGCTGGTGTTGTCGGCCGAGGGCGGCTTTTTGTCGCGGCTGTTGCTGCCGTTCAAATTGGGGCTGGGCGGGCCTATTGGCAGTGGCCGGCAGTGGATGCCGTGGATCCATATCAACGATCAAATCGCCCTGATTGATTTTCTTCTGCATCAGGAAGACACCAGTGGTCCTTATAATGCCTGCGCGCCCAAGCCGGTGCGCAACCGCGAATTTGCCAAGACGTTGGGCAGCGTGCTGCACCGCCCGACGTTCATGCCCATGCCGGCCCTGGCGTTAAAGGTGTGTCTGGGCGAGTTGTCATTGCTGTTGCTGGGTGGCCAGAAGGCCGTACCGGCTCGCTTGCTGGAAGCGGGTTTCACTTTCCAGTTCACTGATTTGCGCGCGGCTCTGGACGACCTTTCCAGCCGCCTTTGAAATAGGACGTTGCATGACCGATCACGCATTGCTTCTGGTCAATCTGGGCTCACCGGCCTCCACCTCGGTGGCGGATGTGCGCAGTTACCTCAATCAATTTCTGATGGACCCGTATGTGATCGACCTGCCATGGCCGGTGCGACGTTTGCTGGTGTCGCTGATCCTGTTCAAGCGCCCGGAGCAGTCTGCCCACGCCTACGCCTCGATCTGGTGGGAGGAGGGCTCGCCATTGGTGGTGCTCAGCCGTCGCCTGCAACAGGCCATGACTGCCCAGTGGACCCACGGCCCGGTGGAACTGGCGATGCGCTACGGTGAGCCGTCGATTGAGTCGAAATTGGTGCAGCTGGCCGCCCAGGGCCACAAAAAAATCACTCTCGCGCCGCTTTATCCACAGTTCGCTGACAGCACCGTGACGACGGTGATCGAAGAAGCCAAACGAGTGGTACGCGAGAAGAAGCTCGACGTACAGTTCTCGATTCTCCAGCCGTTCTACGATCAGCCGGAATACCTCGATGCGTTGGTCGCCAGTGCCAAGCCTTATTTGGAGCAGGATCACGATCACCTGCTGCTGAGTTTTCACGGTTTGCCGGAAAGGCACCTGACCAAGCTCGATCCGACCGGGCAGCATTGCTTCAAGAATGAAGACTGCTGCAAGAGCGCTTCCCCCGAAGTGTTGGCCACCTGTTACCGCGCCCAGTGCCTGCGCACCGCGTTCGAGTTTGCTAAGCGCATGGGCTTGGCAGACGGCAAGTGGTCGGTGTCGTTCCAGTCGCGTTTGGGGCGAGCGAAATGGATCGAACCCTACACCGAAGCGCGCCTCGATGAGTTGGCTGGGATGGGTGTGAAGAAGGTGCTGGTAATGTGCCCGGCGTTCGTTGCCGATTGCATCGAGACACTGGAAGAGATCGGTGATCGTGGCAAAGAGCTGTTCCGCGAGGCGGGGGGAGAGGAGTTGGTGCTGGTGCCGTGTCTTAACGACGATCCGCGGTGGGCGAAGGCGTTGAACACCTTGTGTGAAAGAGCGCCGCTGGCGCTTTAAAAGCATCGCGAGCAAGCTCGCTCCCACATTTGATCTTCTGTGAACACACTTTTTGTGAGCAACATAGATCAATGTGGGAGCGAGCTTGCTCGCGATAGCTATCTAACTGGCAGCTAAGTCCTCAAGCCGTTACAACAACGACTCATTCGCCTTCTTGTGCTTCCAGCTGTCATTACCCGGCAGCAACAGGTTCAGCGCAATCGCCGTCACCGCGCACAGCGCGATGCCTTTGAGGCCGAAGTCGTCCGGCCCTGTGCCGGTGCCGACCAATACGCCGCCAATCCCGAACACCAGGGTCACCGAGACAATCACCAGATTGCGCGCTTCGCCCAGGTCGATCTTGTGGCGAATCAGCGTGTTCATGCCCACCGCCGCAATCGAACCGAACAACAGGCACAGAATCCCGCCCATCACCGGCACTGGAATGCTTTGCAGCAGCGCGCCGAACTTGCCGACGAACGCCAGGCTGATGGCGAATATCGCCGCCCAGGTCATGATCTTAGGGTTGTAGTTCTTGGTCAGCATCACCGCGCCCGTCACTTCGGCATAGGTGGTGTTGGGTGGACCGCCAAACAGGCCGGCTGCGGTGGTGGCAATGCCATCGCCGAGCAGGGTGCGGTGCAGGCCGGGTTTCTTCAGGTAATCGCGACCGGTCACGCTACCGACAGCGATCACGCCGCCGATGTGCTCGATGGCCGGGGCCAGGGCCACCGGAACGATGAACAGAATCGCCTGCCAGTTGAATTCCGGCGCGGTGAAGTGCGGGATCGCAAACCACGGTGCGGCGGCGATTTTCGCGGTATCAACGACGCCGAAGTAGAACGCCATCGCAAAACCCACCAGCACACCCGAGATGATTGGCACCAGGCGGAAAATGCCTTTACCGAACACCGCGACGATCAGGGTGGTCAGCAGCGCGGGCATCGAGATCAGCATTGCCGTCTGATAATGAATCAGTTCGGTGCCGTCGCCAGCCTTGCCCATCGCCATGTTGGCGGCGATTGGTGCCATGGCCAGGCCGATGGAGATGATCACCGGGCCAATCACCACTGGTGGCAGCAGACGGTCAATGAAACCGGTGCCTTTGATCTTCACCGCAAGGCCGAGGAAGGTGTAGACGAAACCGGCCGCCATCACGCCGCCCATGGTCGCCGCGAGACCGAATTGGCCCTTGGCGAGGATGATCGGGGTGATGAAGGCAAAACTCGATGCCAGGAATACCGGCACCTGACGCCCGGTGACGATCTGGAACAGAATCGTCCCCAGGCCGGCGGTGAACAGCGCCACGTTCGGGTCGAGACCGGTAATCAGCGGCATCAACACCAGGGCGCCGAAGGCCACGAACAGCATCTGCGCACCCGACAGCACCGTGCGCCAGAGCGGATCGTTGAACTCATCCTGCATGCTCAAGCGTCCTTCTGCTTGGTACCGAAGATCTTGTCGCCGGCATCGCCCAGGCCTGGGATGATGTAACCGTGTTCATTGAGTTTCTCGTCAATGGAAGCGGTGTAGATCATCACGTCCGGGTGAGCTTTCCCTACAGCAGCGATGCCTTCAGGGGCCGCCACCAGCACCATCGCGCGGATGTCCCGGCAACCGGCCTTTTTCAGCAGGTCGATGGTCGCGACCATGGAGCTGCCGGTGGCGAGCATCGGGTCGATGATCATCGCCAGGCGTTCGTTGATTTCCGGAACGAGTTTTTCCAGGTAGGTGTGGGCCTGCAAGGTTTGCTCGTTGCGGGCCACACCGACGGCGCTGACTTTGGCGCCCGGGATCAGGCTCAGCACGCCTTCGAGCATGCCGATGCCGGCGCGCAGGATCGGTACTACAGTAATTTTCTTACCGGCGATTTTCTCGACCGACACAGTGCCGCACCAACCTTCGATATCGTAGGATTCCAGCGGCAGGTCTTTGGTGGCTTCATAGGTCAGCAGGGCACCGACTTCTTGAGCGAGCTCACGGAAATTCTTCGTGCTGATGTCGGCGCGACGCATAAGGCCGAGTTTATGACGGATCAGCGGATGGCGGATCTCGAGGATGGGCATGGGAAAGGCTCCGGCGGCGGGCAAAAAAACCGGCCTAGATTAATCTATCCGAGGGTGTTGTCCTATAGACATACAGTACGTTAGTCCACAAACGCTTGATCTGGCCTCGCTTGATGCGTACCTTTGCCCGCTTTTCCTGAATCCGCCACCCCCCTGGAGAGCGCCATGTCTGCTGATCTCGAGCATATCCGTCAAATCATGCGAGAGGCTGACTGCCTGTACACCGAAGCTGAAGTCGAGGCGGCCATCGCCCGCGTCGGTGCACACATCAACGACCAGCTGGCTGAAAGCAATCCGGTGGTGTTCTGCGTGATGAATGGCGGGCTGATTTTCTCCGGCAAGCTGCTGACCTATCTGAACTTCCCGCTGGAAGCGTCCTACCTGCACGCCACCCGTTATCGCAACGAAACCAGCGGCGGCGATCTGTTCTGGAAAGCCAAGCCGGAAGTCTCATTCCTCGACCGCGACGTGCTGATCATCGACGACATCCTCGATGAAGGTCACACCCTGGGCGCGATCATCGACTACTGCAAACACGCGGGCGCCCGCGCTGTGCATACCGCTGTGCTGATCGACAAGGACCACGACCGCAAGGCTCGCCCGGACCTGAAAGCCGATTTCGTCGGCCTGCCATGCATCGACCGTTACATCTTCGGTTACGGCATGGACTACAAAGGCTACTGGCGTAACGCCAACGGGATTTTTGCTGTTAAAGGCATGTAAGACCGCAGCGCCCCAAAAGATCGCAGCCTGCGGCAGCTCCTACATGATCGAGTTCACCCGAAGATTATCGGGTGTATCCGGTTCTCTGTAGGAGCTGCCGAAGGCTGCGATCTTTTGCTTTTAAACCCATGCTAGAGTGCTCGGCCCCGCCCACGGAACCTGTCATGAGCCTTTTGATCCGCAGCTGCGCCGCCCTGTTGCTGACCGTCAGCCTGCCTCTGGCTGCCGCCCCGGCGCCGATGCACGCGCAGTTCCTGCCCCCCGATGACCTGACCCTGCGTGACGCGGAGCCCGAGCAGCAACAGCTGTTGCAGGTCACCGAGTACTCGGTGGTGGTCGGCAGTCAACGCCAGTCCAACCAGCAGCCGATTCCGGTGACCTCACCGTTGCTGATCCGCCTCAAGGGCAAATCCTTGAACAAGGGCGCGACCATCAACCAGGTGCTGGTCAATTTCGATGGCGAAAGCAAAAGCCTGAAAAAGCCGATCTACGACGACAAAAGCAAAACCCTGACGCTGTTTTACCCGATGGCCCAGTACCGGGTGGTGATCGACTTGTTGCGCAATGACACGGTGTATTGCCAGTTCCTCAGCTACGCCAACGGCCATGTCTGGGCCGACCTGCACACCGGCAGCGTTCGTCCGCGTTGAGCCCGGTGGCAAGGGAGGGGTAAACTGCCCGCCCGTGAAATGTCTGCGAGCTGGAGTCGGCAATGCGTAAAGATAAGAAGCAAGTGATTGGTGACGAGATCGGCGATGAGCAGATCAAGCTGTTCCTCGATTTCGAACCGGTCGACGCCACGTCGCCGTCGCTGCACAAACTGATCAAGGCCTATCGCGGCCTGCGCATCGATGACTTCGGGCGATTTCTGACGTTCTTCGTCGAAGCCGGTCTGGATCTGGACGGCAAGGATGAGCACGGCAATGACTTCGTCGCCCTGATCAAGGATCAGCGCAACGCGGCCGAGTACATCGAACTGATCGAAAAGGCTCGCGGTTAAGATCAACAGATCGCAGCCTCGCTGCGCTCGACAGCTCCTACAAATGGTTCGCTTGCACCTGTAGGAGCTGTCGAGCGTAGCGAGGCTGCGATCTTTTAAAGGCACAAAAAAACGCCCCGCTCTCAATGAGAACGGGGCGTTTTTTATGCGGCCGAATCAAGCGTAGCTTTCGGTCTCGTTGCTGGCTTCAACCAGTTCCAGCGCGACGTTGTTCTGCACATTGATCTTGCGATACAGCGCAGCGTCGGTTTCCAGAACCTTTTCCCGAGCCGGGAAGATTTCCGCGAGCTTGGCAGCCCATTCACCAGAAGTTTTGTTCGGGAAGCATTTCTCGATCAGTTCAAGCATGATCGAAACAGTCACCGACGCACCTGGCGAAGCGCCGAGCAGGGCAGCAAGAGTGCCGTCCTTGGCCGCGACCAGTTCGGTACCGAACTGCAGAACGCCGCCCTTTTTCGGGTCTTTCTTGATGATCTGCACGCGTTGGCCGGCCACTTCCAGGCGCCAGTCTTCGGCTTTCGCTTCAGGGTAGAAGCGACGCAGCGAGTCCAGACGCTGTTCCATCGACTGCATCACTTCGCTGACCAGGTACTTGGTCAGGTCCATGTTGTTTTTGGCCACAGCCAGCATCGGGCCGATGTTGCCGGCGCGAACCGACATCGGCAGGTCCATGAAGGAGCCGTGCTTGAGGAACTTGGTGGTGAAACCGGCGTAAGGTCCGAACAACAGGGACTTCTTGCCATCGACGACGCGGGTGTCCAGGTGCGGCACCGACATCGGTGGCGAACCCACGGCCGCCTGGCTGTAAACCTTGGCCTGGTGGTGCTTGACCACTTCCGGGTTGTCGCAACGCAGCCACTGGCCACTGATCGGGAAGCCGCCGAAGCCTTTGCTTTCTTCGATACCCGAAGCTTGCAGCAGCGGCAGTGCCGCGCCGCCAGCACCGAGGAACACGAATTTCGCGTCGACGTCACGGGAGTTACCGCTGTTGACGTCCTTGATGCTGACGGTCCAGCCGTTGCCGTTACGCTTGAGGCCGGTCACGCGCTTGCAGTACTTGACCTGGGCATCGGGTGCGCAGGTCAGGTGCTTGAGCAGTTGATTGGTCAGGGCGCCGAAGTTCACGTCGGTGCCGTTCATGACGCGGGTGGCGGCGACGACTTCGTCGGCCGGCCGGCCAGGCATCATCAGCGGCATCCACTCGGCCATGGTGGCCTTGTCTTCGGTGTATTCCATGTCCGAGAAGGCGTGGTGCTTGCTCAGCGTCTTGAAGCGTTCCTTGAGGAAGGAAACGCCATCGTCGCTCTGGACGAAGCTCAGGTGCGGCACCGGGCTGATGAACGTCTTGCACGAGCCGAAGGTGCTTTTCTTGGTCAGGTAGGACCAGAACTGCTTCGACACCTCGAACTGGGTGTTGATGTGCACGGCTTTCTTGATGTCGACGGTGCCGTCGGCGGCCTGCGGCGTGTAGTTGAGCTCACACAGCCCGGCGTGACCGGTACCGGCGTTGTTCCACGGGTTCGAACTCTCCGCGGCACCGGAATCCATCAGCTCGACGACTTCCAGCTTGATCGCGGGGTCGAGCTCTTTGAGCAGTACAGCGAGGGTGGCACTCATGATGCCGGCCCCAACCAGTACTACGTCGACTGCTTCGTTATGCGCCATTTAACGCGTCTCCAAAATCTGCAGCACCAAATTGTCGGCATGGCTGCCAGGCGTTCAGGGGCGTGTCAGTGATGCCCCAGGTACCCATGGCAGTATCGCCATGTCCGAATCTTCGCAATTTTTCGCAACTTCGACGGACGCTACCGGCCGGGTCTAAAAGAGTTACATGAACTCACTTCAACGCGCGGCTGGCAATTCGACTTATGGTCGATACATCCGTTTGTGCAACCAAATCCGTAGAGGACAGGCTTCAGGCTCCGGTGTTCGAGGCGTACTCGGTCCTGTGTCGTTGGGCTGTTTCAGACGCTAATGGTGCATATTCAGACGCAAAACTATTCATTTGCTCGCCACACTCTTGTGAAGTTGTGAAAACCCGTTTTTTTCACGCTCTTTTGAAGACGTGAACCTCAAAAAAGGGCTGCCCCAGCCTGGCACCGTGCCCGGATGGATTGCCGCCATGGGATACATGACAGGCAAAACGGGCAAACAGCTCAGTGACCGAGCGTAATGACAGCTCTGCAGATTCGCGAAAAGTGGGGGTTTTGCTCAAGGAACAGCAAGCGCGCCAGCTTCACTCGATCTGTGTGGGCGGCTCTCTGTGGGCGGTGCGGGGTGTCAATACAAGCGCATTGACGATGCTGCGAGGCCCGATCAGGAGACGTCCTTATAATCGGGGGGAGATTGTAGCGAAGAAACGCAGGGAAATGGTCGTGTTTAATGACTTTTATTAGGTGTTCGGTCAGGTGGTCAACAGTTGCTGAGCCCGCGCACGTGGCTGGCGCTGGCTGACACGGGCGCTAGGGGGCAGGGGGTGGTGCAACCAGTTGAGACGGATTTCTTCGATTTCGACCCAGCCGTCGCCCATCGGCTGGAGGCTGCACTGTTTGAATGCCTGGCAGTGGCCGTTGCGGTCGAGCAGGGCGAAGCAGCGATGCAAAGGACGTGGAGCGAACAGCGAGATGAGATAGCGCATGGCGAAGTACCGTGTGGGGTGACTGCTGTAAAGGTTGCCAGCGAGCCGTGACGTGCACGTGTATGGGGGGTGACAGATGTGTGACAGGAACCGCGGTGTCAGAGATTTCAGTATTCACTGTGAGGTGCTAGTTACCCGCAGTGGCCCACCGCTATACTGCGGGCCTGTTTGTGCCTGATTCTGGAGAGAAGAGCATGTTGCAACGCCTGTTGTTCGGTTTGATCACTGTGACCAGTTTGACGCTGGTCGGCTGCGCCCACAGCCCGCAACAACTGAATCCGGAACCCAAGCTGACGACTCAGCTGGCACCGGTCGGCCATGGTCAGCCGGTGGTAGTGCGTGTGGTGGACGGTCGTCCGTCGCCGACCCTGGGCACCCGTGGTGGCCTGTACCCTGAGACCAGCGCGATTACCGTGCAGGGCGCGCAGATTCTGCCGAAGTTGCAGGCTCAGGCTGAGGCGGCCGTGCGGTTGCTGGGCTTTACCCCAACCTCCAATGCGCTGAACGCTCCGCAGTTGACCGTGACCCTGGCGGAGCTGAAGTATCAGTCGCCTAAAGAAGGCATGTATGTGACTGAGGCCACCATTGGCGCGACCTTCCGCTCCGATGTACAGAATGCCAATCGTCGTTACAGCGGTCGTTATGGTGCGTCCCTGGATCAGCGTTTTGGTATGGCGCCGAATCAGGAAACCAATACCAAGCTGGTCAGCGATGTGCTGAGCGATGCGTTGACGCGTCTGTTCAAGGATCCGACGATTGGTCAGATTCTCGGCGAATAAACGTTCGCTGAATTCAAAAAAGCCCGGTGCCAGCAATGGTTCCGGGCTTTTTCATGCTGCCTCGGAGTAAAAATCCAGAACACTCACGCCCGTCAGCAAATCCGTCTCCGGCAAATCCGCATGTTGATGCCCACCCAATGCGCAATACACCAGCCAGTGGCGGTCCTGGATGTTGAAGGCGAGGCTGCCAACGAGGTTTTGTTGTTCGTCGCTTTGAGCAATGAGGTAGAGGCGATCCTGGTTTTCGGCGTGCAACATGACGGTTTCCGTGTCGGTTTCGAGGGGCGCCAGACTGGCGTAATCAGATGACGGCGCCGTGACACAGGACAGGAATCGGTCAAATGGTTCGTTATTTGTCGGATAGCAAGGGCAGGTGGCGAGGCTTTCGGTAGAATCCGCGCCGCGGTCGTCGGTTCGGCGTCTGCCACCTGTTTTGCTGAGGTTCGTGATGTCGTTGCATTTGATTTCGCTGTTTACCAACCATCCCGCCAAGTTGATCAACCTGTTGGCCTTGTTGTTTGCCTTTCCGGGCGGCTGGTTGCTGCATGCCACACGTCGCCGCGAACAGCGCGCGTTGGCCATTCTCGAAGCGCAAAGCCAGAGCCGTCGTATCGATGAACCGACGTTGATGCTGGACGGGGCGACCTTGCGCATGAACCGGTTTTTCTATCGATTCGGTTTTGCCTGCCTGGGGTTGGCGCTGCTGGTGTCGTGGATCAGTACTCGGGTTTGAATCGCTAAAAAGCAAAAGATCGCAGCCTCGTTCCACTCGACAGCTCCTACAGGGGATAGCGTTCGCCCTGTAGGAGCTGTCGAGTGGAACGAGGCTGCGATCTTTTGATCTTGCTTCAAAAAAACCTTACAGCGGCAAACCTGCTTTCACACGGTACTGATTGCGCACCGGCGTCGCGTATTGCAGGACCATGAACGGACGATGCTCCTCAGGGCACGCGTCCAGACGCTGTTGCCATTGCTCCTGAGCCTTGGCCAGTTCGTCTGCCGCAAACACCTCAGCGGCTTTCGGCACCTGCAATTGCGGGTCGGCGTCTTTCCACTGGGCGTAGGCCAGGTAGTGCACCGGGAACAGGCGATAGCCGCCAAGGATCTGCCGGTCCATCTCGATCGCCAATTGCTTGGTGTCATCGAACAACTCGGTGATCGGCGAGGCGAAGTTCACATGCACGCGGCCCTTGTAGCCGGTGATGCCCTTGGCAATGCTCACATCGTCCTCGCCCGGCACTTTGGTGTAGCTGCCGGTGGTGGCGCGGATGAACAGTTCGCGAGCCTTGGCTTGATCGCACGGGTCGTATTCGTAGCTGATCGACACCGGGGTGAGGTTCAACGACTGAATGACTTCGCCGAACGGCTCGTCCTTGCGGCTCATGTGGAACATCTTGAGGATGGCCGACTCGGTGCGGTCGTCGCCGTCCTTGGCCCGGCCTTCGGCCTGGGCGATCCAGATCGAGGCGCAATCGTTGCGGATCGAGTGGTTGATGTAGGCCGACAGCAACTGATACGCCGCCATCTTCTCGCGTCGACCGCTGATCGAACGGTGCACGATAAAGCTCTTGTTCAGACGCATCAGATCGCTGACGAAGGGCTTTTGCAGCAGGTTGTCGCCGATCGCGATGCGCGGTGTCGGCAGTCCGGCGTGGTACACGGCGTAGTTGACGAAGGCCGGGTCCATCACGATGTCGCGGTGGTTGGCGATGAACAGATAGGCGCTGCCGGACTTGAACTGCTCGACGCCGGTGTACGTCACACCGTCCGTGGCTCGCTCGATGGTGTGGTCGACGTACATCTCGACTTTATCCTGCAACGTGGCCACCGACGTAACGCCGGCGAACTCACGGCGCAGCCGATGAGCTATAAGAGGTTTGAGCGCCCAGCCGAAAGCACCGGCAAAGCGCGGGAAGCGGAAGTGGATGAGGATGTCTAGAAACGCCTTGTCGCCGAGCAGCCTGTCCAGCACCGCAGGGACTTCGCTATCGTCGTACGGTCGGATGGCATCGAATTCGCCCATCATGCTCTCTTGTTAGAAACGGCTAGGGTAAGTAAAGGTTTTGATCGAAAACCAACGGGGCACGGTCTGAAAAGTTAGCCAGACAAAAATAGCCCTGCAAATAGACCGGCGATTATACGCACAAGTCACCTGGGAGACCGCGATGCTGGAAACCGAGCGCTACGAATGTCCGTATTGTGGTGAAGAGGCTGAGGCCGTTCTGGACTTGTCCGGAGGCGATCAGACCTATATCGAAGACTGTCCGGTGTGTTGTCGCCCCATCACGTTTGTTCTGCAGACTGACGGTCAGGAATGGTTGCTCGAAGTTCATAGCGAAAACGAATGAAAGGGGCACCCCATGCAGCGAATCTACGAGCCGGAAAACCTCATGGAAGGTGAGTTGCTGCAAAGCATGTTGGCCAGTGAGGGCATCGAGGCCCATTTGGTGGGGCGCGATTTGCTCGGTGGCACCGGCGAATTGCCGATCTTTGGCCTGCTGGGCCTGTCAGTCGATAACGACGAGGCCGAGTACGCCCGGGAGCTGATCGCCGCGTACAAATCCGCGCTGCCACTGCCCGGCGATGAACCGGAAAGTTTTCCCGGCACGCTGGTCTGTTAGGCTGGTGTTCGTTTTATCAAGAGTCGTGTTGCCCCATGTGTGGACGTTATGCCCTGTTTCGCTGGAACCCCGCCTTCGCGGCCCTGCCTGGCTTCCCCGCCGATCAGCAGGCCCAGTGGAATATTTCTCCCAACGATTCGGTGTTGATGCTGCGCGCGGGTGTTGACGGCCAGCGCGAGTTGGCCCGCGCGCGTTGGGGTTTGACGCCGCCATGGCTGACCGATTTGTCCCGCACGCCAGCCCATGCCCGGGCCGAGACCGTTGCTGAACAACCGATGTTTCGCCAGGCCCTGCGCGAACGCCGTTGCCTGCTGCCGGCCAACGGTTTTTACGAATGGCGCGGCACGACCCGCAAGCGTCCGTATTGGCTGACACCGGGGGAGGGCTCGACGCTGTTCTTTGCGGCGATTTGGGAAGCGTATCCGGTGCAGGAGCAGGTGTGGCTGAGCACGGCGGTGATCACGCAACCGGCGGCGAGTCAGCGTCGGCCGTTGATTCTCGATGCGGCGGGGCAGGAGGCGTGGCTCAATCCAGAGACTCCGTTGCATGCGTTGCAGGCGTTACTCGCCAGTGAACCCGCGGCGTTGCGCGAGCGAGTGCTGGCGAATCTGGTGAATGATCCGAAGCTGAATGGGCCGGAGTGTCTGACTCCGGGTTGATTCGGCGCCTGTGCCGACGCCTTCGCGGGCAAGCCCGCTCCCACAGGGATTTATGGCGCTCACAAAACCTGTGGGAGCGGGCTTGCCCGCGATGGGGCCCTCGGATCAAACCTTGAACTGATTAATCAACCGCCGCTGCTGCTCTGCCAACTTGGTCAGATCCGCACTCGCCACACTCGACTCATCCGCTCCGCCCGCCACTTCATTGGCCACTTGCCCGATGTTGATCACGTTACGGTTGATGTCATCAGCCACCGCACTCTGTTCCTCGGCCGCACTGGCAATCTGGGTGTTCATGTCGTTGATCACCGACACCGCCTGAGTAATCGTCTCCAGCGCCTCGGCCGCTTTCGCCGCATGCTGCACGCTTTCGTCGGTACGGCTCTGACTGTCCTCCATCACCCGCACCACATCGCGCGTGCCTTGTTGCAGCTGCTGAATCATGGTCTGGATTTCTTCAGTGGCCTTCTGGGTTTTCTGCGCCAGGTTGCGCACTTCATCGGCCACCACCGCAAAACCACGTCCCTGTTCGCCGGCTCGTGCCGCTTCGATGGCGGCGTTCAAGGCCAGCAAATTGGTTTGTTCCGCGATCCCGCGAATGGCGGTGAGGATGGCGTTGATGTTCTCGCTGTCCTTGGCCAGGGTCTGTACCACGCTGACGGCCTTGCCGATTTCCACCGCCAGTACACCGATCGAGTTCGACGTATCGCGCACGATTTGCATGCCTTGCGCTGCTGCCTGATCCGCATGGCTGGCAGCTTGCGCAGCCTGGGTTGCGTTTCGCGCCACGTCCTGGGCGGTGGCGGTCATTTCATGCACCGCCGTGGCGACTTGATCAATCTCGGCCATTTGCTTGTGCACGCCGATGTTGGTGCGGATGGCGATGTCGGCGGTGTGTTCCGACGAATCACTGACGCTCTGCACCGAAGTCACCACCTGGGTGATCATCACCTGCAACTTGGCCAGGAATGTGTTGAAGCCTTTGGCGATCGAGCCCAGTTCGTCGGCGCGGTCGCTGGTCAGGCGTCGAGTCAGGTCACCTTCGCCCTGAGCGATGTCGTCGAGCATGGCAACCATCTGCTTCAGCGGCCGGGCAATGCCGTGGCCCACCAGCCAGATCACCAGCAAGCCGATACCGGCAATCAACAAGCCGACCATGGCCATGCCGAAGGTGTCGGACTTGCGCTGGGCGTCCAGATCGCCCTGAAGCTTTTGCAGGTCGGCCATTACCGCGTTCAGCGGCAGTTGCAGTATGAGGGTCCAGCGAGCGTCGGTCTGGCCGATGCCAAACGGCAGGTACAACTCGATCCGGCCCTGGGCCTTGTCGACGGTGTAGGTGACTTCGCCGCGCTTTAGATTGGCCATGTTGGCGATCTGCTGGCTGTCGAGGATGTCGCTGACCTTCTCGCCGAATTTGCTCGGGTCCTTGGTGTAGGCAACGATCCGGCTGTTGCCGCCAATCAGGGCCATTTCACCAGCGCCGCTGTACAACTTCTGATTCGCGCCGAGGAGCATTTCCTGGATGAAGTTCACCGAGAGGTCGGCGCCGACGATGCCCTGGAAGGCCCCGTTGAGCATGATCGGTTCTATGAAGGAGGCGAGCATGACGATCTTGTCGCCGACCTTGTAGGGCGCCGGATCGATCACACAGGACTTTTTGGTTTCTTTCGAGCACAGGTAGTACTCGCTGGCGCGCACGCCGGTGGACAGGGTTTTCTGGTCGTCGACGTCCACCAGTTTGTCCAGGCCAAGGCTGCCGTCTTCGTTGCGGAACCACCACGGTAGAAAGCGGCCGTTGCTGGCGTCGATGCCGACCACTTGGGTGTCGAGGTAGGCCGAATCGTTGTGATCAAGGGCGTTTTTCTCCCAGCCGATGTAGGTGCCGAGAATTTTCGGGTTTTTGGTGACGTTTTCCTTGATCAGACTGATCAACTGCTCACGGCTCAGGCTCAGCTGTGGCTGACCATCGGCGCCCGGTGTGCCGATCAATGCGTTGACTCGCACCAGTCCGCCGGCAATCAGCAGCGGCGCTTCGAGCTCGCGCTGGATCTGGCTGACCTGGGTTTGCGCCAGTGACGTCAGGCGTTGTTCGATGACTTGCTCGAATTGTGCCTGGGTCCGCTGCTGGACCATGTCTTGTGTCCGTGCGCCGGAAAACAGCGCGTACAGCACCAGGGCTGCCACGACACTAAGAACGATGGCGCCAGCGAGGGCCGCCACGGAAAACTGGATCGACTTGAATTTCATGGGTGCTCCGCACGCAAGAGGACGTCTGCGGTGCTGTATCGGCAGGGGGGGCGATGGCCATGAGCGGAGGTTGGCGAATTGGCTGTTTTGGAGGGTTTGATGTCGCAAACGAATCATTGCGGGCCGTTATCGACCACGGTGGTCGCTGTTAGGTGAATTTTTTCCTACGGTCATGAGAGCTTTGTCTGAAATGTGCGTCTACACGTCTGTTGTATCTGGCGCCAATACAATTCACCGCCTAGGATAACCGGCATGTTTTCAGGGAAATTTTTGATGAATAAGACATTGGTTTTGTGTGCGCTGAGCGCAGGTCTGCTGCTCGCGGGTTGTCAGTCGGTCAACACCACCAGCGGTGGCGCGGTGGGCGTTGAGCGCAAACAGTACATGTTCAGCATGCTGTCGACCGATCAGGTCAATCAGATGTACGCCCAGTCTTATCAAAAGACAGTCGGCGAGGCGAGCAGCAAAGGTGTGCTGGACAAGACCAGTAGCGAGGCCAAACGTGTCCAGGCCATTGCCGACCGGCTGATTGCCCAGGCGCCGATTTTCCGACCTGATTCGGCCCAGTGGAAGTGGGAAGTCAACCTGATCAAGAGCGACGAACTCAACGCCAACTGCGGGCCTGGCGGCAAGATCATTTTCTACACCGGCCTGATCGACAGCCTGAAACTGACCGACGATGAAATTGCCGCGATCATGGGCCACGAAATCGCCCACGCCCTGCGCGAGCATGGTCGTGAAGCGATGTCCAAGGCTTACGGCATCGAAATGGCCAAGCAGGGCGCCGGTGCCTTGTTCGGTCTGGGTCAGGGTAGCCTGGCGCTGGCGGATACCGTGGCCAACTACGGCATGACCTTGCCCAACAGTCGCTCCAATGAAAACGAGGCGGACCTGATCGGCCTGGAACTGGCCGCTCGCGCCGGTTACAACCCGAACGCCGCGATCACCCTGTGGAACAAGATGACCAAGGCCTCGGAAGGTTCGCCACCGGAGTTCATGAGTACTCACCCGGCGTCGACGAGTCGTATTGCTTCTTTGCAGGCGGCGATCCCGAAAGTCATGCCGCTGTACGAGAAAGCCAAAAAGTCCTGATAGTCATGCGGTGCTGCCACTGACGCCTTCGCGAGCAGGCTCGCTCCCACATTGGAACGCGATCATCTGTGGGAGCGAGCCTGCTCGCGAAGAACGATGACGCGGAGTCACTGACTTACCGCGTCAAACCCACCCACTGCTCTGCATCGCCTTGTACACCGCGACAATGGCGAGGATGAAGAACGCCGACGCCGCCAGGCGACGGATCAGGGTGAGCGGCAATTTATCCGCGGCAAAGTTACCCGCCAAAACCACCGGCACGTTGGCAATCAACATCCCGACGGTGGTGCCGATGATCACCAGCCACAGTTCCGGGTATTGCGCAGCGAGCATCACCGTGGCGACTTGAGTCTTGTCGCCCATCTCCGCAAGGAAAAACGCGATCAGCGTGGTCAGGAACGGTCCGAACTTACGGGCGGTGCTGGCTTCGTCGTCGTCCATCTTGTCCGGCACCAGGGTCCACAATGCGGTCGCGGCGAAGCTCACGGCGAGGATCCAGTGCAGCGTCGCATTCGAGAAGAAACTACCGACCCAGGCACCTACCGCGCCGGCGGCCGCGTGGTTGGCCAGGGTTGCAGCGACGATACCGGCGATGATCGGCCAGGGTTTACGAAAGCGAGCGGCGAGAATGAGCGCGAGCAGTTGCGTCTTGTCGCCGATTTCGGCCAAGGCAACGATTGCGGTGGGAACGAGAAGTGAATCCAGCATCAGGGTTTTCCTAAGGGGCGGGTCGACACGGCTATGACACGTACAGCCTTCCCGCCCCGGGTAAGGTGTTCGTGTCATAGGTCTTGTCAAACCCTGCGATCCGTCTGATGCGGACGCTTGGGTCGCATACGCCATGGTCTGTTGACCAAGTATGTTGACGTATGCCGGACGAGCATGGCGCTCGTGGGAGACTACTCCCCTAGGACGGAGCGGATTCTGCCTAGGCAAATCCGATTGGGCAAGCCTCTTTTTTAAAGAGGTTCTAGCCGCGTTTGGCTCGGTAGATCCTGAAACCCTGTCCTTCAGCCTTGATCGCACATACGCCCAGATGCTCTTCGATCAGCGGTTGGTACTTGAGGAAGCTGTTCGCCACCAAGCGCAGTTCGCCACCGTTTTTCAGATGTTTAGCTGCTTTTCGCAGCAAGTTCTCGGTAGCGAAGTAATCGGTGTGTACGCCGACATGGAACGGTGGGTTGCTCAGAATTGCACTCAAGCCCATCGGTGCTGCGTCGATACCGTCACCGGTAATCACGTCAGCTTCCAGACCGTTGGCAGCCAATGTCAGGCGACTACTGGCAGCCGCAAACGCATCCACATCAAGCAAGGTTACCTGGTTGTGTGGATAACGACGTTTCACCGCTGCTCCCAACACACCGGCGCCGCAACCGAAGTCCAGCAAATGGCCGCTCGGCAATTTGTCCAGATGCTCCAGCAACAGCGCGCTGCCGCGATCCAGCCGACCGTGGCTGAACACGCCCGGCAGGCTGATGACTTTTAGCGGACCTTCGGCCAGCGGCAGCTCATAAGTCCGGGCCAGGCTTTCCAGCGACTTGGCTTGCGGCGCACTGGCCACGGTCACCTGCCACAGCTGGCAATGCCGCGCGCTGTCGAGCTTGCGCGGTTTGCCGAAGGGATTCAGTTGCTTGGCCGCGCCTTCGATGCCGCTGCGTTTTTCACCCACCAGATACAGTTCACGACCGGCCAGTCTGGAGGCGAGGGCGTTGAGGATGTAGTCGGTCAGGTCTTTGGACTTGGGCAGAAACACCACGGCGGTGTCGAACGCGCGCTCCGTTACAGTCACACCGAAATGGCTGCGCTCGGCGAAGCGGGCATCCAGCGCTGCTTGATCGCCGGCATGCCAGCACCAGCCATGAGCGTCGGGCAGACGGCCCAGCAGGTCATCGGCGGGCAAACCGGCCAGCAGCACCGAACCCTGGAATAACTCGGCCTGACGAAGCAGTACTTCACTGCGCGGATCCATACTCTGCTCCTGTGAAAAAAAGTGCCGCAGTCTATCAACTGACGACCCGCAGCGCTTTACCACTGAAGTAACCCTGAGCGTTTTCGGTCAACTGGCCCACGATTCGCTGGCGTGCCTCGCGACTGCCCCAAGCGTTGTGCGGAGTGACAATCAACCGTGGAATGTCTTGGGCCAGCAGCGGATTGCCGGCGGTCGGTGGCTCGACGCTCAACACGTCGGTGGCCGCGCCACCCAGGTGGCCGTTGCGCAAGGCATCGACCAGCGCCTGTTCGTCGATCAGGCCGCCGCGTGCGGTGTTGACCACGAACGCACCGGGTTTCATCGAGGCCAGCTCACGGGCTCCGATGAAGTGGCGGGTGTGTTCGTTGAGCGGACAGTGCAGGGTCAGCGCGTCGATCTGCGGCAGCAGCTCATCCAGTGGCAAACGATCCGGCCGGGCAGGGCGCCCGGGAATCTGGCCGAGCAGTACACGCATGCCAAAGGCTTCGGCCAGTCGTGCGACCGCGCCGCCCAGTTCGCCGTGACCGAGCAGGCCGAGGGTTTTGCCTTCCAGTTCGACAATCGGGTAATCCAGCAGGCAGAACTGTTTCGCCTGCTGCCAGCGACCTTCGCCGACAGCCTTTTGATAATCGGCCAGGCGCGTTGCCAGATTGAGCAGCAACATGATCGTGTGCTGCGCCACCGACGGCGTGCCGTAACCCTGGCAGTTGCAGACGGTAATTCCGTGGGCGCGGGCGGCGGCGAGGTCAACGTTGTTGGTGCCGGTGGCGGTGATCAGAATCAGTTTCAGCTCGGGGCTGGCAGCGATGGCGGCGGCGTCGATCAGGATTTTGTTGCTGATGGCAACGGTGGCGCCCTTGAGGCGTGCGATCACCTGGTCCGGCGTGGTCTGGGCGAAAAGCTGTAAGTCGCTGAAACACTCTTGCAGCGGGCTGAGGTCGAGGTCGCCCAGGTCCAGGGACGGATGGTCGAGGAAAACGGCGCGGTGAGTGTTCGTCATCAACTGTACCTTTTGTGCGATGAACTGAAGGCGTAATCTGCCGAGCCTACCAGATGAAACAAACAGTTACGCTTGGCCAAAAGGATCCCCCATGTACTGGACAGAGTTTTTGACCGTTGCCCTGATTCACTTGCTGGCCGTTGCCAGCCCCGGCCCGGACTTTGCCGTGGTGGTGCGTGAGAGCGTGACCCATGGTCGTCGCGCCGGTACCTGGACGGCGCTGGGTGTTGGCACGGCGATTTTCCTGCACGTTGGCTATTCGCTGCTCGGCATCGGCCTGATCGTGTCCCAGTCGATCGTGTTGTTTAATGCCCTGAAATGGGCGGCCGCCGCGTACCTGCTGTACATCGGCCTCAAGGCCTTGCGAGCACAGCCGGCCCAACCTGCGACTGACGATCTGCACACGGAAGCGGGCGAGCGCACTGCTCGCGGCGCTTTCACTTCGGGTTTCGTGACCAACGGTCTGAACCCGAAAGCGACGCTGTTCTTCCTCTCACTGTTCACCGTGGTGATCAATCCGCACACGCCGCTGGCGGTACAGGCGGGCTACGGCATCTACCTCGCGGTGGCCACCGCTGTGTGGTTCTGCCTGGTGGCGATGCTGTTCAGCCAGCAGCGCGTGCGCGCAGGTTTTGCCCGGATGGGCCACTGGTTCGATCGGACGATGGGCGCGGTACTGATCGCCATTGGTGTCAAACTCGCGTTTACCGAGATGCACTGAGGCCCTGTGAGGTGGCTAGCGATGTAATACCAGCCGCTTGAAGCGTTTGAAGCTGGTTCTATTGAGGTGCCGCCAGGGAATCGAGCGCAACAGCTGCCAGGCTTCTTTCTTGTCTTCGACCACGGCATATTTGAGGGCCTTGTTCACCAGTTTGGTGCGGGCGCTCTGGTAGCCGGGATGGTTCACGTACGGTTCGATGGCCTCAAGGTCCGCCTGGAGCAATATCCGGTATTTTCTCGACAGGTTGTTGGCATGGCGGCGATAGCGGGTCATGCAGATCGGCAATTCATGGATCTCATAACCCAGCCGGGCAATCCGCAACGTCATCTGAAAGTCTTGAACCCGCAGCTTCGGCGCGTAGAAGTCGGCACTTCGCATGGCTTTCATGCGATAGAGCGCAACAGGGGCGCCGATCACGACGGCACCTCTGAGGACCTGATCGAAGTTGTAGGTGTGGATCTTGTCGCGTTGTTGCTGCTTGATGGTGTTGCCATCGCTGTCCATGTAGCTGATCAGCGCACCCACGCAGCCGACGTGCGGGTGCTGATCCAGATACTCGGCGCGAGTGCGCACCGACCCCGGCAACATGATGTCATCCAGGTCCGGCGTCGACACATAGACGCCTTTGGCGTATCGCAAGCCGTGGTTGAGCGCCGCGCTCACACCCTGGTTCGGTTGCGAGTACAGCTGGAAGTCATAGGTTTGTTGCAAGCGCTTGAGTATGGCGAGGCTGTCGTCGCTGGACCCGTCATTCACGATGATGACTTCGAAGTTCGGGTAGTCCTGGGCGAAGATGCTCTTGATGGCGTCTTCCAGAAATTTTTGCATGTTGAAGCAGGACGCCACGATGGAAACCAGGGGCGCTTGTGTCGATGGGGAGTTCTCGGGGGCGGTCAATTCAATAGTCATTGTTATATGCAATACCGATGGCGTGTAGAGAACAAGATCCTTCTCTTGAAGATGAGGTAGAAGGTCGGGCGACCCGGGGCAACTGTTCGGCTGCCAACCGATCGGCTCATCGTGTCCGTATGGTACGTAGGCTCACAGACAAGTGTTACGTGCATGCGTTGCAACGTTTTACAGCGCAATTTCAGAATTCCCGACGAAACACGTCAGGTAGTGGCGCAAAGCTAGCATTTTACCCGGTTCTGCAAATCATTCCTTTGGCTGATTTGGCTGACGTCCAAGGGCACTAAAGTGCTTACTTTAAGCCACGACCGTGCAGTCAGAAAAGGGACTCTTATGTTGCAGACTCGCGTTATCCCTCCAGCCGAAGGCGCTTACCAGTATCCGCTGCTGATTAAACGGCTGCTGATGTCCGGCGCTCGTTATGAAAAAACCCGCGAGATCATTTACCGCGACCAGTTGCGCTACAGCTATCCGACCCTGATCGAGCGGGTCGCAAGGCTGGCCAATGTGCTGACGGCGGCCGGCGTCAAGGCCGGGGATACCGTGGCGGTGATGGACTGGGACAGCCATCGTTATCTGGAATGCATGTTCGCCATCCCGATGATCGGCGCGGTGATCCACACCATTAACGTGCGCCTGTCACCGGAACAAATCCTCTACACCATGAACCACGCCGAGGACCGCTTTGTGCTGGTCAACAGCGAGTTCGTGGGGCTTTACAACGCGATTGCCGGGCACCTGACCACCGTCGAAAAAACCCTGCTGCTGACTGACCTGCCGGAAAAAACCGCCGACTTGCCGAACCTCATCGGCGAGTATGAGCAGTTGCTGGCGGCGGCGAATACGCAGTACGACTTCCAGGATTTCGACGAAAACTCGGTCGCGACCACGTTCTACACCACCGGCACCACCGGTAATCCCAAAGGTGTGTACTTCACCCATCGGCAACTGGTGCTGCACACAATGGGTGTGTCGACCATCATGGGCGCCATCGACAGCGTGCGGTTGCTGGGCACCAACGACGTTTACATGCCGATCACCCCGATGTTCCATGTGCACGCCTGGGGCCTGCCGTATGTGGCGACCATGCTCGGGCTCAAGCAGGTCTATCCCGGTCGCTATGACCCTGAGTATCTGGTGGAGCTGTGGCGCAAGGAGAAGGTCACTTTTTCCCATTGCGTACCAACCATTCTGCAAATGGTCCTTAATTCCAAGGCCGCGCAAGGCACCGACTTTGGTGGCTGGAAAATCGTCATCGGCGGCAGTGCGTTGAACCGCACGTTGTACGAAGCCGCCAAGGCCAATGGCATTCAGCTGACCGCCGCTTACGGCATGTCGGAAACCGGACCGCTGATCTCATGCGCGCACCTCAACGATGAGCTGATGGCCGGCACCGAAGACGAGCGCACCACGTACCGGATCAAGGCCGGTGTGCCGGGGCCATTGGTGGAGGCGGCGATCGTTGACACCCACGGCAACTTCCTGCCCGCCGATGGCGAGACCCAAGGCGAGCTGGTGCTGCGTGCGCCGTGGCTCACCGAGGGCTATTTCAACGAACCGCAAAAGGGTGCCGAGCTCTGGGCCGGGGGCTGGCTGCACACCGGTGACGTAGCGACCCTTGACAGCATGGGTGTGATCGACATTCGCGACCGGATCAAAGACGTGATCAAGACCGGCGGCGAGTGGATCTCCTCCCTGGACCTTGAAGACTTGATCAGCCGCCACCCTGCGGTACGCGAAGTAGCAGTTGTGGGGATCGCCGATCCGCAGTGGGGCGAACGTCCGTTCGCACTGCTGGTGGTCCGCGAAGGCCATGAGATCGGGGCCAAAGAACTGAAGGAACACCTCAAGCCGTTTGTGGAACTGGGGCACCTGAGCAAGTGGGCCATCCCGAGCCAGATCGCCCTTGTTACTGAAATTCCCAAGACCAGTGTCGGCAAACTCGACAAGAAGCGTATTCGCGTCGACATCACCGAATGGCAAGCCAACAACAGTACCTTCCTCTCGACGCTTTAAGCGTCACTTGGCGTGCCCAAAAGGGCACGCCAGCCCCACCAAGCAAGCGCTTGGCTTGTCAAATCCGAAATTTCAGCCATCCTTGACGGGCCGACAGGTGTCGGACTGGCGAAAGGACTGTTCCAGAGTGGCTGGCAGCTGCAAATCACACTTTAGAGGGATCAAGCAGTACTACCTGCTGGCTATAGTCCGCTCAAGGATTTTTAAGAACGGAGCAAACGCACAAACCGGGGCGATGCAACTTTGGAATGACTTAGGGACACCTTGGCTCCCAGTCATCCACAGCGTTTTTAAAAGTGCTCACTGCCATAACAATAATGCACATGGAGTAGCGTCGATGACATCAGTAAACCAGTTCTGGCGCCGGGCAAAACTGCCTTTGGCCGTCAGTCTTGCCTCTACGCTCGCCGGGCCAGCATTCGGCGTCAGTTTCAACGTTGGTGAAATCGAAGGTCAGTTTGACTCGTCCCTGTCGATCGGTGCCAGTTGGTCTACTGAAAGTGCCAACAAGAACCTTATCGGCGTCAACAACGGCGGCCGCGGCCTGTCCCAGACTTCCGACGACGGTCACCTGAACTTCAAGAGCGGCGAAACGTTCTCCAAGATCTTCAAGGGCATCCATGACCTTGAATTGAAATATGGCGATACCGGCGTTTTCGTCCGTGGCAAATACTGGTACGACTTTGAACTCAAGGACGAAAGTCGTCCGTTCAAGGACATCAGCGACAGCAACCGCAAGGAAGGCGCCAAGTCCTCCGGCGGCCAGATCCTCGACGCCTTCGTCTACCACAACTATTCCGTTGCCGATCAGCCGGGCTCCGTACGTCTGGGCAAGCAAGTAGTGAGTTGGGGTGAAAGTACCTTCATCGGCGGCGGTATCAACTCGATCAACCCGATCGACGTGTCCGCGTTCCGTCGCCCCGGTGCCGAGATCAAGGAAGGCCTGATCCCGGTCAACATGTTCTACGTGTCCCAGAGCCTCACCGAGAACCTCTCGACCGAAGCCTTCTACCAGCTCGAATGGGACCAGACCGTTACCGACAACTGCGGCACCTTCTTCTCGCAACCGGACGTGATTTCGGATGGCTGCGACAACAACCTGGCCGTACTGCGCACCCGTAACGGGCTCAACAGTGCACTGACGGCTGCGGGGCTGCCGGCTTCGTTGCGTAACGCCAGCATCAACACCCTGGCTGCCAGGGGCGTGACCTGGGGTGACCCGGATGAAGGTGTAATCGTTCGTCGCGGTCCGGATCGCGATGCCCGTGACAGCGGTCAATTTGGCGTGTCCTTCAAATACATGTTCGATCCGCTGGACACCGAGTTCGGCGCCTACTTCATGAATTACCACAGCCGTGCGCCGATTTTCAGCGGCAAAGGTGCTCCGGCGAGCGCTTACAGCGCGGCGGGCCTGGTGGGCTCGCTGGTGGCCAGGGGTGTTCCTCTCGCTGTCGCGCGTAACCTGGCACCGACCTTGTTGCCATTGAATGTGGCCGGTAACTCCAGCTACTACGTCGAGTACCCTGAAGATATTCGCCTGTATGGCTTGAGCTTCTCCACCACGTTACCGACAGGTACTGCGTGGAGTGGTGAAGTCAGCTACCGGCCGAATGCGCCGGTTCAGCTCAACACCACTGACATTCTCTTTTCCGGTCTGACACCTCTGAACCCTAACGTTTCCGTGCTCCAGGGTACGCCAGGGGCGGATCAAAAAGGCTATCGCCGCAAGGAAGTGACCCAGCTCCAGACGACTCTTACTCACTTCTTCGACCAGGTGATGGGCGCCGAGCGACTGACCCTGGTGGGCGAGGTCGGCTTTACTCACGTTGGCGGTCTGGAAAGCACTAACAAAGCGCGTTACGGCCGTGACCCGAGCTACGGCCCTGGTCCATTGCCAGGTGGTCAGTGCCAGACATTGAACACCGGCACCCTGGCAGGCGGACCGCAAAACAACGTGAGTCGCTACTGCGAAAACGACGGGTTCACCACCGCAAACTCCTGGGGCTACCGCGGTCGTGCCATCTGGGAATACAACGACGTATTCGCCGGTGTGAACCTCAAGCCGAACGTGGCCTGGTCTCATGACGTGGAAGGCTACTCGCCTGGCCCTGGCGGCAACTTCGAGGAAGGTCGCAAAGCGGTGAGCCTGGGCGTCGATGCCGAGTACCAGAACACCTACACCGCGAGCCTGGCTTACACCAACTTCTTTGATGGCAAGTACACCACCGTCGATGACCGCGATTTCGTTGCGCTCAGCTTCGGCGTGAACTTCTAAGCACTGCATTATCAGGACGAACACACCTATGAAAATAATAAAGAGTCTGTTCCACGTCGGTGTTCTGGGGCTTTCGCTGCTGGCAACCGGTGTCATGGCGGCGGTCCCTGCGGCCGAAGCGGACAAACTGGGCAAGAGCCTGACCCCGATGGGCGCCGAGATGGCAGGCAACGCTGACGGATCGATCCCGGCCTGGAAACCGATGGCGAAAAACGCCGGCAACGTCGACGGCAAAGGCTTCCTGTCCGACCCGTTCGCCAGTGAAAAACCGCTGTTCACCATCACGGCGCAGAACGTCGACCAGTACAAGGACAAACTCGCACCGGGCCAGTACGCGATGTTCAAGCGCTACCCGGAAACCTTCAAAATGCCGGTCTACCCGTCCCATCGCGGCGCGACCGTGCCGGATGCCGTGTTTGCCTCCATCAAGAAAAACGCCACCGCTACTAACCTGGTGTCTGGCGGCAACGGTCTGGAGAACTTCGAAACCGCAGTTCCATTCCCGATTCCGAAGACCGGCGTCGAAGTCATCTGGAACCACATCACCCGCTATCGCGGTGGCAGCGTGACCCGTCTGGTGACCCAGGCCACGCCGCAGCCGAACGGTTCGTACAGCCTGGTGTACTTCCAGGACCAGTTCGTGTTCCGCGACAAGATGAAGGATTACGATCCGGCGAACCCGGGCAACATCCTGTTCTACTTCAAGCAGAAAGTGACCGCGCCGGCACGTCTGGCCGGTGGTGTGCTGCTGGTACACGAAACCCTCGACCAGGTAAAAGAGCCACGTTCGGCGTGGGTCTACAACGCCGGTCAGCGTCGTGTGCGTCGCGCACCACAAGTGTCCTATGACGGGCCGGGTACCGCAGCCGATGGCCTGCGTACTTCCGACAACCTGGACATGTACAACGGTGCACCGGATCGTTACGACTGGAAACTCGAAGGCAAGAAAGAGATGTACATCGCCTCCGACGCCTACAAACTCGACTCGCCGCAACTCAAGTACGACGACATCATCAAGGCCGGTCACATCAACCAGGACCTGGCGCGTTACGAGCTGCGTCGGGTCTGGCATGTGGTGGCTACCTTGAAGGAAGGTCAGCGTCACATCTACGCCAAGCGTGACTTCTACATCGACGAAGACACCTGGCAAGCGGCCGTGATCGACCACTACGACGGTCGTAATCAACTGTGGCGTGTGGCGGAAGCTCACTCCCAGAACTACTACAACGTTCAAGTGCCGTGGTACACCCTGGAAACCTTGTACGACCTGCAATCGGGCCGCTACCTGGCGCTGGGCATGAAGAACGAAGAGAAATCGGCGTATGACTTTGGCTTCACTGCCACCACCAGCGACTTCACTCCGGCGGCTCTGCGCCAGGATGGTGTTCGCTAAGCTGCCCTGAACAGAGGCCGCATCCTCGAAAAACGCCCCGACTGGTTCGGGGCGTTTTTTTTGAATTTCATAACGATCGCTGCTACAAGGTGAGTTCAGATCAGGCAGATACCTTTGCTTGTATTCTTTTTGTAGCCATTTGTAGCAATAACCTTCATTCCCTCTTCGTTTACCGCTAGGCTGCGGACATCTGCAACGCCGCCAACCGCCATTCAAACAAGAGCCGGCCATGACTGATCTGTCCCCACACCCGGGCCCTGCAAGCGTTGCCGTCGCGGCACTGGACGGGCGTTTTTTTCGACCTCCGTTGCCTGACGGCCATGTGCTGCGGCCTCGTCTGTGCGAGCGCCTGAGTGCGGGGCTCGGTGGCAGGCTGTTGCTGGTCAGCGCACCGGCGGGGTTTGGCAAAAGTTCGTTGGCAGTGGAGTTCTGTCAGGGCTTGCCGGCTCACTGGCAAAGTCTGTGGTTGGGGTTGAGTCCGCGAGACAGTGATCCCGGACGTTTTCTTGAGCGGTTGCTCGAAGGCCTCCAGGACTATTTTCCGCAACTGGGCAGCCAGTCCCTGGGACTGCTGAAAATGCGGCAGCGGCATCAACCGTTTGCTTTTGAAGAATGGCTGGACGGTTTGCTCGATGAGTTGGCCGTGCACCTGTCTTTGAGTACGCCCCTGCTGTTGGTGCTTGATGACTACCATCTGGCGCAGGGCCCGGTTCTTGATCGCTGCCTGCAATTTTTCCTCAATCACCTGCCTGACGGCTTGCTGGTCATGGTCACCAGTCGGCAGCGGCCGGACTGGCATCTGGCGCGCCTGCGGCTGTCGCGGCAACTGCTCGAGTTGAATGAACAGGACTTGCGCCTGACTCACGATGAAGCCTTGACCCTGCTCGATCGGCACAGCAGCTCTTTGCGCGGCGAAGCGCTGGAGAGCCTCATCCAGCGTAGCGAAGGTTGGGTTGCCGGACTGCGTTTCTGGCTGCTGGCGGCGTCTGAAGCGGGCTCCCAGGGTGCTTTGCCGCAGGCCTTGCATGGCGGGGAAGGGCTGATCCGCGATTATCTGCTCGAAGAAGTCATCGATTGTCTGCCCGCCGAGGTGCAGTCATTCCTTTACGACACAGCACCTCAGGAACGCTTTTGCAGCGAACTGTGCGATGCCGTTCGCGAAGCCCATGACAGTGCCGAGATCCTGCGTTTTCTGCTGGCCCATCAGGTGTTCCTGGTGCCACTGGATGAAAACGGTCACTGGTATCGCTACCACCATTTGTTTTCCGACCTGTTGCGCACCCGGCCTACCGCGCAAGCGATGGTACCGGCGGCCAGCCTGCACCTGCGCGCCTGTCGCTGGTTCAATGCCCAGGGGCTGCTCGATGAAGCGGTGGAGCAGGCATTGCGCGCCGGGCACCTGGACGTCGCGGCGAACCTGGTGCAGAACCTCTCCGAAGAACAACTGTTGGCCGAGCAGAACGTCGGCATGTTGCTGCGCTGGAAAATGGACTTGCCCGACAGCCTGCTGATCAGCACGCCACGGTTGATCGTGCTGTACAGCTGGGCGCTGGGGCTGGCCTGTCAGCTGGACGCCGCCGAGGAGCTGGCCAGTCATTTGAGCCGCTTCCTGCCGGCCCCGTCGGCCACTGCGCAGAAATCCATGCTGGCGCAATGGCTGGCCCTGAGCGGGATCATCGCTCGCGGACGCGGCAATCGCGAGCTGACGCTGCTCTATTGCACCGAAGCGCAGGAGAGCCTGCCCGCCAAACGTTACGGGCAGCGCCTGATGTGCCTCTCGACCCTGTCCAACCTGGCCATTGCCGACGGCGATTTGTGGCGTGCGCGCGGGTTGAACCGTGAATCTCTGGAGTTGGCGCAACGGGTCGGCAACCCGCTGTTCGAAGCGCTGGCCCACTACGACCGCGCTCGCGTGCTGCAAGCACGAGGGGAAATCCTGCGTGCGCTGGATGAAGTGCGCCAGGGGCTGCAACGCCTGCAACGGTTATCCCCGCAACGGCTCTATGCAGTGCGCGCCCGACTGATTTTGTACGAAGGCTTTTTGCTAGCCCTGCGCTTGCAGCCCCAAGCCGCGCGGGCACGCTTGCAAGCCGGCTTGAATGAAGCACGCGCCTGTCGTGATATCAGCGTATTGATCGGTCACTGCGTGATCGCCAGGCTTGAGGGCAGCAGCGGCGAATTCGCCAAAGCCTTCGCCGAACTCGCCGAAGCCGAGCGCCTGATGCACATCTGGGACGTGCCACCAATCTACTACCTGGCGATGATCACCCTGGTCAAATGCGAACTCTGGCTGGCTCAGGGGCGTACCGACCTGGCCGAAGCCTGGCTCGCTCGCTTGGGCCAGACCTACAACGGCGAACACGCGGCAGCCCCTCCGGAGTTCCATCCGCAACTGCCGTTGCATATCGAGTTGCAACAGGCCTTGCTGGAGGTCATTCAAGGGCAGCCGATGCTGGCCGAAGGACGATTGAATGCGTTGCTTGAGCATGGGCAGCAAACGGGCAGGCAGCTGCTCAGCGTGATGGCACTGACTCAGAAAGTGACGTTATTGCTGGGGGGCGGACGCGAACCCGAAGCCCGCAAGGCCTTGAGTCAGGCACTGGAAGCTGCGGCCGGGGGGGCGCTGCAACCGTTTGTCGGGTTGTTGGCTGAACATCCTGACTGGCTACGTAACCAACTTCAACTCGGTGCGCCGACGCCCGTGTCTCAGAGCCTTTCAGAAAAACTTCCGACGGTGGCAGCCCGTCCCGCAGCGGAGTCATCCGCCGCGGCGGAACAACTCAGTACGCGGGAAATGGCCGTCCTGCGCCTGATCGCCCAGGGTTGTTCAAATCAGGAAATCAGCGATCAGCTGTTTATCTCGCTGCACACGGTGAAAACCCATGCCAGCCATATCAACAGCAAGCTTGGGGTGGAGCGGCGAACGCAAGCGGTCGCCAGGGCGAAAGAGTTGGGTGTATTGCAGTAATCACCGTTTGAAGACCTCCGAAACAAGTTGGGCCTTGCGATCAGAGGTTTTCGGTCATTTCTCCTCTGAGACAGTCACTCCGGATGTCTGCCCCACGTCGATGGAGTGCTTCAGGATCGACAGTAAGCCTATGGAGCAGTCATCTCCGGTTTTATTGGCAATGGACTGTTGCAAGTTGTCACCCAATACTTCCCTCATTTTTTTTCTGGGCAACGTTGCATTCCACTCCAGCAGCTTTTGGATCGCCGGGGCGGGGACGCCGCTGGATTTGTCATAGAGACTTTGCGCGGTGCCGTCGCTCATGATCGCGAAGCCAGTCGTGGCTTCGATTTGCCCACGGTACAACCTGAGCCGCGACGCCGCTTTATGATCAGTCAGAAACAGGGTGGTATTGGCGAACTCGCCATTTTCTGGATGAGAAAGGGCCTGAAGTTGTCCGTCCGCGTCAACGCTTGCGATGACGCCATCGCCCAAGTGACCTGCGAGGTAGCGGCCTCGTGAGTAAGCGACGAACGACAAGGTACAGGCCAGGTCGTTGATATCGCCGCCAAGTTTTGCAGCTTTGCGTCTGAACGCGTCCAGGCAGCGATTGACCAGTCGCTGGGCTGCCTTCGCGTTGTGTTTGTCCATGTTTTGCCAGAGGCTTTCAAAGTTTTTGCAGACAAAGGCCAGGGTTGCCGTGACCGCTACTTGAGCGCCGATTTCGGATCTGGCTCTGGAATCAGCCCCCTCGGCCAATGAAATGCAGGTCACCTCGTTGGACTCTCTGGCCGCGACATAGTCCTGGCAAGGCGTTTGAGTTCTGAGGTGCTCGCGTCCTGCCACAAACGCGCAGGTCGTTTTACAGCTGAAGTCTACCGGGATCTCAGGCATGGTTCAGACCTGTGCCCAGGCTTCGATACCTTTAATGTCCTGACGAAGGAGATAGTCTTCTTGCATGGGATTATCCTTTTTGGGCTGAGCGTTACAAAAAACGCTTCAAGAGTCGTTTGAACCAGGCATTGGCTTCCTGCCGTCCTGTTTCAAATAGGCGCGGCGCGAGGATAACCTATCAATTTTGCGGATCATAACCGCAGTACCCAGCCTTGGCACCAGGATTAAACCCATGCAAACCCCGAATACAGTCCTCATCCGCGAAACCTTCCCCGTCGGCCCGTTGCAGTGCAACTGCACGATCATCGGCGACCCGATCACCAAAAAGGCCATCGTCGTTGATCCGGGCGGTAATCACGAACTGATCCTCGCGCGGCTCGACGCACTGGGCCTGAAGGTGGTCAGCATCATTCACACCCACGCGCACCTCGATCACTTCCTGGCTTCCGGTCAGTTGAAGGAAAAAACCGGTGCAACCCTGCATCTGCATAAAGAAGATCAATTCCTCTGGGACAACCTCGAGATGCAGTGCCAGATGTTCGGTGTGCCCTACACGCCGGTGCCGCCGCCGGATCGCTGGTTGGCCGATGATGAAGAACTGGCCTGCGGCTGCGGCGTGGCGTTGCACACGCCGGGTCATACGCCGGGTTCCATGAGCTTTTGGTTTTCAGAGGCTAAGCTGCTGATTGCCGGTGACACGTTGTTTCGTCGCGGGGTAGGGCGCACGGATTTGTGGGGTGGTGATCAGGCGACCATCGTGCGGTCGATCAAGCAGCGGCTGTACACCCTCGATGAAGAGGCGACGGTTGTGACCGGGCATGGTCCGGACACACGTCTGGGCGATGAAATGCGCGAGAACCCTTTTGTGCGGGCCTGATTTGTGCAGTTGTGTGGGCACGCCGCGGAATTATTTTCATCCGCAATGATCCAACACCCGCAAAGGTTTAATGCCTTAGTCCGTTGCACCACAGAATGTAAAAAGTAGGAGCTCTTCATGTTCACCAAGCAGCGTTTGATTATTGTCGCTACGGCTGTGGCCTTGCTGTCTGGCTGCGCCTCGCCTAACCCTTACGACAACCAGGGTCAGGCCGACGGTGGCTCCACGGGCATGAGTAAAACCGCCAAATACGGCGGCCTCGGCGCTCTGGCCGGTGCGCTGGCCGGTGCCGCCATCGGTCACGACAACCGTGGCAAGGGCGCGCTGATTGGCGCTGCGGTGGTGGGTGCATCCGCCGCCGGTTACGGGTATTACGCCGACCAGCAGGAGAAGAAGCTGCGCGCCAGCATGGCCAACACCGGGGTAGAGGTTCAGCGCCAGGGCGATCAGATCAAACTGATCATGCCGGGCAACATCACCTTCGCTACCGATTCGGCGAACATCGCGTCGAGTTTCTACCAGCCGCTGAACAATCTGGCAGGCTCGCTCAAGGAGTTCAGTCAGAACCAGATCGAGATCGTCGGTTTCACCGACAGCACCGGCAGCCGCCAGCACAACATGGACCTGTCCCAGCGTCGCGCCCAGAGCGTGGCGACTTACCTGACGTCGCAAGGCGTGAGCGGTGCCAACCTGTCGGCTCGCGGTGCCGGGCCGGATAACCCGATTGCCAATAACGGCGACGTCAATGGCCGGGCGCAGAACCGTCGGGTCGAGGTCAACCTGAAGGCGATTCCGGGTCAGCAGTATGGCGGCCAGCAGCAAGGCACTGTTCAGCAGTATCCATAATCGTCTGACTGAACCCCAGGCAACAAAAAACCATCAGCAATTAAAAAAGCCCTCGGACGATCACTCATCCGAGGGCTTTTTCATGTCGCGCGAAACCTGATTACTTCTTCAGGCCGTAATGCTCATCGAGCATGCCCGGCGCGTTCGGGGCTTTGGGGGCGTAGTCGCGAGGTGGCTCCTGATTGCGCGGCGGCGTCAGGCGTTCCCGTGGGGCGGCTGCCGCATCGGCGTGCAGCGAGGCCAGCAGGCGTTGGCGGGTTTGCTCGTCCAGGGCCAGGCGGTTGGCACCCTCGGCGAGGTGATCCTGCACTTCCTGATAGCTCTGAGTCAGCTTCTTGACCAGTGTTGCAGTGCTGTTGAAGTGGGTAACCACCTCGTTCTGATAACTGTCGAAACGTTCCTGAACGTCATCCAGCTGACGTTGTGTGCTGCTAGGCGCGGCATTCGGCACCAGGCGAGCGATCAGGAAACCAATGGCGACACCCACAACCAGGGCAAGAGTCGGCAACAACCAAACTAAGAGCGAGTGTTCCACGAGTCCTTCCTCTATAAACGGCTTTGCTTTACGTTAACGGCTCGAACCTGCGCTGTATACCGCGATTCACTCGCAATAGATTGGCACAGACAATTTGCTAGACGAGTCGACCCGATTCGAGGTCACGGAGTTCCTTCCTTGCTTATGCGCGAAACCCCTGTAGTGATTGATGGCCCGGTCGGCCAACTGGAAGCCCTGTATTTGGAAAACAAGGGCCTGGATAACGAACAGCCCCGCGGCCTGGCGCTGATCTGCCACCCGAACCCGGTGCAGGGCGGCACCATGCTCAACAAAGTCGTCTCGACCTTGCAGCGCACTGCGCGCGATGCCGGTTTGATTACTGTGCGCTTCAATTATCGTGGCGTGGGTGCCAGCGAAGGCACCCACGACATGGGCACGGGTGAAGTTGACGATGCTCAAGCGGTCGCCGAGTGGCTGCGGGCCAAACATCCTAACTTGCCGCTGACCCTGTTCGGTTTCTCCTTCGGCGGTTTTGTTGCTGCAAGTCTCGGTGGACGCCTGGAAGCGAATGGCGAACAACTGAAACATTTGTTCATGGTTGCGCCAGCGGTCATGCGCCTGGGTGATCAGGATCAACTGCCGCAGCAAGGCGAGCTGACCCTGATCCAGCCGGAAACCGACGAAGTCATCGATCCGCAAGCTGTCTACGACTGGTCCTCGAAACTCGAGCGCCCCCATGAACTGCTGAAAGTGGCAGAATGCGGACACTTTTTTCATGGCAAGCTGACCGATCTCAAGGATCTGATCCTGCCGCGTCTTTCGAATTGATTGCAGTCTGACAAGCGATTACCCATGACGACTCGTACCCGTATCCTCACCGGCATCACCACCACCGGCACGCCGCACCTGGGCAACTACGCCGGCGCTATCCGTCCGGCGATCATCGCCAGCCGTGACAGCAATGCCGATTCGTTCTACTTCCTGGCCGACTACCACGCCCTGATCAAATGCGATGACCCGCTGCGCATCCAGCGCTCGCGTCTGGAAATCGCCGCGACCTGGCTGGCCGGTGGCCTGGATGTGGACCGCGTAACCTTCTATCGCCAGTCCGACATCCCGGAAATCCCAGAGCTGACCTGGCTGCTGACCTGCGTCGCCGGCAAGGGCCTGCTCAACCGCGCCCATGCCTACAAGGCCTCGGTGGACAAGAATGTCGAAACCGGCGAAGACCCGGACGCCGGCATCACCATGGGCTTGTACAGCTACCCGGTGCTGATGGCCGCGGACATTCTGATGTTCAACGCCCACAAGGTGCCGGTCGGTCGTGACCAGATCCAGCACGTGGAAATGGCCCGTGACATCGGCCAGCGCTTCAACCATCTGTTCGGTCAGGGCAAAGAATTCTTCACCATGCCCGAGGCGCTGATCGAAGAAAGCGTCGCCACGCTGCCAGGCCTCGACGGTCGCAAGATGTCGAAGAGCTACGACAACACCATTCCGTTGTTCAGCAGCGCCAAGGAAATGAAGGACGCGATTTCGCGGATCGTCACCGACTCCCGTGCGCCGGGCGAGGCGAAGGATCCGGATAACTCGCACCTGTTCACCTTGTTCCAGGCCTTCGCCACACCGGCGCAGTCCGACGAGTTCCGCAGCGAATTGTTGCAGGGGCTGGGTTGGGGCGAGGCGAAGAATCGTCTGTTCCAGCTGCTGGATAACGAGTTGGGCGAGTCCCGCGAGCGCTATCACCAGCTGATCGAACGCCCGGCGGACCTGGAAGACATCCTGCAGGTCGGCGCCAAAAAGGCTCGTTCGGTGGCGACACCGTTCCTTCATGAACTGCGTGAAGCGGTTGGTCTGCGTTCTTTCGTCGCTCAGACCCAGGTCGCGACCACCACCAAGAAGAAAGTCGCGAAAGCCGCGCGCTTTGTCAGTTTCCGCGAAGACGACGGCAGTTTCCGCTTCCGTCTGCTGGCGGCCGACGGCGAGCAACTGCTGCTGTCGCGCAACTTCGCCGACGGTAAAACCGCAGGCCAGGTGACCAAGCAACTGCAATCGGGTCAGCCATTGGACGTGCGCAACGAAGACCTGAGTTTCAGCGTCTGGCTGGAAGGCGAGTGCGTTGCCGACAGCCCGGCCTTCGCTGACGGTGCGGCTCGCGATGCTGCCATCGAGACCCTGCGGGTTGCTCTGACGCCGGTTCAGGAATAAATCAGCGGCTCGGCCCGACCAAGGGCCGATTGCCATTCCCACGGGCCGTCGCTACAGTGACGGCCCGTTTTTGTTGCCTTGCTAACGAATTATGACGCCCCTAGAACGATATCAAGCTGATCTGAAACGCCCGGAATTCTTCCATGACGCTGCGCAGGAAACTGCGGTGCGCCATTTGCAGCGCCTGTACGACGATCTGGTCGCGGCCTCGCACAGCAAACCGGGTCTGTTCGGCAAACTGTTTGGCAAGAAAGACGCGGCGCCGGTCAAGGGTCTGTACTTTTGGGGTGGCGTCGGTCGCGGCAAGACCTATCTGGTAGACACCTTCTTCGAAGCGTTGCCGTTCAAGGAAAAGGTCCGCACTCACTTCCACCGCTTCATGAAGCGCGTGCACGAAGAGATGAAGACCCTCGGTGGCGAGAAAAACCCGCTGACCATCATTGCCAAGCGCTTTTCCGACGAGGCCCGGGTGATTTGCTTCGATGAATTCTTCGTGTCCGACATCACCGACGCGATGATCCTCGGCACGTTGATGGAAGAGCTGTTCAAGAACGGCGTGACCCTGGTCGCGACCTCGAACATCGTGCCGGACGGTCTGTACAAGGACGGCCTGCAACGTGCGCGCTTCCTGCCGGCCATTGCGCTGATCAAGCAGAACACCGACATCGTCAATGTCGACAGCGGCGTCGATTATCGTCTGCGCCACCTTGAACAAGCGGAGCTGTTTCACTTCCCGCTCGACGATGAATCCCACGAAAGTTTGCGCAAGAGCTTCCGCGCCCTGACGCCGGAATGCACGGCAGCCATCGAAAACGACGTGCTGATGATCGAGAACCGCGAAATCCGTGCCCTGCGCACCTGTGATGACGTGGCCTGGTTCGACTTCCGCGAACTCTGTGATGGCCCGCGCAGCCAGAACGATTACATCGAGTTGGGCAAGATCTTCCACGCCGTGTTGCTCAGCGGTGTCGAGCAAATGAGCGTCACCACCGACGACATCGCCCGACGCTTTATCAACATGGTCGACGAGTTCTACGACCGTAACGTGAAGCTGATCATTTCTGCTGAAGTCGAGCTCAAAGACCTCTACACCGGCGGTCGCCTGAACTTCGAATTCCAGCGCACCCTCAGCCGTCTGCTGGAAATGCAGTCTCACGAATTCCTGTCCCGGGCGCACAAGCCATAAGCGTTTTAAAAAAAGTAAACGATTCGGAAAATAAAAAAGGCCTGCAAATGCAGGCCTTTTTTTATGCGCGTTGTTTGGCTCACCACAACCCCTGTGGGAGCGAGCTTGCTCGCGATTGCGGACTGTCAGTCACATCAATGCTGGATGTGCCGCCTTTATCGCGAGCAAGCTCGCTCCCACAGGGGATTTGTGGTTTACGCTGCCTGCTGGAACTGCTGCCGATACTGGTTCGGCGACAGCTCGGTGTGCTGGCGGAATAGCCGAGCGAAGAAGCTCGCATCGTCGTAACCGACTTCATAGCTGATGGTCTTGATGCTCTTGCGGCTGCCTGACAACAAGCCCTTGGCTGTCTCGATGCGTAGTCGCTGCAGGTAATGCAGAGGCTTGTCGCCGGTGGCGGTCTGGAAGCGGCGCATGAAGTTGCGGATGCTCATGCCGTGTTCGCGAGCCACGTCTTCGAAGCGGAATTTGTCGGCGAAGTGTTCTTCGAGCCAGTGCTGGATCTGCAGGATGATCACATCCTGGTGCAGCTTCTGACCGCCGAAACCGATTCGTCCTGGCGAGTAGCTGCGCTGCACTTCATAAAGAATGTCCCGCGCCACGGCCTGGGACACGTTGGCGCCGCAGAAGCGTTCGATCAGGTAGATGTAAAGGTCGCAGGCCGACGTGGTGCCGCCCGCGCAATACAGGTTGTCGGCATCGGTCAGGTGCTTGTCCTGATTGAGCTGAACCCGTGGGAAGCGCTCGGCGAAGGCGTTGAAGAAGCGCCAGTAGGTGGTCGCTTCCTTGCCGTCTAGCAACCCGGCCTCGGCGAGCCAGAACACCCCGGTGGCTTCGCCGCAGAGTACTGCGCCGCGAGCATGTTGCTGACGCAGCCAGGGCAGGACCTGTGGGTAGCGTTGGCAAAGGGTGTCGAAATCGTCCCAGAAAGCTGGAAGGACAATGATGTCGGCGTTTTCCAGGCCGCCGTCCACCGGCATGATCACGTCACTGAAGCTGTTCACCGGTTTGCCGTCGGGGCTGACCAGGCGGGTTTCGAACGCCGGAGTCAGGCCTTGGCCCAGTTGTTTGCCGTAACGCAGGCTGGCCAGGTGGAAGAAATCCTTGGCTTGCATGAGGGTGGAAGCGAAAACCCGGTCGATAGCCAGGATGCTGACGCGCCGCAAGGGCGTGGAGACTTGGTTGGACATAATTCAACTTTATTCTTATAGGGGAAAGTGGTCACCAGACGGCTGGATCGTCTTATTTTTTGTCTGATGTGTCCAGTGTCCTGTATCGGATGTGAGGCTTAGTCTCTGAAGGTCAATCCCTTCTAACAATAACGACAGGTGCCGCATGATCCCCAGAACCTTGTTCAGTTCCGAGCACGAACTTTTTCGCGACAGCGTGCGAACGTTCCTCGAAAAAGAAGCGGTGCCGTTTCACGGGCAATGGGAGAAGCAGGGCTATATCGACCGTAAACTTTGGAACAAGGCAGGGGAGGCGGGAATGCTCTGTTCGCACCTGCCGGAAGAGTACGGCGGGCTGGCAGCGGACTTTCTCTACAGTGCAGTGGTGATCGAAGAGGTGGGGCGTCTCGGCTTGACCGGTATCGGTTTTTCCCTGCATTCGGACATTGTCGCGCCTTACATCCTGCATTACGGGAGTGAAGCGCTGAAACACAAATACCTGCCGAAGCTGGTGTCCGGGGAGATGGTCACGGCGATTGCCATGACCGAGCCTGGTGCCGGTTCCGACCTGCAAGGGGTGAAAACCACCGCGGTGCTCGATGGCGACGAGTATGTGATCAACGGTTCGAAGACGTTCATCACCAACGGCTTTCTCGCTGACCTGGTGATTGTCGTGGCCAAGACCGATCCGAAGGCCGGCGCGAAAGGCACCAGCCTGTTTCTGGTGGAAGCCAACACCCCAGGCTTCGCCAAGGGCAAGCGTCTGGAAAAAGTCGGCATGAAGGCTCAGGACACCTCGGAACTGTTCTTCCAGGACGTTCGGGTGCCCAAGGAAAACCTGTTGGGGCAGGCCGGGATGGGCTTCGCGTACCTGATGCAGGAATTGCCTCAAGAGCGTCTTACCGTTGCCATCGGCGGGCTTGCTTCGGCTGAAGCTGCGTTGCAATGGACGCTGGATTACACCCGCGAGCGCAAGGCGTTCGGCAAGGCGATCGCCGACTTCCAGAACACCCGCTTCAAACTGGCGGAGATGGCGACCGAGATTCAGATCGGTCGGGTCTTCGTTGATCGCTGTCTGGAGCTGCACCTGCAAGGCAAGCTCGACGTGCCGACCGCGGCGATGGCCAAGTACTGGGGCACTGACCTTCAATGCAAGGTGCTCGACGAGTGCGTGCAGTTGCATGGCGGTTACGGTTTCATGTGGGAATACCCGATCGCCCGGGCGTGGGCGGATGCGCGGGTGCAGCGGATTTATGCCGGGACCAATGAAATCATGAAGGAGATTATTGCAAGGTCGCTTTGACCTTGCGGTGACTGTTAGGCCGCCATCGCGAGCAAGCTCGCTCCCACAGGTATTGCGCAAAACCTGTGGGAGCGAGCTTGCTCGCGATGGGGTCTATGAATCAATCAAGGTGCCGGGTTCGGGTGATCCTTGTGAATCGCCTCGATCCCCTCCAGTACTTCATCCGACAGTTTCAGCTCGAAGCTCGCTAAATTGCTTTCAAGCTGCTCCATCGTCGTCGCGCCAATGATGTTGCTGGTCACAAATGGCTGCTGAGTGACAAACGCCAGCGCCATTTGTGCCGGGTTCAGGCCGTGTTCACGCGCCAGTGCCACATAACGACTGCACGCTGCTTCCGACTGCGGGTTGAAATAGCGGCTGAAGCGGCTGTAGAGGCTCAGGCGGCCTTTAGGCGGACGCGCGCCACCTTCGTACTTGCCCGACAGGAAACCGAACGCCAGCGGCGAATAGGCGAGCAAGCCGCACTGTTCGCGGATAGCGATTTCCGCCAGACCGACTTCGAAGCTGCGGTTGAGCAGGTTGTACGGGTTCTGGATCGACACGGCGCGCGGCCAGCCACGGGCTTCGGCCAGGGCGAGGAAGCGCATGGTGCCCCATGGCGTTTCATTGGACAGGCCGATGTGGCGGATCTTGCCGGCCTTGACCTGCTCGTCCAGCGCTTCGAGGGTGTCCTCCAGCGGCGTGAGGTTGGCTTCGGTCTGGTGTTTGTAACCGAGCTGACCGAAGAAATTGGTGCTGCGCTCCGGCCAATGCAACTGGTAGAGGTCGATGTAGTCGGTCTGCAAGCGCTTGAGGCTGGCGTCCACGGCTTCGGTGATGTGCTGGCGGTTATGTCGCAGGTTTTTGTCGCGGATGTAGTCAATGGTGTTGCCGGGGCCGGCGATCTTGCTGGCCAGGATCCAGTCGGCGCGATCACCGCGGCTTTTGAAGTAATTGCCGATGTAGCGCTCGGTGGTGGCGTAGGTTTCGGCTTTTGGCGGCACCGGGTACATCTCGGCAGTGTCGATGAAATTGATCCCGGCGCTCTTGGCCCGTTCAATCTGGGCGAAGGCTTCAGCCTCGCTGTTTTGTTCGCCCCAGGTCATGGTTCCGAGGCAGATGGCGCTCACGTTCAGATTGGTTCGGCCTAGCTGTCGATAGTCCATCGGGTGCTCCTTGGGCAAAACAATCATAAAAGCAGGTTGAATTATTTTTCGCAATCTGCATAATTGCGCACCTCTTTCTGCAGTGGAAGTGATGCGCCGCCGCCGAAGAATCTTGCCGTTGAACGGACGCGCCGACCCGAGCCCCCGAAAGCGTCTGTATCCGGCTGCCTTGACTTGTCAAAGTACGCACTATTCAGTAAGATCCGCCGTCTAATTTACAGGGCGGCCCCTGAGGCTATAAAGAATGAAAACTTTTACTGCTAAACCGGAAACAGTACAGCGCGACTGGTTTGTCGTCGACGCTGCAGGTCAGACCCTGGGTCGTCTGGCCACCGAAATCGCGAGCCGTCTGCGTGGCAAGCATAAAGCTGAGTACACTCCTCACGTTGACACCGGCGATTACATCGTCGTTATCAATGCCGAGCAGATTCGTGTAACCGGTGCTAAAACCACCGACAAAATCTACTACTCCCACTCCGGTTTTCCGGGCGGCATCAAGTCGATCAACTTCGAAAAGCTGATCGCTAAAGCCCCTGAGCGCGTGATCGAGACCGCGGTCAAAGGCATGCTGCCTAAGAACCCGCTGGGTCGCGACATGTATCGTAAGCTGAAAGTCTATGCGGGCGCTGTACACCCTCATACTGCTCAGCAGCCCCAAGAACTGAAGTTTTAACGGAATAGTTCATTATGTCGGCGACTCAAAATTACGGCACTGGCCGTCGCAAGACCGCAACCGCACGCGTTTTCCTGCGTCCGGGTACTGGTAACATCTCCATCAACAACCGCACCCTGGAAAATTTCTTCGGCCGCGAAACTGCCCGCATGGTAGTTCGTCAGCCGCTGGAACTGACTGAGACTGTCGAGAAATTCGACATCTACGTCACCGTGATCGGTGGTGGTGTAAGTGGTCAAGCTGGCGCAATCCGCCACGGTATCACTCGCGCACTGATGCAGTACGACGAAACCCTGCGTGGCGCTCTGCGCAAAGCTGGCTTCGTTACTCGCGATGCACGTGAAGTTGAACGTAAGAAAGTTGGTCTGCGTAAAGCGCGTAAGCGTCCGCAGTACTCGAAGCGTTAATTCGCTTTTACGTTCAAAAAGAACGCCCAGTTTCCTCGCGAAGCTGGGCGTTTTTTTATGGGCGCGACTTATCAAAGAATTGCTCTGTGACAACTTGCCACAGCCGTAGAAGCCCTATACTGCAAGGCTTGGCAGTGGAGCCCCTCGGTAATTACCTTGTCAGAATTGGGGCTTTTCATTACCATTCGGCAAAATTTTTATAAGTTCAGATTTTTACTTAGTAGACGCCTGATTTAACAGGCCACAAAGCTGATGGGAGAGGACTGAATGAGCAATGACGGCGTGAATGCAGTCCGTCTTCGCTTCTTGTTAGCAGACACATCCGTGGAGGGTGCTGCAGGAGCGGTGGGGGCTGCGGTCACGTTCGTGGGGTCCTGGTTTCCCAGTGCCAAGGCGAAAGCCGCAGGTGCACCGGTGAAGGTGAATGTCAGCAAAATCGAGCCAGGCCAGCAGATGATTGCTGAGTGGCGCGGTCAGCCGGTGTTCATTGTCCGCCGTACCGAGGAAATCCTGGGGAATCTGAAAAAGATCGAGGGCCAGCTGTCTGACCCGACCTCCAAGAACTCGACACAACCGACCTATGTCGACCCGGAAACGCGTTCGATCAAGCCAGAGGTTCTGCTGCTGATCGGTATCTGCACGCACCTGGGTTGCTCGCCGACCTTCCGTCCAGAAGTGGCACCTGCGGATCTGGGCAAGGACTGGGTAGGTGGTTATTTCTGCCCTTGCCACGGTTCCCACTACGATCTGGCTGGCCGCGTCTACAAGTCGCAACCTGCGCCTTTGAACCTGCCAGTTCCCCCGCATTCCTATGAGACCGATGACATCATTGTCGTTGGCGTCGATACGGAGAAAGCGTGATGAGCAAGTTCATGGATTGGGTTGATGCGCGCTTTCCCGCGACCAAAATGTGGGAAGACCATCTCAGCAAGTACTACGCCCCGAAGAACTTCAACTTCTTCTATTTCTTTGGCTCCCTCGCACTGCTCGTTCTGGTCAACCAGATCGTTACCGGTGTCTGGCTGACCATGAGCTACACCCCGTCGGCGGAAGAGGCATTTGCTTCCGTCGAATACATCATGCGCGACGTCGAGTACGGCTCGATCCTGCGTCTGCTGCACTCCACCGGCGCCTCGGCGTTCTTCGTCGTGGTCTATCTGCACATGTTCCGTGGCTTGCTCTACGGTTCGTACCAGAAGCCGCGTGAGCTGGTGTGGGTCTTCGGCATGCTGATCTATCTGGAGCTGATGGCTGAAGCCTTCATGGTTTACCTGCTGCCGTGGGGTCAGATGTCCTACTGGGGTGCCCAGGTGATCATCTCGCTGTTCGGTGCGATCCCGGTCATCGGCGACGACCTGACCCAGTGGATCCGTGGTGACTACCTGATTTCCGGTATCACCCTGAACCGCTTCTTCGCCCTGCACGTTGTGGCCTTGCCGATCGTGATTCTCGGTCTGGTGGTGCTGCACGTTCTGGCGCTGCACGAAGTCGGTTCGAACAACCCGGACGGCGTGGACATCAAGAAATACAAGGACGAAAACGGTGTACCCCTGGACGGCATTGCCTTCCACCCGTACTACACCGTGAAAGATATCGTCGGCGTGGTGGTGTTCCTGTTCATCTTCTGCTCGATCGTGTTCTTCTTCCCGGAAATGGGTGGTTACTTCCTCGAGAAGCCGAACTTTGAAGTGGCGAACGCCTTCAAGACGCCAGAGCACATCGCTCCGGTCTGGTACTTCACACCGTTCTACGCGATTCTGCGGGCGATTCCGGACAAGCTCCTGGGCGTTATCGCCATGGGCGCGGCCATCGCTGTGCTGTTCGTCCTGCCATGGCTGGACCGCAGCCCCGTCAAGTCGATGCGCTACAAAGGCTGGATGAGCAAAATCTGGCTCTGGGTGTTCTGCATTTCGTTCGTGATCCTGGGCGTGCTGGGCGTATTGGCCCCAACCCCTGGTCGGACATTGCTGTCGCAGGTATGTACTTTCCTGTACTTCGCCTACTTCATTCTGATGCCGTTCTACACCAGGCTCGAGAAGACCAAACCGGTTCCGGAAAGGGTGACTGGCTGATGAAAAAGCTATTTGCTGTACTGATTCTTGCGGCGATGCCTGTGTTCTCGTTCGCCTCGACAACTGGCGCTCCCGAGTTGGAAAAGGTCGATATCGACGTATCCGACAAAGCGGCCATGCAGGACGGCGCGCGTACGTTCGCCAACTACTGCATGGGCTGCCACAGCGCCAAGTTCCAGCGCTATGAGCGTGTCGCCGATGATCTGGGTATTCCCCATGATCTGATGCTCGGCAATCTGGTGTTCACCGGCGCCAAGATCGGCGACCACATGAGCATCGGCATGCAGCCGGCTGACGCCAAGGCCTGGTTCGGTGCGGCGCCGCCCGACCTGACCCTGGTCGCCCGCGTTCGTGGCACTGACTGGCTCTACGGTTACCTGAAATCTTTCTACGAAGACCCATCGCGTCCTTGGGGCGTGAACAACAAGGTATTCCCGAACGTCGGGATGCCTAACGTTCTGGTCGGCCTGCAGGGTCGTCAGGTGGTAGGCTGTAAACAAGTTCAAATCGTCGAAGACGGCAAGAAGCAATACGATCCGCTGACCGGCACCGCTTTGACTCATGAAGCCTGCGACCAGCTGACCATACTGCCGAAAACCGGCACGCTGAATGAAGAGCAGTTCGACGAGAAGGTCAAGAATCTGGTGACCTTCCTGGCCTACTCGGCCAACCCGGTGAAGCTGCAGCATCAGCGCATCGGTACCTATGTGTTGCTGTACCTGGCGTTCTTCTTCGTATTCGCATACTTGCTCAAGCGTGAATACTGGAAAGACGTCCATTGATATTTCTGTAAAATTGCTGTCAATCGCGCGCGCCCAAGGGCGTCTCTGAAGGTGTAACTAGCCTGGTGATCCAGGCGTTACGGGAGGCGCCCTCTGGGCGCGCGCGTTTTTCCGTTTCCGATAATTTCAACAAGCGAGGAGGACCGCCATGGGCGTGACCAATCGGTTGGCCTGTTACTCCGACCCCGCCGACCACTATTCCCACCGAGTGCGTATCGTACTTGCAGAGAAGGGTGTCAGCGCCGAGATCATTTACGTGGAAGCTGGTCGCCAGCCGCCTAAACTGATTGAAGTGAACCCTTACGGCAGCTTGCCCACCCTGGTCGATCGTGACCTGGCGTTGTGGGAGTCGACCGTGGTGATGGAATATCTGGATGAGCGTTACCCGCACCCGCCTTTACTGCCGGTTTATCCAGTGGCGCGTGCCAACAGCCGTCTGCTGATTCATCGTATTCAGCGTGACTGGTGTGGTCTGGTGGATCTGATCCTGGATTCCCGGTCCAAGGAAGCAGCCCGTGTCGTGGCTCGTAAAGAGCTGCGCGAAAGCCTGACCGGCGTGTCGCCGTTGTTCGCCGACAAGCCGTTTTTCCTCAGTGAGGAACAAAGCCTGGTGGATTGCTGCCTATTGCCAATACTCTGGCGATTGCCGATTCTGGGTATAGAACTGCCGCGGCCTGCCAAGCCGCTGCTTGATTACATGGAGCGCTCGTTTGCGCGTGAGGCTTTCCAGGCGAGTCTGTCTGGTGTCGAACGCGATATGCGCTAAGGCTTAAGGAGCCGCTATGAACTCCAGTCGACCTTATCTGGTCCGCGCGCTCTACGAGTGGATTGTGGACAACGATTGCACCCCGCACATGCTGGTCAATTCCGAGTATCCGTCGGTGCAGGTGCCTCAGGGTTTTGCCAGTGACGGACAGATTGTCCTGAACGTATCGCCGGCAGCCGTGCGTCATCTGCACATGGACAACGAGGCGGTTAGCTTCGAAGGGCGCTTCGGTGGCGTGCCGCACACCCTGTATGTGCCTATCGCATCGATCCTGGGCATTTACGCCCGGGAGAACGGTCAGGGCATGGTGTTCGATCTGGAATCGCCTATGGAAGACGAGGAAGAGATCGAGCCGGATGACGATATTCCGCCACCCGACAGCGAGCCACCGCGTCCCAGCGGTCGACCCAGTTTGAAAGTGGTGAAGTAATAAAAAAGGCGATCCAGATGGATCGCCTTTTTTATTACTTCACCACTTTCAAGCGGGTAGGAACTGCCGCAGGCTGCGATCTTTTGATCTTAAAAAGCAAAGTCAAAAGATCGCAGCCTGCGGCAGCTCCTGCAAAGTGCAGATCAGTCGATGTATTCGAACAGTTTCACAATCTTCTGCACGCCGGAAACGCCCTGCACCAGGTTGGTGGCTTGGGCAGCTTCCTGTTTGGTCAGCAGACCCAGCAGGTAGACGATGCCGTTCTCGGTGACAACCTTGATGCGCGAGCCCGGAATGTTCGGGTCGGTGAGCATCTGGGTCTTGATCTTGGAGGTCAGCCAGGTGTCGTTCTGGCGGGCAAGGAAGCCGGAGGGTGGCAGGACTTGCAGTTCGTTGTGAACCGTCTTCACCCGCTGAACAGCAGCAGCGGCCTGTTCGGCCTTGGCCTTGAGGTCTGCGCGCGGGGTTTGCCCGGCGAGCAGCACGACACCGTTGAAGCTGGTGACGACGATGTGCGAGTCGTTGTCCAGGGCCGGATCGGCCTTGGCGATATTCACGCCGACCTTGGTGTCGATCAGCGAGTCGTCGATCTTGCTGCCGAAGGTGCGGGTGCCGCGGTCATCTTCAATCGGCGCTTCACGGCTGGCGTTAACCACCGAGGTGCAGCCGCTGATGCCGAGGCACAGGGTCAAGGCCAGAAGGCCTAGGCGATTAGGGGTCATTCTTCACTCCCGAACAGTTGGCTGTCGATCAAATCGCAAAGGCAATGGATCGCCAGCAGGTGGACTTCCTGAATACGTGCGGTGACGTTGGCCGGTACGCGAATCTCGACGTCCTCGGGCAATAGCAGCGACGCCATGCCGCCGCCATCACGCCCCGTCAATGCTACGACAATCATTTCGCGATCATGTGCGGCCTGGATCGCTTGAATAATGTTTGCCGAGTTGCCGCTGGTGGAAATCGCCAGCAACACGTCACCCGGCTGGCCGAGGGCGCGGATCTGTTTGGAGAAGATTTCGTTGTAGCTGTAGTCGTTGGCGATCGAGGTGATCGTCGAGCTGTCGGTGGTCAGCGCAATCGCTGGCAGGCTCGGGCGCTCGCGCTCGAAACGGTTGAGCAGCTCGGACGAGAAGTGCTGGGCATCACCGGCAGAGCCGCCGTTGCCGCAGGACAGCATTTTACCTTCGTTGAGCAGGGCGTTGACCATCACCTGGCTGGCTTGCTCGATGTGCGGTGCAAGTACGTCCATCGCCATTTGCTTGGTATCGATACTGGCCTGAAAAAGCTGGCGAATTCGGGATTGCATGTCCATCTGTGTGACCTTAATTAGCGCGGCTACTCGGCACATGAATGTGCAGCCCGCAAAGCAAAGAGCAAAAGTGTTGGGTGAAAGTGTCCGGTTCGGGGCGCACGCGATCAGCTGTCGAAGGCATTCTGCAACCAGTTCAACTGATCGAGGTTGCTGTCGATGGCAACCACGTCGAAACGGCAAGGGGAATTGGCCCAACGCGACTCGCGCTGAAGAAAATACTGCGCGGCAACTATCAGTTTCTGCCGTTTGCGCTCATCGATGCTACCGAGCGCGCCACCCCATTGAGTGTTTTTTCTGTAGCGGACTTCAACGAATACTACTGTATCGCCATCAAGCATGACCAGATCAAGCTCGCCGCGTTTACACAACCAGTTCTGCGCCAGCAGGCGCAGACCTTGTTTTTGAAGATGCTCGAGCGCATGGCGCTCGGCATCTTTACCGCTTTGCTGGCGTGACCTGTCGGGCATCAGCGTGGGGTGTCCGGCAGGCGTTGAACCTGGCCGCTGACGAACTGTGCCCACGGCAATTGGCGGACCACACGTTGGTTCTGAGTCATGCCCAGGCTGCCCGATTGACCTTCGATGCGGCTGTCCGGCAGAGCCTTGAGTTGCCCCAGGCGTGGTGCCAGTCGATAGGCATCGACACCCATTGCGTACAGACGGCCCAGGCTGCCAGCAGCTTGCGGCCACTGAGCGGTCACTTGTTTGCGCAGTGGATCGTTGGCCTCCAGCAACCATGGGGTTTCGCAGAAGCGAATGCCGTTCATGTCGTTGTACTGGTTCACATCGCCGCTGGCGCTGAACACGTGGGAGGTGGCATAAACCGGCACGTCGCCGGCGTACTGGAAGTTCAGGGTCGGCTTGATCTGCTGGGCTTGTTGAGGTGTTGCGGCCAGGAAGATGAACTCGATGTCCTGGCGACGCGAAGGCTGGGCGGCTACCTGCCCGCCAACGGTGCTTTGCAGGCTCTTGGCGCGACCTTCGCTCTGACGCAGCTGGAACATGTCGGCAATCTGTTGTGCCAGTTGAACTGGTTGGTCGACGCGCTCGGTGGCGACGATGCTGCCACCGTTAGCCTGCCAATCCTGGCTGAATGCTCTCAAGACGCGATCGCCCCATTCGCCTTTCGGCACCATGATGGCTGCGCGATGCAGGCCATCGGCGCGAGCACGGCGGGACACTTCACGGGCTTCGTCTTCAGCCGCAAGACCGAACTGAAACAGCTGGGCCGGACCTTGTGCGCCTTCGCTGTAATTCAGCGCCAGGGTGGTGATCGGCAGTTGCGGGCGAGCGCTGAGCTGTTTGACCAGCGGTTTCTCCAGCGGGCCGACGACCAGTTGCACGCCGTCGGCCTGAGCCTTGCGATAGAACTCGTCGAGGGACGTCAGGCGCGAGCTGTCATAGAACTCGATGGCTGGCGGCTTCTGCCCGGCTTGTTGGGCCTGGTAGTGAGCAGCCATGAAACCTTCGCGCAGTGCTTTGCCGACCGACGCCAGCGGGCCGTCTTGAGGCAGCAGCAGGGCGATTTTGCTCAGGGGCTGGCTGGCCAGTTCCTTGAGCTTGGTCAGTGGCAGCGGCAATTGAATGGCGGCCGGGTGCTTTGGATTCTGTGCGCGCCAGTTGTCAATCGCTGCTTGCTGCTGTTCCAGGGTGCCGGCAGTTTTCACCGCCAGCGCCAGGCCCATCCAGCCGCCGAGGTCGTCGGTGGCGGTTGGCTGCAACTGGTCGGTCGGCAGCGAGGCGATCAGGGTCCAGATCGCTTCGTGGTTTTTGCTGGCGGCTTCACCTTCAAGCATTGGCGCGATGAAGATGCGCTCCCGTGCGGCGGCCAGCGTCTGGCCATCGGCTTCAAGGGCGCGGGCATGAACAGTGCCGGTGCGAACCTGTTGCTCAACCGGCAGTTCGCTCAGGCGTTGCAGGCTCGGATGACTCAAAGCTGTCAGCGCCGCTTTGGGCTGATTGCGAACCATGGCCAGTTCCGCCGCCAGGGTACTGGCGAAAACCTGTTGGCCAGGCTTGAGGGTTTCGACGGGGACTTGTTGCAGGATTTGCGCGGACTGGCCGGCATTCCCCTGACGATAGGCCAGGTCTGCCGCGCTCAGGCGCAACAGGGAGGCTTTTTCCGGGTCTTTGCTTTGAGCGGCCTGTGCGAGCAATTGCTCGATACTGGCATCCGGGGTCCGTGGAAGTTCGCCAAGGCTGGAGGAGGGCGAACTGGCGCAAGCCGCCAGCAAGGCAGCGAGGCAGAGGGCAGTGAGCAGCCGCAGGCAAGCGATCATGTAAGTGTTCCTGATACTCGATCAAATTAGCGTGGAATTGTACCCAAGCACTGGCCGGGGCGCGATGTTACTGGTGTGAATCGATCAATTTAGCTCGTGCAAATGTTGCGGCACTGCACAAAAGGGCGCAAAACCGAGGGTTGCTTGCGCGTATCGCGAACGTCACGACGCGCTACAATGGCGGCTTTTACCGATCATGAGGTATGCGCTTTGACTGCTCCAGGTGCTTTGAATTCCGCTGCTGGCTCGCTTTATGTGGTGGCGACGCCCATCGGCAACCTGGACGACATCAGTGCGCGTGCGCTGAAAATCCTGCGCGAGGTCGCCCTGATCGCCGCCGAAGATACCCGTCACTCACAGCGATTGATGCAGCATTTCGGCATTCCTACACCGCTGGCGGCCTGTCATGAACACAATGAGCGGGATGAAGGTAGCCGCTTTATCACCCGCTTGCTCGCCGGCGACGATGTGGCGCTGATTTCAGATGCCGGCACGCCGTTGATTTCCGATCCTGGTTATCACCTCGTGCGTCAGGCGCGTGCTGCGGGTATCAATGTGGTGCCGGTTCCGGGCGCCTGCGCGTTGATCGCAGCGTTGTCGGCGGCGGGGTTGCCGTCGGACCGTTTCATCTTCGAAGGCTTCCTGCCGGCCAAGGCTGTCGGTCGGCGCGCCCGTCTTGAGTTGGTAAAGGAAGAGCCGCGCACGCTGATTTTTTATGAAGCCCCACACCGGATCCTTGAGTGCCTTCAAGACATGGAGTTGGTGTTTGGTGGTGAACGTCCGGCGTTGCTGGCGCGCGAGCTGACCAAGACTTTCGAAACCCTTAAAGGCTTGCCGCTGGCTGAGTTGCGCGAGTTCGTCGAGTCAGACAGCAATCAGCAGCGCGGTGAGTGCGTGGTGTTGGTGGCGGGTTGGTCTGCCCCCGAGACCGAGGACGCCGTCAGCAGTGAAGCCATGCGCATTCTGAATCTGTTGCTTGAAGAAATGCCGCTCAAGCGAGCCGCGGCGTTGGCGGCGCAAATTACCGGCGAGCGCAAGAATGTGCTGTATCAGGTCGCGCTGGATAAACAGAAGGGTGAGTAAAAACCGACGTGCAGGCGTAGCCCAAGGCGTTTAGCGCTTGTCCTTCGGCCGCTCTGCCGTTAATCTTCGCGGCGGAGAGTCGATCGGACAGTCGCTGCCCTCTATGAAAATTAGGGGGGGGAGGAAAGTCCGGGCTCCATAGGGCGAAGTGCCAGGTAATGCCTGGGAGGCGTGAGCCTACGGAAAGTGCCACAGAAAATAACCGCCTAAGCGCTTCGGCGCCGGTATGGGTGAAAAGGTGCGGTAAGAGCGCACCGCACGTCTGGCACGAG
>NZ_JBIWAM010000021.1:0-22037 GCF_044760065.1 Pseudomonas sp. NPDC098740 | reverse complement strand
CCTTCAGATCTATCGTCTCGTCCTGGAAGAGCTCGTTAATCTGTAATGTCATATATCACCCAGCTGAAGTCGTGTCCCAAGGCGTGGCCCGCGCTGGGACCGGGTAGGTTGCTAAAGATGTCCAGTGATGGCCATCGTAGACGAATGACTGTTCAAGACAGAACCCGGCTTACAGATCGACTCTCCACCTTTTTCCCCCTCCCTGCTTTAATCATTGAGCAGGGCGCCTGTAGTAGCAATTTCCCTCCTTACAGAATCAACAGCAGAAGCACTTTCCTAATACCGAAAAAATCTTACTCTTAACAAATTACTTTAACTTTCGAACGCAGCCTTCAGTGCTGATTCAAGTTATTGAGCAGGATGACACGTCAGATTCTCGCTACCCCTCCTTTTACGCTCCTAAATCTCAGTTCTGTAAGGGTTTTCCTTTAATCCGCGCCTTGACGGTGCGGTGGCCGCATTCCTATAGTGTGCGCAAGTGGCGGAAAGTGGCATGAAGTGGGTTTTTTGAGCTCAAAACGCTAATATTTGGAGAAACGCTGACGTGTTTCGCGGAGCTAACGCTATCAGTCTCGACGCAAAGGGCCGTCTCGCTATGCCGAGCCGGTACCGTGACGAGCTCGTTTCGCGTAGTTCCGGTCAGTTAATCGTCACAATTGATGCCGTTGATCCGTGTTTGTGTGTTTACCCCCTCGATGAGTGGGAAATTATTGAAACCAAACTGCGCGCACTGCCTTCGCTTCGCGAAGAGAACCGCCGCCTGCAACGTTTACTGATTGGTAATGCCGTCGACCTCGAGCTCGATGGCAGTGGTCGTTTTCTGGTTCCGCCGCGTCTTCGTGAATATGCCAAGTTGGATAAACGCGCGATGTTGGTAGGCCAACTGAACAAGTTCCAATTGTGGGACGAGGATGCCTGGGATGCGGTTTCTGCCGCTGACCTGGCTGCCATTCAACAACCGGGCGCCATGCCTGATGAACTGCGTGATTTGATCCTGTGACTATTGATAGCGGCTTTAACCACATCACCGTACTGCTTGACGAAGCCGTGGAGGCTCTCGCCGTACGTCCTGATGGCTGCTATCTGGACGGTACGTTCGGGCGCGGCGGACACAGCCGGTTGATCCTCAGCCAGCTCGGTCCCGATGGTCGGGTGCTCGGATTCGATAAAGATCCTCAAGCGATTGCCACCGGGCAAACGCTAGCGGCCGAAGACGGCCGCTTTGTCGTTGTGCAGCGCAGCTTTGCCGAGCTCGGTTCGGAAGTCGCCGAACGTGGTCTGGACGGCAAGGTCAGCGGCGTTTTGCTCGACCTCGGCGTGTCCTCGCCGCAGCTCGACGACCCTGAGCGCGGCTTCAGTTTTCTCAATGATGGCCCGCTGGACATGCGCATGGATCCGTCCCGCGGGATCAGCGCTGCCGAATTCGTCAACACCGCCCCCGTGGAAGAAATCGCGCGGGTGTTCAAGCAATACGGCGAAGAACGTTTCTCCGGCCGCATGGCCCGTGCCGTGGCCGAGCGTCGCGACATCAAGCCGTTCGAGCGCACTGCCGATCTGGCTGAAGTCCTGAAAGTGGCCAACCCTGCATGGGAAAAGGGCAAAAACCCGGCGACCCGTGCGTTCCAGGGCTTGCGTATTCACGTCAACAACGAACTGGGTGATCTGGAAGCCGGCCTTGAAGCCGCGCTGGAATGCCTGGAAGTCGGCGGCCGTCTGGTCGTCATCAGCTTCCACTCGCTGGAAGACCGCATCGTCAAACTGTTCATGCGCAAACTGGTGAAAGGCGAAGCCGACAACCTGCCGCGCAACCTGCCGGTACGTCACGTCGCCTTCGAACCAATAATCAAAATCCATGGCAAAGCACAGTCCGCCTCCGAGGCCGAACTAAAAGCCAACCCACGTTCCCGTAGCGCCGTCATGCGCGTCGCGGAGAAGCTGCGGTGAGCAAGCTTTTCGCCAAGCCACTTCCCGGCGGAAGCTTTTTCATGTTTCTGCTGTTTATTGGCGTGCTCGTGTCGGCCATCGGCGTTTCCTACAGCGCCCACTGGAACCGTCAACTGCTGAACTCCCTGTACAACGAGTTGAGCGTGCGCGACAAGGCGCAAGCGGAGTGGGGCCGTTTGATTCTCGAACAGAGCACCTGGACCGCCCACAGCCGTATCGAAGTCCTGGCGACCGAGCAACTGAAGATGCGCATTCCTGGCGCAGCTGAAGTGCAGATGGTGGCGCCATGATGAAACTCGAGGGTGCACTCTTTCCATGGCGGTTCCGCCTGGTGCTGGGTTTGCTCGGCGTCATGGTCGCGGCGATTGCCTGGCGCATTATCGATCTGCAAGTAGTCGACCGTGCCTTTCTTAAAGGTCAGGGCGATGCGCGCAGTGTTCGTCATATTCCTATTCCGGCTCACCGTGGTCTGATCACCGACCGTAACGGCGAGCCTTTGGCCGTGAGTACCCCGGTCACCACCCTTTGGGCCAATGCCAAAGAAATGCAAACGGCCAAAGAGAAGTGGCCTGCACTGGCGGCTGCCTTGGGGCAGGCCCCGAAAGCTCTGGCCGAACGTCTCGAGGCCCAGGCCAACAAAGAATTCATTTATCTGGTGCGCGGGCTGACCCCCGAGCAGGGCCAGTCCGTGCTCGATCTGAAAGTACCGGGCGTTTATGGCATCGAAGAATTCCGGCGTTTCTACCCGGCCGGTGAAGTCACTGCCCATATGGTCGGTTTTACCGACATCGATGACCACGGTCGTGAAGGCGTCGAGCTGGCCTACGACGAATGGCTGGCCGGGGTCCCCGGCAAGCGGCAGGTGATCAAGGATCGGCGTGGCCGACTTATCAAGGATGTTCAGGTGACCAAAAACGCCAAGGCCGGAAAGCCCTTGGCGTTGTCCATTGACCTGCGTCTGCAATACCTGGCCAACCGCGAACTGCGCAACGCGATCATCGAAAACGGCGCCAAGGCCGGCAGCCTGGTGATCATGGACGTGAAGACCGGCGAGATCCTCGCCATGGTCAACCAGCCGACCTACAACCCGAACAACCGTCGCAACCTGCAACCGGCGATGATGCGCAACCGCGCGATGATCGACGTGTTCGAACCGGGTTCGACGATGAAAGCAATTTCCATGAGCGCCGCGATTGAAACCGGACGCTGGAAGCCGACCGATACCGTCGAGGTGTACCCGGGCACCTTGCAGATCGGTAAATACACCATCAAGGACGTATCCAAGAGCGAAGGTCCGGTGCTCGACCTGACTGGCATTCTGATCAACTCCAGTAACGTCGGCATGAGTAAGGTCGCCTTCGATATCGGCGGCGAAACGATTTTCCGTCTGGCGCAAAAAGTCGGCCTCGGCCAGGACACCGGCCTGGGCTTCCCGGGCGAGCGCGTCGGCAACCTCCCGAACTACCGCGAATGGCGCAAGGCTGAAACCGCCACGTTGTCGTACGGCTACGGTATCTCGGTGACCGCGATCCAGTTGGTCCACGCCTTCTCGGCCCTGGCCAACAACGGTCGCCTCGCGCCGCTGACCCTGATCAAAACCGACAAGGTGCCGCAAACCACACAGGTATTGCCGGAAACTGTCGCGAAAACCATGCAAACCATGCTGCAACAAGTGATCGAAGCCCCGCGCGGTGTATTCCGTGCGCAAGTGCCGGCGTATCACGTGGGCGGCAAGTCGGGTACCGCGCGTAAAACGTCGGTCGGCACCAAGGGCTACGCCGAGAATTCCTACCGTTCGCTGTTCGCAGGCTTCGGCCCGATGAGCGATCCGCGTTACGCCATCGTGGTGGTGATCGATGAGCCGACCAAGGCCGGTTACTTCGGTGGTCTGGTCTCGGCGCCGGTGTTCAGCAAAGTGATGTCCGGGACCTTGCGCCTGATGAACATCACCCCGGACAACCTGCCACCTACTCAACAAGCGAACGCAGCACCGGTCGTTCCGCTGAAAGCCAATGGAGGGCGAGGCTGATGTCTCTGAGTCTGAACAAGATATTCGCCCACGCCGGTCGCGATCTGTTGATCCGCGAACTGACCCTGGACAGCCGCAACGTGCGGGCTGGCGATCTGTTTCTCGCCGTTCCTGGCGGCAAGTTCGACGGTCGCGCGCACATTGCCGACGCCCTGCAACGCGGCGCTGCCGCTGTGGCGTATGAAGTCGAAGGCGCGACGGTACTGCCGATTACCGATGTTCCGCTGATTCCAGTCAAAGGCCTGGCGGCGCAGCTGTCGGACATCGCCGGGCGTTTTTACGGTGACCCTAGTCGTCACCTGAACCTGGTCGGCGTGACCGGCACCAACGGCAAAACCAGCGTGACGCAGTTGGTTGCGCAAGCATTGGATTTGCTCGGCCAGCACTGCGGCATCGTCGGCACGTTGGGCACCGGTTTTTACGGCGCGCTCGAAAGCGGCTTGCACACCACGCCGAACCCGATCGCCGTGCAGGCAACCCTCGCCGACCTGAAAAAGGCGGGTGCCAAAGCCGTCGCCATGGAAGTTTCTTCCCACGGTCTGGATCAGGGCCGCGTGACCGCACTGGCGTTCGATGTGGCGGTGATGACCAACCTGTCCCGCGATCACCTGGATTACCACGGCACCATGCAGGCCTATGGTGAAGCCAAGGCCAAGCTGTTTGCCTGGAATGATTTGAAGTGCCAGGTGGTCAACCTCGACGACGAATTCGGCCGCCAACTGGCCGCCGAAAAACGCGAATCGCGCTTGATCACCTACAGCCTGGAAAACTCCAGTGCCTACCTTTATTGCCGTGAAGCGCAGTTCGATGACGAAGGCGTGCGCGCCACGTTGGTCACGCCGCAGGGTGAGCATCATCTGCGCAGCACCTTGCTCGGTCGCTTCAACCTTAGCAACGTGCTGGCCGCGGTCGGCGCCTTGCTGGGTCTGGACTACGCGCTGGACGAAATCCTCAAAGTGTTGCCGAAACTCGAAGGCCCGGCTGGCCGCATGCAGCGCCTTGGCGGTGGCACCCAGCCGCTGGTGGTGGTCGATTACGCCCACACCCCGGATGCACTGGAAAAAGTCTTGATGGCCCTGCGCCCTCATGCCAAAGGCCGTTTGCTGTGCCTGTTCGGTTGCGGTGGTGATCGCGATCGCGGCAAACGCCCGCTCATGGCCGAAGTGGTCGAGCGTTTGGCTGACGGCGTGCTGGTGACCGATGACAACCCGCGCACTGAAGACCCTGCAGTGATCTTCGACGACATCCGCGCCGGTTTTACCGCTGTGGATAAAGTCACCTTCGTCGCTGGCCGTGGCCAGGCGATTGCCCAATTGATCGCCAGCGCTTCGGCGGATGACGTGATTGTCCTGGCCGGTAAAGGTCACGAGGACTATCAGGAAATCAACGGCCAGCGTCACGCGTTCTCCGATCTGGTCGAGGCCGATCACGCCTTGACCGCGTGGGAGGTGGCCCATGTTTAAAGCCCTGAAACTGAGCGAGCTGACCGGCGCGCTGAATGCCCGCTTGGTCACTGCCGATGCCAGCTTCGACGGCGTCAGCATCGACAGCCGCGCGATCAAATCAGGCCAGCTCTTTATTGCCCTGACCGGCCCGCGTTTCGATGGCCATGACTATCTCAATGACGTCGCCGCAAAAGGCGCCGTAGCGGCGTTGGTCGAGCGCGAAGTCGCCGACAGCACACTGCCGCAGTTGCTGGTGAAAGATACTCGTCAGGCGCTGGGGCAACTCGGCGCGTTGAACCGTGCGGCTTACACCCATCCTGTCGCAGCGATTACCGGTTCCAGCGGCAAGACCACGGTCAAGGAAATGCTCGCCAGCATCCTGCGCACGCGCGGTCCGGTGTTGGCGACCCGTGGCAACCTGAACAATGATCTCGGCGTTCCGCTGACCCTGCTCGAGCTCGCGCCGGAACATACCGCAGCGGTGATCGAGCTGGGTGCTTCGCGTCTCGGCGAAATTGCTTACACCGTCGACATGACCAAGCCTCATGTGGCCGTGCTCAACAACGCCGGGACCGCCCACGTCGGCGAGTTCGGCGGGCCGGAAAAAATCGTTGAAGCCAAGGGCGAGATTATTGAAGGGCTGGATGCCGATGGCGTCGCCGTTCTCAATCTTGACGACAAGGCGTTCGACATCTGGAAGACCCGCGCTTCCGGTCGCAAAGTGCTGACCTTCGCCCTGAGCAATGTCAGCGCCGATTTCTACGCCAGTGATCTGGATCGCGACGCTCGCGGTTGCCCGGCGTTCAACCTGCACACTCCTGAAGGGATGGAGCGCGTTCAACTGAACCTGCTCGGCACCCATAACGTTGCCAATGCGATGGCCGCCGCCGCCGCCGCCCACGCGCTGGGCGTGTCGCTGTTCGGCATCGCCACCGGTCTCGGCGCGGTGCAGCCGGTCAAGGGCCGCACCGTCGCGCAACTGGCCACCAATGGCATCCGCGTAATCGATGACACATACAACGCGAACCCCACCTCCATGTGCGCCGCCGTTGATATACTCGCCGGCTTTTCCGGTCGCACCGTTCTGGTGCTCGGAGATATTGGCGAGTTGGGCGACTGGGCGGAGCAGGGGCACCGCGATGTGGGCGAGTACGCCCGTGGCAAGGTTTCCGCGCTTTACGCTGTCGGGCCAATGATGGCTCACGCCGTGAACGCTTTCGGCGAGCAGGCCTATCACTTCACCACTCAGGATGAACTGATCAAGGCCCTCGGCGCCGAGCAAGACACAAACACCACCATTTTGATCAAGGGCTCGCGCAGCGCTGCGATGGAAAACATCGTCGCCGCTTTGTGCGGGACCAGCCTGGAGAAACATTAATGCTGCTGCTGCTAGCGGAGTATCTGCAACAGTTCTACAAAGGCTTCGCGGTCTTTCAGTACCTGACCCTGCGCGGGATTCTCGGTGTGCTGACCGCGTTGGTTTTGTCGCTGTGCTTTGGCCCGTGGATGATCCGCACTTTGCAGAACCGTCAGATCGGTCAATCCGTTCGTAACGACGGTCCACAATCGCACTTGTCCAAGTCGGGCACCCCGACCATGGGCGGCGCGCTGATTCTTTCGTCCATCGGCGTCAGCACGTTGCTTTGGGCTGACCTGTCCAACCGTTACGTGTGGACCGTGCTGCTGGTGACTTTGCTGTTCGGCGCGATCGGCTGGGTCGACGATTACCGCAAAGTGATCGAGAAGAACTCCCGTGGCTTGCCGAGCCGCTGGAAGTACTTCTGGCAATCGGTGTTCGGCCTGGGCGCGGCGATCTTCCTTTATATGACCGCAGTGACGCCGGTGGAAACCACCCTGATCCTGCCGATGCTCAAGGACCACAGCATTCCGCTGGGCGTAGGTTTCATTGTCCTGACTTACTTCGTGATCGTCGGCTCGAGCAACGCGGTCAACCTGACCGACGGCCTCGACGGTCTGGCGATCATGCCCACCGTAATGGTCGGCGGCGGGTTGGGGATCTTCTGCTACCTGTCGGGTAACGTGAAATTCGCTGAATACCTGCTGATTCCGTATGTGCCGGGCGCAGGCGAGTTGATCGTGTTCTGCGGCGCCTTGATCGGCGCGGGCCTCGGGTTCCTCTGGTTCAACACGTATCCGGCTCAGGTGTTCATGGGCGACGTCGGCGCACTGGCGCTGGGCGCGGCACTGGGCACCATCGCGGTGATCGTCCGTCAGGAAATCGTCCTGTTCATCATGGGCGGCGTGTTCGTGATGGAGACCCTGTCAGTCGTCATTCAGGTCGCATCCTTTAAGCTTACCGGTCGCCGTGTGTTCCGCATGGCACCGATTCACCACCACTTTGAACTCAAGGGCTGGCCCGAGCCACGCGTGATCGTCCGTTTCTGGATCATCACCGTGATTCTCGTGCTGGTTGGCCTTGCCACCCTGAAGCTGAGGTAGAACGAGTGTCTCTGATCGCTTCTGACCACTTCCGCATCGTTGTCGGCCTCGGCAAGAGCGGCATGTCCCTGGTTCGCTTCCTGGCGAACCGGGGCACGTCGTTTGCTGTCGCCGACACGCGGGAAAATCCACCGGAACTGGCCACGCTCAAGCGTGACTATCCGCACGTGGAAGTGCGTTGTGGCGAGCTGGACGTCGAATTCCTGTGCCGCGCCGACGAGCTCTACGTGAGCCCCGGCCTGGCGCTGGCGACTCCGGCCCTGCAGGCTGCCGCCGCGCGTGGCGTGAAATTGTCCGGTGACATCGAGCTGTTCGCGCGTAACGCGAAGGCGCCGATCGTCGCCATCAGCGGCTCCAACGCGAAAAGCACCGTCACCACACTGGTCGGCGAGATGGCTGCGGCGGCCGGCAAGCGTGTCGCCGTTGGCGGCAACCTCGGCACGCCGGCGCTGGACCTGCTCAGCGACGACGTCGAGCTGTACGTGATGGAACTGTCGAGCTTCCAGCTCGAAACCACCGATCAACTCAACGCCGAAGTGGCGACCGTGCTCAACGTCAGCGAAGATCACATGGACCGCTACAGCGGTCTGCCGGCTTATCACCTGGCCAAGCATCGGATCTTCCGGGGGGCCAAGCAGTTTGTGGTCAACCGTCAGGATGCCCTGAGCCGTCCGCTGATGGGCGAAGGTCAGCCGTGCTGGACCTTCGGTTTGAGCAAACCTGATTTCAAGGCATTCGGTATCCGCGAAGAAGAAGGCGAGAAGTACCTGGCCTTCGAATTCCAGAACCTGATGTCGGTGCGCGAGTTGAAAATTCGCGGCTCCCACAACCAGTCCAACGCCTTGGCGGCATTGGCCCTGGGCCACGCCGTCGGCCTGCCGTTCGACGCCATGCTGTCGAGCCTGCGCACCTTCGCCGGGCTTGAGCATCGCTGCCAGTGGGTCCGTGACCTGAATGGCGTGACCTACTACAACGATTCCAAAGCCACCAACGTCGGTGCCGCACTGGCTGCCATCGAAGGTCTGGGCGCGGACATTGACGGCAAACTCGTGCTGATCGCCGGTGGCGACGGCAAGGGTGCCGAGTTCAAGGACTTGCGTGATCCGGTGGCGGTCAACTGCCGCGCCGTGGTGCTGATGGGCCGTGACTCCGAGCTGATCGCTCAGGCCATTGGCGATGCCGTGCCACTGATTCGCGTCAACTCGCTGATCGAAGCGGTCGAGCAATGCCGCGCCATCGCAGAGACGGGCGACGCCGTGTTGTTGTCGCCGGCTTGCGCCAGTTTCGACATGTTCAAGAATTACGAAGACCGTGGTCACCAGTTCGTCCGCGCCGTGGAGGATCTGGTATGAGCCTGATGAACATCATCAAGCCCTATCCGTCGCCGATCATCACCGGGCGCGGCATCGACCTCGACTTCCCGATGCTCGCCGGCTGCCTGGCATTGATCGGCCTCGGACTGGTCATGATTGCATCGGCATCGACCGAAGTGGCTGCGGTGCAGTCGGGCAGTGCCCTGTATTACATGATTCGCCACCTTATCTACATCGTGCTGGGCCTGGGTGCCTGCATCGTCACCATGATGATTCCGATCGCCACCTGGCAACGCCTGGGCTGGCTGATGCTGATGGGTGCGTTCGGTTTGCTGGTGATGGTGATCATCCCGGGGATCGGCCGTGAAGTGAACGGTTCGATGCGCTGGATCGGCTTCAGTTTCTTCAACGTTCAGCCGTCGGAAATCGCCAAGGTATTTGTCGTTATTTACCTGGCCGGTTACCTGGTGCGTCGTCAGAAAGAAGTGCGTGAAAGCTGGATGGGCTTCTTCAAGCCGTTCATCGTTCTGCTGCCAATGGCGGGTCTGTTGCTGATGGAACCGGACTTCGGCGCCACCGTCGTGATGATGGGGGCTGCTGCGGCGATGCTGTTCCTTGGCGGGGTCGGGCTGTTCCGTTTTTCCTTGATGGTTGTCCTGGCGGTTGCGGCGGTGGTGTTGTTGATTCAAGTGCAGCCGTATCGAATGGCGCGCCTGACCAACTTTGCGGATCCGTGGGCCGACCAGTTCGGTGCTGGCTATCAGTTGTCTCAAGCATTGATTGCTTTTGGTCGCGGCGAATGGCTGGGCGTTGGTCTGGGCAACAGCGTGCAGAAACAGTTCTATCTGCCGGAAGCCCACACCGACTTCGTGTTCTCGGTCCTGGCCGAAGAACTGGGTGCCGTCGGTTCTTTGTGCACGGTAGCGTTGTTCGTCTTTGTCTGTATTCGTGGCATGTACATCGGTTATTGGGCCGAGAAGGCCAAGCAATTTTTCGCCGCCTACATCGCGTACGGCTTGTCGTTCCTGTGGATTGGTCAGTTCCTGATCAACATCGGGGTGAACGTCGGTTTGTTGCCAACCAAAGGTCTGACCCTGCCGTTCCTCAGTTATGGCGGTAGCTCGTTGGTGATCTGCTGTGCCTGTCTCGGCTTGTTGCTGCGCATTGAATGGGAAAGTCGAACCCACTTGGGCAGCGAAGAGATGGAGTTCCATGAGAGCGACTTCGCCGAGGAGCCGACCCATGGGCGCTAACGTATTGATCATGGCGGGCGGCACCGGTGGCCACGTGTTCCCGGCGCTGGCGTGTGCTCGCGAATTCCAGGCCCGTGGTTACACCGTGCATTGGCTCGGGACACCGCGTGGCATCGAGAACGATCTGGTGCCAATGGCCGGAATCGAGCTGCATCGGATCAATGCCAGCGGTTTGCGCGGCAAGGGCAAGCTGTCCTTGCTCAAGGCACCGCTCATGTTGCTCAAGTCGATCTGGCAGGCACGGGCGATCATTCGCCAACTGCGGCCGGTGTGTGTCGTCGGCTTTGGTGGTTATGTGACCGGTCCTGGTGGCGTTGCAGCCAAACTGGCCGGCGTGCCGGTGATCGTTCACGAGCAGAACGCCGTGGCCGGTACCGCCAATCGGTTGCTGGTGCCGTTGGCCGCTCGAGTCTGTGAAGCGTTCCCCGACACCTTTACCCTGTCGGGCAGCCGTCGGACCACCGGTAACCCGGTGCGCACCGAGCTGTTCCTCGAAACACCGCGACAGGCTCTGGCCGGTCGCAAGGCGCGTTTGCTGATCCTGGGTGGAAGCCTGGGCGCAGAACCGTTGAACAAGTTGCTGCCTGAAGCCCTGTCGCAAGTCGCCCCCGACCTGCGCCCGGAAGTGTTTCATCAGGCCGGCAAAAACCACGATGAAGTGACTGCAGAGCGCTATCGCGCGGTTGGCGTCGAGGCGCAAGTGCAGCCTTTCATCAAAGACATGGCCCAAGCCTATGGCTGGGCCGACCTGGTGGTGTGCCGCGCAGGCGCGCTGACCATCAGTGAACTGGCCGCCGCCGGTCTGCCCTCGATGCTGGTGCCTTTGCCCCACGCGATCGACGATCACCAGACCCGCAACGCCGATTATTTGGCCCGTGAAGGCGCTGCCTTCCTGATGCCGCAAAGAACGACTGGCGCAGCGGATCTTGCCGCACGCCTGACAGAGGTCCTGATGCAACCACAACGACTCACCGACATGGCCACCGCGGCACGCCGCCTGGCCAAACCCGATGCAACCCGTAACGTGGTCGATACCTGCCTGGAGGTGGCCCATGGTTGAGAATCAGAAAGCCATGCCGCAACCGGAAATGCGCCGCATCCGTCGCATCCACTTCGTCGGAATCGGCGGCGTGGGCATGTGCGGCATTGCCGAAGTGTTGTTGAACCTGGGCTATGAAGTGTCCGGTTCCGACCTGAAAGCTTCGCCGGTGACCGAGCGTCTCGAGTCCTTCGGCGCCCAGATCTTTATCGGCCACCGCGCTGAGAACGCCGCGAACGCCGATGTGCTGGTCACCTCCAGTGCCGTGAACACGTCCAACCCGGAAGTCGCCACTGCCCTGGAACGCCGCATTCCGGTGGTGCCTCGCGCTGAAATGCTGGCTGAGCTGATGCGCTACCGCCACGGCATCGCCGTCGCCGGTACCCATGGCAAAACCACCACCACCAGCCTGATCGCTTCGGTGTTTGCCGCCGGTGGCCTGGACCCGACATTCGTGATCGGTGGCCGTCTGAATGCCGCGGGCACTAATGCTCAGCTGGGCACCAGCCGTTACCTGATCGCTGAAGCTGACGAAAGCGACGCCAGCTTCCTGCACTTGCAGCCGCTGGTGGCCGTGGTCACCAACATCGACGCCGACCACATGGCGACCTACGACGGTGACTTCAACAAACTGAAGAAAACCTTCGTCGAGTTCCTCCACAACCTGCCGTTCTACGGTCTGGCGGTGGTGTGCCTGGACGATCCGGTGGTGCGTGAAATCCTGCCGCAGGTGAAACGTCCGACCGTCACTTATGGCTTCGGCGACGACTGCGACGTGCGCGCGATCAATGTGCGTCAGCAGGGCATGCAGACCTTCTTCACCGTGCTGCGTCCTGATCGCGATCCACTGGATGTCTCGGTGAACATGCCGGGCAACCACAACGTGTTGAACGCACTGGCAACCATCTGCATCGCCACCGATGAAGGTGTCAGCGATGAAGCCATCGTCCAAGGCCTGTCCGGGTTCCAGGGTGTCGGCCGACGCTTCCAGGTCTACGGCGAACTGCCGGTAGAAGGCGGCAACGTGATGCTGGTCGACGACTACGGTCATCACCCGACCGAAGTCGCCGCGGTCATCAAAGCCGTGCGCGGTGGCTGGCCGGAACGCCGTCTGGTGATGGTCTACCAGCCGCACCGTTACAGCCGGACTCGCGACCTGTACGACGATTTCGTCAATGTATTGGCCGACGCCAACGTCCTGCTGTTGATGGAAGTCTACCCGGCCGGTGAAGAACCGATCCCCGGCGCCGACAGCCGCAAGCTGTGCAACAGCATCCGTCAGCGCGGTCAGCTCGACCCGATTTACATCGAGCGCGGTGTTGACCTCGCGCCGTTGGTCAAGCCGCTGCTGCGTGCTGGCGACATCCTGCTGTGCCAGGGCGCCGGTGACATCGGTGGTCTTGCACCGAAACTGTTGAAAAGTCCGTTGTTCGCAGGCGCCGTTGCTGCGCCGAGTGTGGGGAAGTTGAAATGACTGCTGCTTACGCCAACCTCGTCTCCACTATTGCGCCGAAAGATTTCGGGCGCGTCGCCGTGCTCTTCGGCGGCAAGAGTGCCGAGCGTGAGGTTTCTCTCAAGTCGGGTAACGCGGTTCTCGACGCGCTGTTAAGCGCCGGTGTGGACGCGTTTGGTCTCGACGTGGGCGATGATCTTTTGCAGCGTCTGCTGAACGAAAAAATCGATCGCGCCTTCATCATTCTCCACGGTCGTGGCGGTGAAGACGGCAGCATGCAGGGTCTGCTGGAATGCCTGGGAATTCCGTACACCGGCAGCGGCATTCTGGCCTCGGCACTGGCCATGGACAAGCTGCGCACCAAACAGGTCTGGCACAGCCTCGGTATTCCGACGCCACGCCATGCCGTGCTGAGCTCCGAGGCCGATTGTATTTCGGCGGCGACGGAACTGGGCTTCCCTTTGATCGTCAAACCGGCCCATGAAGGTTCAAGTATCGGGATGGCCAAAGTGACCTCCGCGTCGGAGTTGATCGACGCGTGGAAAGCGGCCAGTACCTACGATTCGCAAGTGTTGGTCGAGCAATGGATTCAAGGTCCGGAGTTCACCATCGCCACCCTGCGTGACCAAGTGTTGCCACCGATCGCCCTGGGCACGACGCACAGTTTCTACGACTACGACGCCAAGTACGTGGCTTCCGATACCCAGTACCGGATTCCGTGTGGCCTGGACAGCAGCAAAGAAAAAGAACTGATGGACCTCACGGCGAAAGCCTGTGAGGCGCTGGGTATCGCCGGTTGGGGCAGGGCTGACGTGATGCAGGACGCCGACGGGCAGTTCTGGTTCCTGGAAGTCAATACCGCACCGGGCATGACCGATCACAGTCTGGTGCCGATGGCGGCTCGTGCTGCCGGTCTGGATTTCCAGCAACTGGTTCTGGCGATTCTGGCCGCAAGCATTGAGCCGCGAGGTTAAGAGCATGCAAGGCGCACAGCTGAGACATCAGCCCCCCGCACCGCCCGGCCGCAAGCCGGTACCCCGGGGTGCCAGCCGAATGGTGGCCAAAGAGCCGATGTCTGCGCGCCTGCCGAAAGCCAATTTTGGTTTTCTGAAATCCTTGTTCTGGCCGGTGCTGTTGGTCGCACTGGGTTTCGGCACTTACGAAGGCGCGCAGCGTTTGTTGCCGTACGCCGACCGGCCGATCACCAAGATCAACGTGCAGGGCGACTTGAGTTACATCAGCCAGCAAGCGGTGCAGCAGCGGATCGCCCCGTACGTGGCGTCGAGCTTCTTCACCATCGATCTTGCGAGCATGCGTACCGAGCTTGAAACGATGCCATGGATTGCCCACGCCGAAGTGCGTCGGGTGTGGCCGGATCAAGTGGTGATCCGCCTGGAAGAACAACTGCCGGTGGCCCGTTGGGGCGATGAAGCGCTGTTGAACAACCAGGGTCAGGCGTTCACCCCGCGTGAGCTGGCGAACTACGAACACTTGCCACAGCTGTTCGGCCCACAACGGGCCCAACAGCAAGTGATGCAGCAATACCAGGTGCTGAGCCAGATGCTCAGGCCGTTGGGCTTCTCGATTGCGCGCCTGGAGTTGCGTGATCGAGGCAGCTGGTTCCTGACCACCGGCGCCGGCAGCGCGGGCCCGGGAATCGAACTGTTGCTGGGACGCGGCAACCTGCTGGAAAAGATGCGCCGCTTCATTGCCATCTATGACAAGACGCTTAAAGAACAGATTACGAACATTGCGCGCATCGATCTGCGCTACGCCAACGGCCTCGCTGTTGGCTGGCGGGAACCTGTAGCGCCCACGACAGCCCAACCCGCTGTCGCGAAGAATTAAGAAGAGGCAGGACCCATGGCAAACGTGCAAAGCGGCAAAATGATCGTCGGTCTCGATATCGGCACCTCCAAAGTGGTGGCGCTGGTCGGCGAGGTCTCGGACGACGGCACGCTGGAAATCGTCGGGATCGGTACCCATCCGTCCCGTGGCCTGAAGAAAGGCGTGGTGGTGAACATCGAGTCCACCGTGCAATCGATCCAGCGCGCGATCGAAGAGGCGCAGCTGATGGCTGGTTGCCGCATTCACTCGGCGTTCGTCGGCGTGGCTGGCAATCATATCCGCAGCCTGAACTCTCACGGCATCGTGGCGATTCGTGATCGCGAAGTCAGCTCCGCCGACCTCGAGCGAGTTCTCGACGCCGCCCAGGCCGTGGCAATCCCGGCTGACCAGCGCGTGCTGCACACCCTGCCGCAGGATTACGTGATCGATAACCAGGAAGGCGTTCGCGAGCCTCTGGGCATGTCGGGCGTACGTCTGGAAGCCAAGGTTCACGTGGTCACCTGCGCCGTCAACGCCGCACAGAACATTGAAAAATGCGTGCGTCGCTGCGGCCTGGAAATCGACGACATCATTCTCGAGCAACTGGCTTCGGCCTACTCGGTCCTGACCGACGACGAGAAAGAACTGGGCGTGTGCCTGGTGGACATCGGTGGCGGCACCACCGACATCGCGATCTTCACCGAAGGCGCGATCCGTCACACCGCGGTGATCCCGATTGCGGGCGACCAGGTAACCAACGACATCGCCATGGCGTTGCGCACCCCGACCCAGTACGCCGAAGAAATCAAGATTCGCTACGCCTGCGCCCTGGCCAAACTGGCCGGTGCCGGTGAAACCATCAAGGTCCCAAGCGTTGGCGACCGTCCACCACGCGAGCTGTCCCGCCAGGCCCTGGCCGAAGTGGTCGAGCCGCGTTACGACGAGCTGTTCACGCTGATCCAGGCCGAACTGCGTCGCAGTGGCTACGAAGACCTGATCCCGGCCGGCATCGTGCTGACCGGTGGTACGTCGAAGATGGAAGGCGCGGTCGAATTGGCCGAAGAAATCTTCCACATGCCGGTCCGCCTGGGCGTGCCGCATGGCGTCAAGGGCCTGGACGACGTGGTCCGTAACCCGATTTATTCCACTGGCGTTGGCCTGTTGATGTACGGCCTGCAAAAGCAGTCCGACGGGATTTCGTTCTCGGGCATCAGCAGCCGCGACAGCTACAGCAACGAAGAACCGAAAGTCGCCTTGCTCGATCGCTTCAAGAGCTGGGTACAAGGCAACTTCTAAAGATTTACCGCAGCACCGCAGCAAAAAGCAGTAGGCGAAAAAACTAGAGAATGTAAGGAGAGGGAAAATGTTCGAACTCGTAGACAACATCCCCGCAAGCCCGGTTATTAAAGTTATCGGTGTTGGCGGAGGCGGCGGCAACGCCGTCAACCACATGGTCAAGAGCAACATTGAAGGCGTTGAATTCATCTGCGCCAACACTGATGCCCAAGCGCTGAAAAGCATCGGCGCGCGGACCATCCTGCAACTGGGCACCGGCGTGACCAAAGGTCTCGGCGCTGGCGCCAACCCTGAAGTAGGTCGTCAGGCCGCTCTCGAAGATCGTGAGCGCATTGCCGAAGTCCTGCAGGGCACCAATATGGTGTTCATCACCACTGGCATGGGCGGTGGTACCGGTACCGGTGCTGCGCCGATCATCGCTGAAGTGGCCAAGGAAATGGGGATTCTCACCGTTGCGGTGGTGACTCGTCCGTTCCCGTTCGAAGGCCGCAAGCGCATGCAGATCGCCGATGAAGGCATCCGTCTGCTGTCTGAAAGCGTCGACTCGTTGATCACCATTCCCAACGAGAAGCTGCTGACCATCCTTGGCAAGGACGCAAGCCTGCTGTCCGCATTCGCCAAGGCCGACGATGTACTGGCCGGTGCCGTTCGCGGTATCTCCGACATCATCAAGCGTCCGGGCATGATCAACGTCGACTTTGCCGACGTACGGACCGTGATGAGCGAAATGGGCATGGCGATGATGGGCACTGGCTGCGCCAGCGGTCCGAACCGTGCACGTGAGGCCACCGAAGCGGCCATTCGCAACCCGTTGCTGGAAGACGTGAACCTGCAAGGTGCACGCGGCATCCTGGTGAACATCACCGCCGGTCCTGACCTGTCCCTGGGTGAGTACTCCGACGTGGGCAGCATCATCGAAGCCTTTGCTTCCGAACACGCAATGGTCAAGGTCGGTACCGTTATCGATCCGGACATGCGCGACGAGCTGCACGTGACCGTGGTTGCCACAGGTCTGGGCGCGAAAATCGAGAAGCCTGTGAAGGTCATCGACAACACCATGCACACGTCCGTGGCATCGCAGCCGCAACAGCAAGCGCCTTCGCGTCAGGAAGCGCCTGCGGTAAACTACCGTGACCTGGACCGTCCGACCGTCATGCGCAACCAGGCTCAGGCCGGTGCTGCGACTGCCGCGAAGATGAATCCGCAAGATGATCTGGACTACCTGGACATCCCGGCTTTCCTGCGTCGTCAGGCCGATTAATGGAATGTATCAGGGCTATGAAGGTGATTGGTGTTCAGCAAAGGTCTGGTCTGCTATCATCGCCAGCCTTTGTTGATACCAGTTCGCAATTTGCGCTGAAGCGGCCCAAGCCATGATTAAACAACGCACACTGAAAAATATTATCCGTGCTACAGGTGTAGGCCTGCACTCCGGGGAGAAGGTATACCTGACCCTCAAGCCCGCACCTATCGACACCGGCATTGTGTTTGTTCGTGCCGATCTCGACCCTGTGGTGCAGATTCCTGCCCGCGCGGAAAACGTTGGTGAAACCACGATGTCGACCACATTGGTCAGTGGTGACACCAAAGTGGATACGGTGGAGCACTTGCTCTCGGCCATGGCTGGCCTGGGCATCGATAACGCCTACGTCGAGCTCTCCGCGTCTGAAGTTCCGATCATGGATGGTAGCGCTGGACCTTTCGTATTCCTGATCCAATCGGCCGGCCTGGAAGAACAGGACGCCGCCAAGAAGTTCATCCGGATCCTGCGGGAAGTGACAGTGGAAGACGGCGACAAGCGCGCCACTTTCGTCCCTTTCGAAGGTTTCAAAGTGAGCTTCGAGATCGATTTCGATCACCCGGTTTTCCGTGACCGCACACAAAGTGCAAGCGTGGATTTTTCCAGCACTTCGTTCGTAAAAGAAGTCAGCCGCGCCCGTACCTTTGGTTTCATGAGTGATATCGAGTACCTGCGCAAGCACAACCTCGCACTCGGCGGCAGCGTTGAAAACGCTATTGTGGTCGACGCGGATGGTGTACTGAACGAAGACGGCCTTCGCTATGAAGACGAATTCGTGAAGCACAAGATCCTCGATGCAATTGGTGACCTCTACCTGTTGGGCAATAGCCTGATTGGTGAATTCAGGGGTTTCAAGTCCGGACATGCATTGAACAACCAGCTGCTGCGCAAGTTGATTGAGCAGACAGATGCTTGGGAAGTCGTGACTTTCGATGACGCCAGCACTGCACCGATTTCTTACATGCGCCCTGTTGCGGCCGTGTAAGTAAAAAACCTCTCTAGTTTTTAAAGGCTACCTTCGGGTGGCCTTTTTTTATGCCTGCGGGGAAAGGCCTCAATCCGCAGCGACAACCCGATTACGCCCACTTTCCTTGGCCTGATACAGCGCCTTGTCCGCTGCAAACAATAGCTGTTCCAGACTGATCTCGGCGGAAGTGGTCCAGGTACTGATACCGATACTGACAGTAATCGGCGACTCGGCACCTGGCACCAGCGGCAATTGCTCCACTGTCGCTCGGATGTGTTCGGCAATCTGTTGCGCACCCTGGCCGTCGGTTTCCGCGAGAATCACCGAAAACTCTTCGCCGCCATAACGGGCGACCAGATCCGCTGGTCGCTTCACATTGGCGGAGATCACCTTGGCCACCGAGCGCAAGGCATCATCGCCACCCTGATGCCCATGTCGATCGTTGAAGGCCTTGAAGTGGTCGGCATCAATCATCAGCAGCGATAACGGCTGACCGGAACGTTGAGCGCGGAACCACTCATGACGCAGGACCTGATCCAGCGTTCGGCGGTTGGCCAGGCCGGTCAAGGCATCGGTGGCCGCCAGTTGCGCCAGTTCCTGTTCGGCGTTGTGGCGCAGGCGCAGTTCCCGGCTGAGCAGCCAAGTCAGCCAGAGCAAGATGATGCACAGCGCAATAGTCGCAACGCTAACCACCACCGTCGTGCGCTTCCACGAGGCAAACACTTCATCACTGGACAGTGCAACGATGACGATCAACGGCAAGTTGCCCACCTTGGAGAACGTGTACAGGCGTTCGTCCTTGTAGCGGCTTGAAACACTGGTGAAGCTGCCGTTGCCTTCTTTGACGATGCGCTGAAAGTTGGGACGGTCGCTGAAGTCCTTGCCAATCAGCTCTTCGGCCAGGCGGGGTTCCTGAGCCAGAAGAATCCCGTCCGAGCTGATCAGGTTGACCGAGCTGTCACGACCGATGCTCAAGCTGTTGAACAGCTGATCGAAATAACTCAAGCGCATGGCGGCTTCGGCCACGCCAAGAAATTCGCCCTGTGAGCCGCTGACCCGGCGACTGAAGCTGATTCGCCATTCATGTTCAGCCTGTCTGGAACGGAAGGGACGGCTGATGAGCATGCTCGGGTCGCGATTGTTCACGTGCGACTGAAAGTATTCGCGGTCAGCAAAATTGCCCTTTCTGGGCTCTACCGAGGCCGAGTCGGCGATCACGTCGCCCTTGTTGTCCAGCAACAAAATGTCGCCCTTGTACGGCGCGGCAGTGGCACGGTCAAACAAGGCCAGATGCCGGATAGCCGGGGAAACGCTCTTGAGGTCTTCACGCTGCGAGGCAGCGATCAAGCCGAGCAAGGACAGGTCATAGAGTTCGACATTGCGCAGCACGTCGGCGTCGATCAATTGCACGATATTGGTTGCTGCACGAGTGGCAGACTGTTCAGCATTGGCGCGTTCGCGAATGAGCAGGAATGCCACGATGCTCAATATCGCAATCACCAGCAGCAAACTGCCGAGAACCAGAAGCCGCTCCGATCGCGTCGACCGGATCGGATGGTGAGATGTTGCACTGCTCACACTCATGGTTCTGACTTCTGCTAATGAGGCGTTATGAAAGTGTTTTGCAAGACTCAGGCAGAATCCCAGAAACCGTTTGCGTTCGGAGCGCCTGTATAAATGCCGGATAAAAAAAAGGCCAGCAAAACATGCTGGCCTTTTACTTATTGAAGCTTAGAAGACATTGAGCGGGTAGTCGACGATCACCCGGTATTCATCGGTGTCCTGATCCAGCGCGCCGTAGCCGTTGCCTCCACGGTTGGTCGCCCATTGCAGGCGCAGCGCCAGGTTTTTGGCCTTGCCGCCCTGAACCACATACTTGAGATCGATGTCGCGTTCCCAGTGCCTGGCGTTTTTGCCGTCAGCGCTGTACCACGAGGCATAACCCGGGCTGTCCGGATCGACCTTGGTCAGGTCCAGTTCACCTCGGGAGTAAGACACCGCCGAGGTCAGGCCGGGAAGGCCGAGCCCGACAAAGTCGTAGGCATACTTGAGTTTCCATGAGCGTTCGTTCGGGCCGTTGAAGTCCGAATACTGCTGGGAATTGTCGAGGTAGACGCTGTCGCCCTGGCTGATGTAGTCGAACGGCGTGTTGCCGTTGACCCGCTGATAGGCCGCGGTAACGCTGTGATTGCCCACGCCGACGGTGAAATGCAGGCTGTAGGTGTTGTTGTCGATGTGGCCCAGCAGCGCATCGCCGGTGTCTTGCGTGTGATAGGCATGCAGACCCGGGTTGAGGCTGACCAGATCGTTCAAAGCGTAGGTGTAGTCCAGATCGTAGTAATACTGGTTCCAGATGTCCTTGAGCTCGGAAGCATAGAGACTACTGGTCAGCCCCGGTAGACCGCTCCAGGCGACACCGGCCCAGTTCAGGTGCCGGCTTTCGTCACCGTCGGCCAGGCTGCCGTAGGACGTGCCGATTCGGGTGTGTCCGCTCTGGTTGTAAGGCTTGGTGAAACTCGCCTGGCCACCTTCAATCATCCAGCCGTCGAAACTGTGGTTGGTCAGGCTCACGCCACGAAAGGTCTGGGGCAGCATTCGGGTTTCGCCGCCGGCGATCACCGGGTTGGTCAGGAACAAATCACCGGCCTTCAGTTCGGTATCGAAGGCACGCATTTTCAGCGTGCCGCCCGCCGTCGAGAACGAACCTGGCGCTTTGCCGTTGCCATCGCTGACCGGCAGGATGCTCGAATTATCAGTGCCGCCACCGCCGTCGAGCTTGAGCCCGAGCATGGCGTGGGCATCAACGCCGAAACCGACGGTGCCTTGGGTGTAGCCCGATTCGAAGAGGCCGAGGAAACCCTGGCCCCATTCAATGTTGTCGTCCGTCTGCTGAAGGCGGTTGCGGTTCATGTAGTAGTTACGGGCGTTGAGGTTGAGGCTCGATCCTTCGACGAAACCTTCGGCGTTTGAGTCGTCTGCGGCGTGAGCAGCAGGCGCCACCGTTGCAACGATTGCAATGAATAACGGGCTGAATCTGAGAGGGAAACGCACTAGCGGTAAAGCTCCTTGGATGAACTAAGAGCCTCATTGTTTTGAGGCTCAGGATGTTTCTTGTTAGAGAAGACGAACTAAAACTGTTTAAAACCACAACGAAAAAAAACCGCTGATAGCAGCGGCTTTGAAGACAACTTTTCAAAGGGAAGAGCCGATGAAAAGTGTCGAGGGAAACAGAGCGATACTTAACAATCAGCTGTCTTTCTCAACCCGTGGCTGGGCTTGAGTGGTGGACGCTTGAGGGGTTTGCGCAGCTTCTTGAGCCTTGGCCGTCATTTCGCTCTGATTCTGTTTGAATGCAGCAGCGCGTGCGGAATTCTGCGCGACGAACGTCTGCGACTCTTCCGCGATGGCGAACGGAGACAGAAACAAAGAGGACAAAACGAAAGCGCTGGCAATACCCATAGTGTTGGACATCTTTAAAACCTTCTTGCTTGGCAAGTGCTGTTTGGTGCGGCAAAGATAAGGGGGTTTTGAGAGGGGAAAAAGAGCGGATTCATGAAAGGACTGTTGCGCTTAAGGCAACAGTTGGCAGGTCGACGCCCGAGCCGAACGCAGGCTTCGCCAGCTGCTATGTATGGACTCGCCCCCACTGTCTACCCGCTTTTGAAAAACCGCCGCCCCGTTGCATCTATGTATCAGGCCTATTCGAGGAAG
>NZ_JBIWAM010000020.1:25852-98574 GCF_044760065.1 Pseudomonas sp. NPDC098740 | reverse complement strand
ACCACCTGGCCCAACTGATACCAATAGCTGACCCAGCGCCAGCCATCGAATTCCGGTTTACCGGTCAAATCCATCCGCACCCGCTGCTCGTTGGAGACCAGGCGCAGGAGAAACCATTTCTGTTTCTGGCCGATGCACAGCGGTTGGCTGTGCGTGCGGACCAGACGTTGCGGCAAACGATAGCGCAACCAGCCCCGGGTGCAGGCGAGAATTTCAACATCTTCGCGCTCAAGACCCACTTCTTCGTTCAACTCGCGGTACAAGGCGTCTTCCGGCGTCTCCTGGGGGTTGATCCCGCCCTGTGGAAACTGCCAGGCATCTTGATTGATACGGCGAGCCCATAGCACCTGTCCGGCATCATTCGTGAGAATGATCCCGACATTGGGGCGGAAACCATCGGGGTCGATCACGGCAACAACCTCGCAAACGCATGTCGCCGCATTGTTCCACAAAGGTTGTGATAGCAGCAACGAGCCGGCCTACCTTATGTGCACTCTTGTGAAAAGTCCGTATTCTGGACGCCTTTCTACAGACTTTTCAGCGAGTAACTGCAATGCGGCTGGCTTTATTCGACTTGGACAACACGCTCTTGGGCGGTGACAGTGACCACGCCTGGGGCGATTACCTGTGCGAACGCGGCTTCCTCGACGCCGTCGCCTACAAGGCACGCAACGACGAGTTCTATCAGGATTACCTGGCCGGCAAGCTGGATAACGATGCCTACCTGAACTTCTGTCTGGAAGTGCTCGGCCGCACCGAGATGGCCACGCTGGATCAATGGCATCTGGATTACATGCGCGATTGCATTGAGCCGATTGTGTTGCCCAAGGGTCTCGAACTACTGGCCAAGCACCGCGAGGCGGGTGATAAGTTGGTGATCATCACCGCGACCAACCGTTTTGTTACCGGGCCGATTGCCCAACGCTTGGGCGTCGAAACCCTGATCGCCACTGAATGCGAAATGATCGACGGCCGCTACACCGGGCGTAGCACCGACGTCCCGTGCTTCCGGGAAGGCAAGGTGACGCGGTTGAATCGTTGGCTGGAAGAAACCGGTTATTCATTGGAAGACAGCTATTTCTACAGCGACTCGATGAATGATTTTCCGCTGTTGGAGCAGGTGACGCATCCGATTGCTGTCGATCCGGACCCGAATCTGCGTGCTGAAGCCGAGAAGCGTGGCTGGCCGGTAATTACTCTGCGCGACTGATACCGCCATCGCGAGCAAGCTCGCTCCCACATTGGATGTGTGAACGACCCAAATCCCCTGTGGGAGCGAGCTTGCTCGCGATGGGGCCGACTCGGTCCCAAGCCTTAAACAGGCTTCGCGCCCATCAACCCCGCAATCGCGATAAAACAGACGAAGCTGAACAGTGCGAGGGCGAAAGTGAGCTTCCCATTGCTCCCCGCCGGCACCTTGCGCAACTTGTTTAGCCGCACCAGCAACCACAACCAGCCCAACGCCGCCACGGTGTAAAGCACACTGGAAGCCAACAACCAGATCTGCCCCAGCGGCCAGCCCACCAGATGCACCATCCACCAGCCGGTAAACGGCATGCTCAGCAGCGCCAGCCCCATCACCAGCCAGATAAACACCCGCGGCCGCTGCAACGTGCGCGCGTGAGCCGTTGCGTCACCGTTACGGCGCGTGCGCCAGACCCAGATCGCCAGACCCAGCGCGCTGACCAGCAGCAACACCGTCGCCACCATATGAGCGACTTTCAGGGCGGTTAACGTTTCCATTGTTCGATTTCCTTATGGCCTGGCCATCAGCGTAGCCGCTCAGCCGAGAAACAGCTGATAGGCCGGGTTGTCGCTTTCGTCCCAATATGGGTAGCCGATTTCTTCCAGCGCAGCGGGCACCAGATGGCGTTCATCGTGAGGCACTTGCAGGCCCGCGACCACACGGCCATCCGCCGCACCATGGTTGCGGTAGTGGAACATCGAGATGTTCCAGCGCCCGCCGAGTTTGTTGAGGAAGTTGAACAGCGCGCCCGGACGCTCCGGGAATTCGAAACGCAGAATCACTTCATCAACCACATGAGCCGCACGGCCGCCGACCATGTGGCGGATGTGCAACTTGGCCAGTTCGTTGTCGGTCAGGTCCAGCACCGGGAAACCCTGTTCGCTGAGGCTGGCAATCAGCGCACTGCGCGGATCGTTTTCCGGGTGAGTCTGTACGCCAACAAAGATGTGCGCCTCGCTCCCGGTGTTGTAGCGGTAGTTGAATTCGGTGATCTGGCGCTTGCCGATGGCTTCGCAGAACGCCTTGAAGCTGCCCGGCTTCTCGGGAATCGTCACGGCGATAATCGCTTCGCGGCCTTCGCCCAGTTCAGCGCGCTCAGCGACGTGGCGCAGGCGGTCAAAGTTGACGTTGGCGCCAGAATCGATGGCCACGAAGGTATGTCCGGTGACACCACGCTGCTCGACGTACTTCTTGATCCCGGCCACGCCCAGGGCGCCGGCAGGTTCGGTGATCGAGCGGGTATCGTCGTAGATGTCCTTGATCGCCGCGCAGATTTCATCGGTGCTGACGGTGATCACTTCATCAACATAATCTTTGCAGATGTCGAAGGTGTGCTGACCAATCTGCGCCACAGCGACGCCGTCGGCGAAGAGGCCCACGGTTGGCAGGATCACGCGCTCGCCAGCGGCCATGGCGAGTTGAAGGCAGTTGGAATCGTCCGGCTCGACGCCGATGATTTTGATTTCAGGCCGCAAGTACTTCACGTACGCCGCGATGCCGGCGATCAATCCGCCACCGCCCACCGGGACGAAGATCGCGTCGAGACGGCCAGGGTGCTGGCGCAGAATCTCCATCGCCACCGTGCCCTGCCCGGCAATGGTGTGGGGATCGTCGTAAGGGTGGATGTAGACGTAGCCTTTTTCGTCGACCAGTTTCAGCGAGTAGGCCAGGGCTTCCGGGAACGAATCCCCGTGCAGCACCACTTTGCCGCCGCGTGAACGCACGCCTTCGACTTTGATTTCCGGGGTGGTCTTGGGCATCACGATGGTGGCTTTCACGCCCAACACTTTCGCCGCCAGGGCCAGGCCTTGCGCGTGATTACCCGCCGAAGCGGTGACCACGCCGCGAGCGCGCTCTTCATCGGAAAGCTGCGTGAGCTTGTTGTAGGCGCCACGAATCTTGAACGAGAACACCGGCTGCAAGTCTTCGCGCTTGAGCAAAATACTGTTGCCCAGCCGTTCGGAGAGCTGGCGGGCAGTCTGCAATGGGGTTTCTACGGCAACGTCATAAACGCGCGAGGTGAGGATCTTTTTGACGTACTGTTCGAGCATCGGAAAGCATCACTGAGCGGGTTGGGCAGGGCCAACGAGTCTAACCCGGCTTTCGGGCGGGCGACCACACGAATCAAGAGGTTTTAGCCCGGCATGGGGCTATAATGCCGGCCTTTCCGTTCTCCCCTTGCCCGCTTCGGAGCCCGCATGACCCAGGATCAACTCAAACAGGCAGTGGCTCAGGCCGCCGTCGACTTCATCCTCCCGAAACTCGACGACAAGAGCATCGTCGGGGTCGGCACCGGCTCCACCGCCAACTGCTTCATCGATGCACTGGCCAAGCACAAAGGCGCGTTCGACGGCGCGGTCGCCAGTTCCGAAGCCACCGCTGCCCGCCTCAAGGGCCACGGCATCCCGGTGTATGAGCTGAACACTGTCAGCGACCTGGAGTTCTACGTCGACGGCGCCGATGAAAGCGACGAGCACCTGAACCTGATCAAGGGCGGCGGCGCAGCCCTGACCCGCGAGAAGATTGTGGCGGCTGTGGCCAAGACCTTCATCTGCATCGCCGACGCCAGCAAACTGGTGCCGGTGCTCGGTGCGTTCCCGCTGCCGGTGGAAGTGATCCCGATGGCCCGCAGCCACGTGGCCCGCGAGCTGGTGAAGCTCGGCGGCGACCCGGTCTACCGCGAAGGCGTGCTGACCGACAACGGCAACATCATCCTCGACGTGTTCAACATGCAGATCACCAACCCGGTGGAGCTGGAGACGCAGATCAACGCCATCGTCGGCGTGGTCACCAACGGTTTGTTCGCGGCACGTCCAGCGGATTTGCTGCTGCTGGGCACCAGCGAAGGCGTGAAAACCCTGCGCGCCCAGTAAATCCGGCACGCCGATAAACCTGTGGGAGCGAGCTTGCTCGCGATGAGGCCATCACATTCAACATTAATGTTGACTGATAGGCCGTCATCGCGGGCAAGCCCGCTCCCACAGGGTTTTGGGGTGTTGGTCAGGGTTGTGGCGGTTTTTTGAAGACGTAGAACAGGTTCGGCTCGCTCACCAGGTACATCGTACCGTCGTCATCCATGGCGATCCCTTCCGCTTGCGGCACTGTCTTCTGCAACCCCTGACGGCCCTTGCTCAGTGACATGGTGCTCAGCGGTCGCCCGTCCACATCGAGTTCCAGAATCAGCCGCGACTCATCCGACAACGCCAGCAAATGGCCGCTGCGCTCGTCGTATTGCAGGCTGGACAGGTCTCGCACGAACATCCCCGCATCGCGCTTGGGGTTGTTCACTACGTGCACCGCGTAGGATTTTTCCGGGTTGTAATGGGGAAAACCGTGCACTTCGTAGATCAGCATCGGGTCGCGTTCCTTGGCGACAAACAACCGCTTGCCCACCGAGTCGTAAGCCAGACCTTCGAAGCCCTTATTGCTGCTCATGTGCACGCCAAGGGTCATCTGCTCGGCATCCGCTGCGTCGAGGAACGTTGTGTCGCTCTCCAGATGAATCTTGATCAGCCGCTGCTGACGCTCGTCAGTGATCACGTAAGTGTCGGCGCTGATGAATTCCACGGCTTCAGGATCGCCAAACCCGACCAGCGAAATGCGTCGAACAATCTGGCCGTCCAGCGACAGTTCGATCAGCTCTGAGTTTTTGTTGGTGACGGTGAACAGGCTTTTGCGCACCGGATCGAAGGTCAACGCAGATACATCGTCATCCAGCCCAACAATGACTCGCGCCTCGACCGCTACCTGGTACTGATCCAGAGCGATGGACTCACCGTTCATGGGCTGCCAAAGGGTGTGCAGGTTGAACCAGGCGCGCTCGAACAGGCGCAGGTACTGGCCGGCCGCAACCAGCGAGATCAACGCAATGACCGACAGGATCAGAATCAGGGGTTTGGGGCGGGCAAGTCGGCGCATTCGGGCAAGCTCGGAATCAGGACGGGCAGATGAAATACCACGGCAGTCTGAATTAAAGCTTAATGGCGTAGGAGCTGCCGAAGGTTCGGGCCGAACCTTCGGCAGGTCCTACCGTTGCTTTTCGAAACGGTAGAACAGGTTCGGCTCGCTCACCATGTACAGCGTCCCCGCCTCGTCCATGGTCACACCTTCGGCGCGAGGAATGGTCTTCTTCAAACCATTGAAGCCGCCCAGCAAGGTCATAAAGCTGACCTGTTCACCCTTCTCGTCCAGCTCCAGCAGCAAGTGGGAATCGGCAGACAGCACCAGGGTGTGCCCGGTCCGCGGGTCGATGGCCAGGGCAGACAGGTTGCGGATGTCCAGTTCGTCATTGGCGAGTTTCTGCTTGTCACCGGTGAGTGTCTGGCCATCGTTGCTTTTCCAGATGAACAACGCCGGTGGACGCTCTTCACCCAACAACATTTGCTGATTGCGCGAATCCCAGACGATGGCTTCGAACGCCTTGTTCTGGTCCTTCGAAGGGCCGAGGTCGTATTTGGGGAAGTCGGCGATGTTCAGCTCGCGGGTATCGGCATCGACCTTGACGATGGAGAGCATGTGTTCGCGCTCATCGACGATGGCCAGCAGACCGTTGCCCATCACGGTCACCCCTTCCGGGTTGCTCCAGCCCACCAGCGGCATCTTGCGCAGCACGTCACCCTGCAATGTCAGTTCGACCAGGAACGGTTTATTGCCCATGACCGAAAACAGGGTTTTTGACTGAGGGTCGTAGGCCAGGTCCGACGCTTCGTCCTTCTCCATGCCCGGCAGCACCTTGGCATCGATCACTGCCCGGTAATCCGGCAGCCAGATGCTCTCCTGGCGTTCGGCGGGGCTTTCGAAACGCTCCAGCACCCAGAGCACGCCTCGGTCATCCCAATGCATCGCAAACGCGAGGCCATACGCGGCGGCGACCACCAGCAAAAGCCAGGAATACCAACGCATGACAAAACGCGAACGGCGGGCAGTTTTAAGCTTGGGCAGTGGTTGGGTGACCATCGAGGGATGCGTTCCAGAAATTCAGGCTATGGGTAATAGCACAATTGGGACCGGCTAAGACGCCGCAAGTCCCGGAATTATCCGGACGAGATGTGAAAAAAACGGGAAATGGCGCGAAAGCCCTGTGCGGGCAACCAAGATCAAAAGATCGCAGCCTGCGGCAGCTCCTACAGAGATTGGTGTAGGAGCTGCCGCAGGCTGCGATCTTTTGCTTTTTTAGCGGACGCTGCTGGTGAAGCTGCTGGCGCCTGGCAATTCAATCACCAGTTCGTCACCGACATTCAGCGGACCAACACCCACCGGCGTACCCGTCAGGATCACATCACCGGCCTGCAGCGAGAAGCAGCCGGCCATGTGCTGGATCATCGGCACGATCGGGTTGAGCATCGCGCTGCTGTTGCCGTCCTGGCGCACTTCGCCGTTGATGGTCAGGCGGATGCCAATGTCGGTCAGGTCAGCAAACGTGCTGCCGGACACGAACGGTGCAATCACCGCTGCACCGTCGAAGGACTTGGCGATTTCCCACGGCAGGCCCTTGGCTTTCAGCTCGGCCTGCTTGTCGCGCAGGGTCAGGTCCAGGGCCGGGGCGAAGCCGGAGATAGCATCGAGCACTTCTTCACGGCTCGGCTTGGTCGACAAAGGCTTGCCGATCAACACCGCGATTTCCGCTTCGTAATGCACCGAGCCACGCTCGGTCGGAATGCTGAAACCACCTTCCAGCGGCACTACGCAACTGCCCGGCTTAATGAACAGCAGCGGTTCTGTAGGCACCGGGTTGTCCAGTTCCTTGGCGTGTTCGGCGTAGTTACGGCCAATGCACACCACTTTCCCCAGCGGAAAGTGAATACGCGTACCGTCGACATACTGGTGCTGATAGCTCATTACCGACTCCTGTTTCGTAGCTCTTAAATTCAAAAGTCAAACAGCGAAAATTTTGCCCGGGTTCATGATTCCGTTCGGATCGAACACCGCTTTGACAGCTTTCATGTACTCGATCTCAACCGGTGAGCGGCTGTAGGTCAAGTAATCACGCTTGGTCATGCCCACACCGTGTTCGGCGGAAATCGAGCCGTTGTACTTCTCGACGGTTTCGAACACCCACTTGTTGACGGTCGCGCACTTGGCGAAGAACTCGTCCTTGCTCAGGTTTTCCGGCTTGAGGATGTTCAAGTGCAAGTTGCCGTCGCCGATGTGGCCGAACCAGACGATTTCGAAATCCGGGTAGTGTTCGCCGACGATCGCGTCGATTTCCTTCAGGAACGCCGGGACTTTCGACACAGTGACCGAAATGTCGTTCTTGTACGGCGTCCAGTGGGAAATGGTTTCGGAGATGTATTCACGCAGCTTCCAGAGGTTCTGCAGCTGGGTTTCGCTCTGGCTCATCACGCCGTCCAGCACCCAGCCCTGCTCGACGCAGTGCTCGAAGGTTTCCAGGGCGTGGTTAGCCACTTCTTCGGTGGTCGCTTCGAATTCCAGCAATGCGTAGAACGGGCAATCTGTTTCGAATGGCGCTGGTACGTCGCCCCGGCCCATGACCTTGGCCAACGCTTTGTCGGAGAAAAATTCGAACGCGGTCAGGTCCAGTTTGCTCTGGAACGCGTGCAGCACCGGCATGATCGAGTCGAAATCGGCAGTGCCGAGGACCATGGCGGTGAGGTTTTTCGGGGCACGGTCCAGACGCATGGTGGCTTCGACCACGAAACCGAGGGTGCCTTCAGCACCGATGAACAACTGACGCAGGTCGTAGCCGGTGGCGTTCTTGATCAGATCTTTGTTCAGTTCCAGCAGGTCGCCCTTGCCGGTGACGACTTTCATGCCGGCCACCCAGTTGCGGGTCATGCCGTAGCGAATCACCTTGATCCCGCCGGCATTGGTGCCGATATTGCCGCCAATCTGGCTGGAACCTGCCGAAGCGAAGTCCACCGGGTAGTACAGGCCTTTTTCTTCGGCGACGTTCTGCAGGTGTTCGGTGACCACGCCCGGCTGGCAGACTGCGGTGCGGTCGGTCATGTTCACGTCGAGGATCTGGTTCATGTAGTCGAAGGACACAACGACTTCGCCATTGGCAGCCACAGCCGCGGCGGACAGCCCGGTGCGACCGCCGGACGGCACCAGCGCAATGTTGTGCTCATTGGCCCAGCGGACTATGGCCTGGACCTGCTCGGTGGTCTTGGGGAACACGATGGCGGTCGGGGCCGGGGCGAAATGCTTGGTCCAATCCTTACCGTAAGCATTCAGGGAGTCGGCATCGGTCAGCACCTTGCCAGGCTCAACCAGGGTCTTCAGCTCTTCAATCAGGGCAGGATTGGTCATCGACAGAACTCTCGAACAATTCATGGTCATCCTGAGAACGCTTCACGTCGCAGGAATGAGTGTTTAGCGGGGTGCATATGCTAGCATACCGACCCCGCAGGATAGTGCCCAACGGCTGTTCTGCGGCGACGGCCTTCTTGCCGTCCGGGTCAGCATCTGTTGACCATTTCCTGCCATTTTTCTCCGGGATACAGGTTTACGCAGATGAGCAAGACTTCTCTCGATAAGAGCAAGATCAAGTTCCTTCTTCTCGAAGGCGTCCACCAATCGGCTGTCGACGTCCTCAAGTCGGCGGGCTACACCAGCATCGAGTACCTCACAGGTTCTCTGCCGGAAGCCCAGCTGAAGGAAAAGATCGCTGATGCGCACTTCATCGGCATTCGCTCTCGCACTCAACTGACCGAAGAGATCTTCGATCAGGCGAAGAAACTGGTCGCTGTCGGCTGTTTCTGCATCGGCACCAACCAGGTTGACCTCAACGCGGCTCGCGAACGCGGCATCGCGGTGTTCAACGCACCGTACTCCAACACTCGCTCCGTAGCCGAGCTGGTGCTGGCCGAGGCGATCCTGTTGTTGCGCGGCATTCCTGAGAAGAACGCCTCCTGTCACCGTGGCGGCTGGATCAAGAGCGCGGCCAACTCCTTCGAAATCCGTGGCAAGAAGCTGGGCATCGTCGGTTACGGCTCGATCGGTACACAATTGTCGGTTCTGGCTGAAGGCCTGGGCATGCAGGTGTACTTCTACGACACCGTGACCAAGCTGCCATTGGGCAACGCGACTCAGGTCGGTAACCTGACCGAACTGCTGGGCATGTCCGACATCGTCACCCTGCACGTTCCGGAAACCGCTGCGACTCAGTGGATGATCGGCGAGAAAGAAATCCGTGCGATCAAGAAGGGCGGCATCCTGATCAACGCGGCTCGCGGCACCGTGGTCGAACTGCAAGCCCTGGCGGACGCGATCAAGGACAAGCACCTGATCGGCGCGGCCATCGACGTATTCCCGGTAGAGCCTCGCTCCAACGACGAAGAGTTCGAAAGCCCGCTGCGTGGCCTGGACAATGTGATCCTGACCCCGCACATCGGCGGTTCCACCGCTGAAGCGCAAGCCAACATCGGTCTGGAAGTGGCAGAGAAGCTGGTCAAGTACAGCGACAACGGTACGTCGGTGTCCTCGGTCAACTTCCCGGAAGTGGCCCTGCCGGCTCACCCTGGCAAGCACCGTCTGCTGCACATCCACGAGAACATTCCGGGTGTGATGAGCGAGATCAACAAGGTCTTCGCCGAAAACGGCATCAACATTTCCGGTCAGTTCCTGCAGACCAACGAGAAAGTCGGCTACGTCGTGATCGACGTAGACGCCGAGTACTCGGACCTGGCGCAAGAGAAGCTGCAGCACATCAACGGCACCATTCGTTGCCGCGTGTTGTTCTGATAGTGACTTGAGTGACAAAAAAGGGAGACCCTCTGGTCTCCCTTTTTCATGCCTGTTGAAAAGTTACTTCACATTCACGGTGATTTTCTTCGAAACGATCGGCGGATCGAACGGCATGTGGCCACTGTCGCCCAGCTCAAGCTGCAAGGTGTGCTTGCCTCGCGGCAGCTTGATGGTGGCTTCGGTCTGCGCCTTGCCGAAATGCATGTGGTTGGCGTCGTTCGGAATCGGCTGGCCAGCGGTAGGGAGCTCTTTGACGTCGATCAGCAGGTGGTGGTGACCGGTGTGCTTGGTGACATCGCCCGCCGGGGCCAGAGAGATGTCCTTGACGCCGAACTTGACCTTGAATTCCTGTGGCACCGTGGCACCGTCTTCCGGGGAAACGATGAACGCTTCTGCTCCCTTGGGAGCCGGAGTGGCAGCCGTTGCCAGCATCGAAGCCCCCAGCAACAGGCCAGCCAATGCTGCTCGTGACATAAAGGTTTTCATTCTCTTCTCCAGTTTTTTCGTAAAATCCGCGTGGCCATGACAACTTCACGGCCATTCGTTGTCGAAAGCTCTCGACAACCATAGCAAAGCGAGCCTGAACCAGAGCATCGCGATAATGAATTCAAAGGAGTGACCATGCGTTTTTTGCCTGGCCTGATCTGCCTGCTACCCCTCTTGAGCCCTTTGGCTCATGCCGAACTGATTGACGATGTAAACGACCGTGGCGAATTGCGCATCGCTCTTGAGGCTAATACACCGCCGTTCAATTTCAAGGACGATGGCAATCTAACGGGCTTCGAGGTCGAATTGGGCCAACTGCTGGCCAACGAACTGGATGTACGGGCCGACTTCGTCATTACCGATTCCAACGATCTGCTGCAAGGTGTTGAAACCGGCAAGTACGACGTCGCCATCAATCACATAGCAGTGACCCCGGACCTCAAGGATCGTTTCGACTTCAGCGAACCTTACAGCTACACCAATGCGCAATTGATCGCGCAGAAGGAAGAGCAACCGCGCTCGATGCTGCTAGTGCAAGCCTTGACGGAAGAGAAGCCGAAAGTCGGCCCGCCCGTGAGCCTGGCGATTCCGTTTCAGAAGGGTAACCCGGCGTTTCATGCCAGCCTGGAGAACGCGTTGCAGCGGATCAAGGCGGATGGGCGACTGGAGGCGTTGTCGCAGAAGTGGTTTGGGGCGGATACGAGTGTGCCGCCCAAACCGTAAGACACTGAAGATCCCACAGGGGTTTTGTGTAAGACGTTACTTCAGGTTGGTCAGGGCCTGTGCAGCTTGCGGCAACTCCAGCTCGCTGAAAACCTGGACACCGTGACGCTTGAGCAACGCCGCAGTAACACCTTCACCACTGACCTTCACACCACTAAACGTCCCGTCATAGGTCAACAAGTTCCCGCAAGACGGGCTGTTGGCCTTGAGCACGGCAATGCGGATGCCGTGCTTTTGCACCAGTTCCAACGCCTGATAAGCCCCCGAGAGAAACTCGGCGCTGACGTCCTCGCCCTCGGTGGTGATCACTGAGGCGTGGCCATCAAGCACTTCAGCACCCTGCCCGCCCGGAATTTCCGCCGCCGCCCTCGGCGTCGGCAAGCCACCGGCAACCTCCGGACACAACGGCACCACCCGACCTTCATCAAGCCACTGCTGAAGCTGATCGAACGGCCCACTGGCCCCGCCGTCATAACGTACGCGGTGGCCCAGCAGACAGCGGCTTACCAGAATTTTTTGCATGATCAGAACGGCTCGTTGCCACGCCGCCGGAACCAGCCGGTCAACGACAGGCGATCGCGGGTCGAGGGCAGGACTTCGTGGGGCACTTCACCCGACAGAAACACCACCAGGCATCCACCTGTGGGCACCACATCATGTTCGACGCTTTCATCCAGGTACATACGCAACTGGCCGCCGTGCTCGGGCAGCCAGGCGTCATTGAGATAGACCACCGCCGACACCATGCGCCGGTCGTCGTCGCGGAAACGGTCGACATGCTTGAGGTAGAACGCGCCGGGTGGGTACAGCGCGAAATGGCTTTCGAAATCTTCCAGGCCCAGAAACAAACCGCGATTCATCGCCTCGCGCAGGCTGTCCATCAAATCCAGATAGCTGTCGCACGCCAACGCCTGGCCGGGCTCGATCCACTGGATATGGTCGCCGCGAATCCCCTCGCGAATCTCGGATGTCGACCCGCGACCCACGGCGGCCGGGGCCAATTCGCCCTCGGCAGCACGTTTACGGCACTCAGCCGCCAGTTCCCGGGTCAGACCCAGAGGAAGGAAAATATTCTGCTGCGACCAGCCGTGCTCAGCCAGGTCGTCGACGATACGTAACAGCAGCGGGTGATCAGAGGGTATTCGCATGCCGCGCATAGTATTCCTGTGCCTGAAAATCCGACAGAGCCGCGCAGCGGGTTGATACGAATTCTCGACAAGGACGAATGCCACACGGAGAATAGTCGCCTGCTGACAGGAGTCCCTATGCGCCGTTTGCTTTTTTCACTGTTGATGTTCTGTGTATTGCCCGCTTGGGCAGACGGCCACGACCAGTTGTACAAGGTCGCCGGTTGGCCAGAACAACGCGCGCATTTCAACGACGCTCTCTCGGCCGCTCAGCAGCGGTACCAGAACAGTCTGCCGCCGGCAGTGTTCCAGGCGCTGGTGAATAACAGTAATCAGCGCTTTGCCCCCCAGGCCGTCGACCAGCGCGCCGAAGCGCAATTGCGCAAGACCCTCGCCGATCCGAAACCTGCGCTGACATTCTTTCAGTCACCCTTGGGCAAGAAAATCGTGGCCGCCGAATTGCTCGCGACCCGTCGCGATCAGTTGGCAAAAAACGCCAAGGGTTTACCCAGGATCCAGGCCAGCGACAACCGCATGCTGATCATCGGCCATCTGGCCCAGGCCCTGCCCGCTCGCGAGGCTGGCGCGGAAGTCAGCCTGGCGATTGCCGGCGTCGCGGCCGACAGCCTCAGTTCGATGATCCCCGGCCTGCTCGGCGGTGGTCAGGCTCAAGGCATGTTGAACGGTCAGCGTCAGCGCTTGATGGACCAGATCGGCAACGACCTGAACAACACGCTGTTGTATGTCTATCGCGACCTGTCGGATGAAGAACTGGAAGAGTTCGCGACCTTCGCCGAGTCCGCCGAGGGCAAGGCTTATTACCAGGCAGCATTGGCGGCGATTCGCGCGGGGTTGGCGGTGGGGCAGGATACTTCAACGCTTCGCCAGTAATTTTTAGCGCCTGATAAATCGCTATCGCGAGCAAGCTCGCTCCCACAGTGACCGAGTTGTTCAGACGTACTCGGTCTAATGTGGGAGCGAGCTTGCTCCGGGCGGCGATCCGACGATGAGGCCATGACAGACGCTAAAGATTCCGACCCTTGATCCGCTTCGTCAAAAACCCGAAATACTCCCGCCGCAACGCCAGCGTCTCATTCGCCAGGTGATGCCGCGCCTCAGGCAACATCAGCACCTGCGGCCGATCGAACTTGCCCCGCAACACTTCAAGGTTATGCTCCCAATCCACGGTCATGTCCGCTTGCCCCTGCACAATCAGCGGTCGCCGCATGCTGTACGGGGCGGCTTCGATGCGCTTGATCCAGCGCGCCAGCGCACCGACCCAGGCGGTCGGCAAACGGAGCGGCTGCAACGGGTCCGCTTGCAGGAAAGGCAGAAAATCCGGGTCGTTGGAGTTCTCGCTGAAGCGCCGGGCGATCGCTTTGACGAAAGGCTTGAGCAGGTAATAACTGAGTTGCGACCAGCCCCAGGCCCGCGGCCTTACCAACGGCGACAGCAGAATGACCTGGCCCTGGGCCGGACTGCTGGCGCCCTGATTGAGTACATGATCGATCACGATCGCGCCGCCAGTGCTTTGCCCGCACAGGTGCCACGGCTGCGGCAGATCGAGGGATTGTGCTTCGGTGAACAATCCTTGCAGCGTGTCCTGATACTCGGTGAAATCCTTGATGCTGGCCCGTTCGCCACTGGACAGCCCGTGTCCCGGCAGGTCGCAGGCAATCACCGCAAAATTCTGATCCAGCGCCCATTCGATCACATGCCGGTAAAGCCCGGTGTGATCGTAAAAACCGTGGAACAAAAACAGCGTCGCCTTCGCCCGCTCGGGCCACCAGACCTGGCTGACCACTTCATAACCATCGACCGCGAAACGTCCAAGGCCACTGCGCACGTTACGTCCCGCAAAATCCAGCCCGTAGAAGCGCTGGTAAGCCAGCGCTTCTACCGACAGCGGCTGCCAGTCGGCCAGCGGCCGCAGGCTGGCACGCAGATGATCGGAGTCGAAAGTGGCAGACATGAGCAATTCCAGAACGCGAAACGGACTTTATGGGCCTGCGATATTCATCTGTTGGGGCAAGCATGGCAAGCTAGCGCACCTTCGAGGACTGAAATCCATGCGCTCGCCCTACCGCGCCACACTGCTTGCCAGCCTGCTCGCCCTCGTGTGTGCCGGCGTGCTGTGGGCTGCCTACGACTGGTTTCAGGGCCGCTACCTGCGAGCGTTCAGCGAGCACACCGCGGTGTTCTCCGGCGACCCGCTGCGCCTGCCCGATCATCTCGCCGGCCCCGGCGCCATCCGCCTCGTGCACTTCTGGGACCCGGCCTGCCCGTGCAACGTCGGTAACCAACAACACCTGAGCGAACTGGTTGAGCACTATGTACCGCAAGGCGTGGAGTTTTATGCGGTACAAAAGCCTGGCAGCCACGGTCAGTTACCGAGCACCTTAAGCAGCCTTAAAAGCATCGTCGTCCTGCCAGGCTCCGAACAGATCCCCGCCAGCCCGGCCGTGGCGATCTGGAATCGCAGCGGCAAACTGGCGTATTTCGGTCCGTACAGCGAAGGCCTGACCTGCAATTCGAACAACAGCTTTATTGAGCCGATTCTGCAAGCGTTGAACGAAGGCCGCGCGGTGAATGCCACGCACACACTGGCCGTGGGTTGTTACTGCCCGTGGCCTGTCGACGCAGTGAAGTAAGGCTGACAGGAGACGCGAATCCCTCCTAAGTGCGATGGCCATGTCGGCAAGCCGTGTTAAACAGTGGCGCCAGGGAACTGCTGCCACTCATAACAACAAGGAATCACCATGAAACGTAGCCTGACCGTTCTCGCCCTGCTGATTGTCGCGCTCGCCGCAGGTGCAGGCTGGTACGTCTACAGCAAGCAGCCGACACGCCAGGGCATGGTCGAGCTACAACACCTGCAAGGTTCGGTCACCGTGCGCTACGACGAGCGCGGCATCCCGCACATCCGCGCCGAGAACGAAACCGACCTGTACCGCGCCCTCGGGTACGTGCACGCCCAGGATCGACTGTTTCAGATGGAAGCCCTGCGCCGCCTCGCCCGCGGCGAGCTGGCCGAGGTACTGGGCCCGAAACTGCTCGACACCGATAAGCTGATGCGCAGCTTGCGCATTCGCGAACGCGCCGACACCTACCTGGCGAACATGGACAAACAGTCGCCGGCCTTTATCGCCCTGCAAGCCTATCTGGATGGCATCAACCAGTATCAGGACAGCCATCCAAAACCTGCGGAGTTTGATCTACTGGGCATTCCCAAACGCCCATTCACCGCCCAGGACACCATCAGCATTACCGGCTACATGGCCTACAGTTTTGCCGCAGCGTTTCGCACCGAACCGTTGCTGACCTACGTGCGCGATCAGTTGGGCGCCAACTACCTGAACGTCTTCGATCTCGACTGGCAGCCCAAGGGCGTGCTGGCGAAAAACCGCAGCGGTGCCATGCCGCCCCTCGCCAGTACCGACTGGAAAGACCTCAACGCCCTCGCCCGCCTCAGCGAACAGGTACTGGCCGACAACGGCTTGCCGCAGTTCGAGGGCAGCAACGCCTGGGCCGTCTCCGGCAGTCGAACCAAAAGCGGCAAACCGCTGTTGGCCGGCGACCCGCATATCCGCTTTTCCGCGCCGTCGGTGTGGTACGAAGCGCACCTCTCGGCGCCGGGCTTTGAGCTCTACGGCCACTATCAGGCATTGATGCCGTTCGCCTCTCTCGGGATGAACCGCGACTTCGGCTGGAGCATCACCATGTTCCAGAACGACGACCTGGACCTGATCGCCGAGAAGGTCAACCCGGACAACCCCAATCAGGTCTGGTATCGCGGCAAGTGGGTGGACATGGTGACCAGCGAACAGCAGATCGCGGTCAAGGACCAGGCACCGGTGACACTGGTGTTGCGCCAGTCGCCCCACGGCCCGATCGTCAACGATGCGCTGGGCAGCGGCGTCGGCACAACGCCGATCGCCATGTGGTGGGGTTTTCTCGAAAGCCAGAATCCGATCCTTGAGGGCTTCTATCAGCTCAACCGCGCCGACACCCTGGCCAAGGCGCGCAGTGCCTGCGCAAAGATTCAGGCGCCGGGCCTGAACATCGTCTGGGCCAACGCCACGGGCGACATCGGCTGGTGGGCAGCGGCGCAGTTGCCAAAACGTCCGGCGGGTGTGCGTCCGGGGTTCATCCTCGATGGCAGCACCGCTGACGCGGACAAGGAAGGTTTTTACCCGTTCAGCGCCAACCCACAGGAAGAGAACCCGGCACGCGGTTACATCGTCTCGGCCAACTTCCAGCCGGTGTCGCCGACCGGCATGGAAATTCCCGGTTACTACAACCTGGCCGATCGAGGTCAGCAGCTCAATCGCCAGCTCAGCGACAAAACCATCAAGTGGGATCTGGACGCCAGCCAAAAGGTGCAACTGGGCACCACCACCGCTTACGGCCCGCGCCTGTTGGCGCCGTTGTTGCCGGTATTGCGTGAAGGGGTGAGCGATCCCGCCGAGCTCAAACTGGTTGAGCAACTGGCCCAATGGAAAGGCGACTACCCGCTCGACTCCACCAGCGCCACGCTGTTCAACCAGTTGCTGTTCAACCTGGCTGACGCGACGATGCACGATGAGCTGGGCAATGATTTCTTCGAGACTTTGCTGTCGACCCGGGTGATTGATTCCGCACTGCCTCGCCTGACCGCGACTGCCGATTCACCGTGGTGGGACAACCGCAACACCCTCGGCAAGGAAACCCGCGCCGATACGGTCAAGGTTGCGTGGCAGGCGAGCATTGCTCACCTCAAGACCACCCTCGGCGCCGATTTCGCGCAATGGCAGTGGGGCAAGGCGCACACGCTGACCCATGGCCATCCGCTGGGGCAGCAAAAGCCGCTGGACCGGATCTTCAATGTCGGCCCGTTCGCGGCACCTGGCACTCACGAAGTACCGAACAACCTCTCGGCCAAAATCGGCCCGGCGCCGTGGCCAGTAACTTATGGTCCCTCGACCCGTCGCTTGATCGACTTGGCCGACCCGACCCACAGCCTGACCGTCAACCCGGTTGGCCAGAGTGGCGTACCGTTCGACAGCCACTATGACGACCAGGCTGAGGCGTTTATCGAAGGGATCTACTACCAGGCGCATCTCAATGAAGAAGAAGTCACGGCCAATACGCGGAGCACGTTGAAGCTGTTGCGGGCGCGGGCGGCGCAGTAGATCGAAATCTCATCGGCTGTTCTGCCGCCATCGCGAGCAAGCTCGCTCCCACATTTTGACCGCGTCCGTCTTAACAACTCGGTCAATTGTGGGAGCGAGCTTGCTCGCGATGAGGCCCTGACAAGCGACAAAAAGTTCAGTCAAACCAGCGCCGCAAAGTTCAGCCTGAACTGCTGCGGCGTCACGCCCAGCCTGCGGTTGAACACACTGCGCATGTGCTGGGCATCGCGAAATCCGCACTGATACGCCACGGTCTTCAGCGGCGAGTGGGTGCTTTCAAGCAGCACCCGCGCCGCATCCACCCTGGCCCGTTCGACGAATTCCGCCGGGGTGATTTTCGCCTCTTTGGTAAACACCCGGGAAAAGTTGCGGGCACTCATGTTGGCGGCGTTGGCCAGGTCGGCAATCGTCAGGTCCCCCGTCAGGTTGGCCAACACGTAGAGCTGCACCAACGCCACTGCCGAAGTGGGCTCGGCGTGTGGTGTGAGGAATGGGCTGAACTGTGACTGCCCGCCCGAGCGTTGAGTGAACACCACCAGTCGCTTGGCCACACTCAGCGCTACTTCCGGCCCGTGATCCCTGGCCAGCAAGTACAGCGACAGATCAATCCCGGCCGTGACACCCGCCGAGGTGTAGAGCTCGCCGTCCTCCACGTAAAGGCGATCAGCTTCGACCTGAGTCGACGGGCACACCTGCGCCAGCGCCGCGGCGTCGCCCCAGTGGGTGGTCACCGTTCGCCCGTCCAGCAATCCGGCCCGGGCGAGCATGAACGCGCCGTTGCAGATCGAACCAAAACGTTGCGCCTGCGCGCAGGCATTGCGCAGCCAGGCATCGAATGCCGCACCGAAATCCATGAACGGTAACTGCGGCCCACCGGCCACCAGCAGCAAGTCATAGGCCTCCAGCGCTTCGCTGAAATGCCGATGGGCATTGAGTGCCAAACCGTTGGAACACGGCATCACCCCGCGCTCGACGCCGATCACCTCCAGTCGATAGTGATCTGGCGGCTCAAGGAAACGATTGGCTTCGCAAAACACATCCATGGGACCGGTGACGTCCAGGGACTGAACGCCTGAGAACACCACGATGGCAACGGTTTTCTGCATGACAGGAAATCACCTTGAATGTGGAAAAGATCGCAGCCTTCGGCAGCTCCTACAGGTGTATGCCGATCCCATGTAGTAGCTGCCGAAGGCTGCGATCTTTTCTGGCTGATCACTATTAACCCTAGCCAATCCGCGCCCAACAAGCGAGGTTGGCGCGATATGCATGCTCATTGGCCGGGATCGCAGCCATGGATCGATTGTCCGGTTTCGGGTGCGCGGACAGACTGACCCCATCAGCGCCGCCACGGCGTTCCCCATGAGGACAGCACCATGAGCAGCACCATCGCCGGTATCAAAATCCCCGACAGCGCGTTGGCCAAGGCCACCACGGAATATATTCGCGACGTCGAATCAGACCTGCTGTATCACCACTCGCGTCGTGTGTTTCTGTTCGGTGCCTTGAGCGGTGAACGCAAGCAACTGGCCTACAACCCCGAACTGTTGTACGTCGGCGCGATGTTCCATGACTTGGGTCTGGTGGAAGGCCATCGCACTGACGACGAGCGCTTCGAAGTCGATAGCGCCAACGCTGCCAAAGCATTCCTCAAGCCTTACGGTTTGTCCGACGACGATATCGAGCAGGTCTGGTTGTCGATTGCTCTGCACACCACACCGGGCGTGCCGCAACACCTGCGGCCTAATGTGGCGCTGGTCACCGCTGGCGTCGAAATGGATGTGCTTGGCATCGATTACGCGGCATTCCCCAGCGCGCAACGCGAAGAAGTGGTGCATGCCCACCCGCGTGGCGAAGGGTTCAAGGAGTGCATCCTGTGTGCGTTTGCCAATGGCTTCAAACACAAGCCGGACACCACTTTTGGCACCGTGAACGCGGATGTGCTGGTCGACAGCGAGCCGGGTTTCAAACCGATGAACTTCGTCGAGATCATCCGCAAGTCCCCTTGGGTTTCCTGACCCATAAAGTCAAAAGATCGCAGCCTTCGGCAGCTCCTACAGAGGAATGCGTATCCTTGTAGGAGCTGCCGCAGGCTGCGATCTTTTGCTGTTAAGCCGCTTCCGGCGCCTGCTGGGCGCGACGCACGTCCGGTTGTTTCCAGGAGTCGGCAGCACCTTCTTCGATCGCCTGCTGAATCGCACGTTTGCGACTTTCTTCGGCACGACGGCTGAAGAACCAGACCAGGAACGTCATCAGCGATACCGCCAGCAAAATCAGACTGGCCACGGCATTGATCTCGGGTTTCACGCCCAGACGCACTGCCGAGAACACTTCCATCGGCAGGGTCGTGGAACCCGGGCCCGATACGAAGCTCGCCAACACTAGGTCATCCAGGGACAGGGCGAAGGACATCATGCCGCCAGCCCCCAACGATGGCGCGATCATCGGGATGGTGATCAGGAAGAAAACCTTCCATGGCCGCGCGCCAAGGTCCATGGCCGCTTCTTCGATGGACAGGTCCAGCTCACGCAAGCGCGCCGAGACCACCACCGCCACATACGCCGCACAGAATGTGGTGTGGGCGATCCAGATGGTGATGATGCCGCGCTCCTGTGGCCAACCGATCATTTGCGCCATCGCCACGAACAGCAGCAACAGCGACAGACCGGTGATCACTTCGGGCATCACCAGCGGCGCGGTGACCAGGCCACCGAACAGCGTACGACCCTTGAAGTGGGTGATACGGGTCAGCACGAATGCCGCCAACGTACCCAGCGCCACCGCCGCCACCGCCGTGTAGCAGGCGATTTCCAGCGAGCGCACCACCGACCCCATCAGCTGAGTGTTGTCCATCAAACCGACGTACCACTTGATTGACCAGCCACCCCACACCGTTACCAGTTTTGAGGCGTTGAACGAGTAGATCACCAGGATCAGCATCGGCGCGTAGATGAACAGCAAACCCGCAACCAGCATGAAACTTGAGAAACGGAAGCGCTTCATTCTTTACCCTCCATTTCTTTGGCCTGACTGCGGTTGAACAGGATGATCGGCACAATCAGGATCAACAGCATCACCACTGCCAGGGCAGATGCCACCGGCCAGTCACGGTTGTTGAAGAACTCTTGCCAGAGCACTTTACCGATCATCAGGGTTTCCGGACCGCCGAGCAGTTCCGGGATCACGAACTCGCCCACGACCGGAATGAACACCAGCATGCAGCCCGCGACGATGCCGTTCTTGGACAGCGGAATGGTGATCTTCCAGAAGCTGTTAAAAGTGCTCGAACCCAGGTCCGATGCGGCTTCCAACAGGCTGTTGTCGTGCTTCACCAGGTTGGCGTAGAGCGGCAGGATCATGAACGGCAGGTACGAATAAACGACGCCGATGTACACCGCGAGGTTGGTGTTGAGGATCTGCAGCGGCTCATTGATCCAGCCCATGCTCATCAGGAAACCATTGAGCAGACCGTTGTTGCTGAGGATGCCCATCCACGCATACACGCGGATCAGGATCGCAGTCCAGGTCGGCATCATGATCAGCAGCACCAGCACCGTTTGCATCTCTTTGCGGGCACTGGCGATGGCGTAGGCCATCGGGTAGCCGATCAGCAAACAGAGGACGGTGCTGATCAGCGCCATCTTCAACGAACCGAGGTAAGCGGCGATGTACAACTCGTCGCCGGCCAGCATCGCGTAGTTGCCGAGGTTGAGCAGCACTTGCAGTTTCTGGTCGATGAAGCTGTAGATCTCGGTGTACGGCGGAATGGCCACGTCGGCTTCGGCGAAGCTGATCTTCAGGACGATGAAGAACGGCAGCATGAAGAACAGGAACAGCCAAATGAACGGAACCCCGATGACCAGCTGACGGCCACCGGGAATTATTCGATTGAGGCGGCGTTTGAATTTGCGCATGTTCATGAGCGAAGTACCACGCCGCTGTCGTCTTCCCAATACACGTAAACCTGGTCACCCCAGGTTGGGCGCTGGCCACGGCGTTCGGCGTTGGCGACGAAAGACTGGACGATCTTGCCGCTCGGCAGCTCGACGTAGAACACCGAGTGGCCACCGAGGTAGGCGATGTCGTGCACCTTGCCGCTGGACCAGTTGTATTCACAGGTCGGCATGGTCGGTGTCACCAGCAGTTTTTCCGGACGGATCGCGTAGGTCACGGACTTGTCCTGCACCGACGTGCTGATGCCGTGGCCCACGTAAATCTGGCGGTCCAGGTCCTTGCAGGTGATGGTCGCGTGACCTTCGGCGTCGTCGATCACTTCACCGTCAAAGATGTTGACGTTGCCGATGAACTCGCAGACCAGACGGCTGGTCGGGGTTTCGTAGATGTCGATCGGGCTGCCGATCTGGGCGATCCAGCCCAGGTGCATGATCGCGATGCGCTCGGCCATGGTCATGGCCTCTTCCTGATCGTGGGTCACCATGACGCAGGTTACGCCGACCCGCTCGATGATCTCGACAAGCTCAAGCTGCATTTGCGAACGCAGCTTCTTGTCCAGAGCACCCATCGGTTCGTCGAGCAGCAACAGTTTCGGCCGCTTGGCCAACGAACGCGCCAGGGCCACACGCTGACGCTGACCACCGGACAACTGATGCGGCTTGCGCTTGGCGTATTGCGTCATCTGAACCAGCTTGAGCATGTCCGCGACACGGGCATCGACTTCAGCGGCGGGGATTTTGTCCTGCTTGAGGCCGAAGGCGATGTTCTGCGCCACGGTCATGTGCGGGAACAAGGCGTAGGACTGGAACATCATGTTGATCGGCCGCTCGTACGGCGGCATGTCGGTGATGTCTACGCCATCGAGGAAAATGCGCCCCTCCGTGGGCCGTTCGAATCCTGCGAGCATGCGCAGCAACGTGGATTTGCCCGATCCCGAACCGCCGAGCAGGGCGAAAATCTCGCCTTTCTTGATTTCCAGGGACACATCGTCCACGGCAATCGTCTCGTCGAACTTCTTCGTGACCCGGTCGATTTTGACCAACACCTGTTTAGGTGATTGGTCGCCCTCGAGGGCTTTCTTATAGGCGCCGGAGGCAACTGCCATTTACGAAACTCCCAGAAAAAAAGAGTGCAGTTCGCTCAAGGTGAGCCAACCTTGGATAATTTGAGCCTTTGTAGCTATTTACCCGACTTGACCTTGGTCCAGCTGCGGGTCATCAAACGTTGAATGTTTGGTGGTAACTCGATAGACACGTAAGTCTTGTCGAGGACGGCTTGCGGTGGATAAACCGACTTGTCGGTGCGAATGGACTGTTCCATCAGTGTGTCCGCCCCTGGGTTAGGGTTGGCGTAACCCACGTAATCACTGACCTGGGCGATCACCTCGGGTTTCAGCAAATAGTTGATGAAGGCATGGGCTTCCTTGACGTTGGCCGCATCCTTGGGGATCGCCAGCATGTCGAACCAGAGCGCGCCGCCCTCTTTCGGAATCGAGTAGGCGATGTTCATGCCTTTGCCGGCTTCAGCCGCACGGGCCTTGGCCTGGAACATGTCGCCGGAAAAGCCGATCGCCACGCAGATATCGCCGTTGGCCAGGTCCGCGATGTATTTGGACGAGTGGAAATAGGTCACGTAAGGCCGCACCGCCAGCAACTTGGCTTCGGCCTTTTTGTAGTCTTCAGGGTTGGTGCTGTTGGCGTTCAGGCCCATGTAGTTGAGGACCGTGGGCATCATTTCATCGGCGGAGTCGAGGAACGCCACGCCGCAGCTGTGCAGTTTCTTGATGTTCTCCGGTTCGAACACCACATCCCAGGAATCGATCTTGTCGAGGCCCAGCACAGCCTTGACCTTGTCGACGTTGTAACCGATGCCGTTGGTGCCCCACAGATACGGTACGGCGTACAGGTTACCCGGATCGTTTTGCTCCAGGCGCTTGAGCAGCACCGGGTCGAGGTTGGCATAGTGGGTGAGCTTGGACTTGTCGAGTTTCTGGAAAGCACCGGCCTTGATCTGCTTGCCAAGGAAGTGGTTGGACGGCACGACCACGTCATAACCGGTACGCCCGGCCAGCAACTTGCCTTCCAGGGTTTCGTTAGAATCGAAAACGTCATACACCGGTTTGATGCCGGTCTCTTTCTGGAAGTCGGCCAGAGTCGTCGAACCGATGTAGTCCGACCAGTTATAAATATGCACAGTGCCGGCCGCCTGGACACTAACGGCAAGCGTCAGTCCGGCGCCGACCAGCAGTGCATTGCGCAACAAAGAAAAAATAGGCACGTGGAGGTCCTCTAAAATTAGTTGGGCCCAAGTTGCCCCGCGTTACATGACAGCCATGGCTGCCTGGCAACAAAACCGGCGCGCAACTTACCCTCGAAAAACCGTTCCAGCAAACTTTATGAAGATCCCTGTAGCAGCTGCCGCAGGCTGCGTTCAACTGCGAAGCCGTTGTGCTGTCGAAAAGCGGAGGTCCTTCGGACCTCAACGCAGCCTGCGGCAGCTGCTACAGGGTTTTACTTACTTACCGGATTTGATCTTGGTCCAGCTGCGGGTCATGAGCCGCTGGGTCGCGGCCGGCAAGTCGGCAATCGCGTACAGCTTGGCCAGCACGTCCGCTGGTGGGTAGATGCCTGGGTCGGCGGTGATGTCTTTATCGACCAATGCGGTGGCGGCCGCGTTTCCGTTCGGGAAGCGTACGGCGTTGGTGATTTCAGCCATGATTTCCGGCTTCTGCAGGAAGGTCATGAACTTGTAGGCGCCTTCGACGTTTTCGGCATCTTTAGGGATGGCGACCATGTCGTAGAAGCTGCCGGCACCTTCTTTCGGAATGTTGTAGCTGACTTTTACCTTGTCACCGGCTTCAGCCGCGCGGGACTTGGCCTGGTAGATGTCACCCGAGTAACCCACGGCCACGCAGATGTTGCCGTTGGCCAGGTCGGAAATGTACTTGGACGAGTGGAAGTAGCCCACCGAAGGACGAATCTTCAGGAACAGTGCTTCGGCTTCGGCCAGTTGTTTTTTGTCCTGGCTGTCGGTTGGATAGCCCAGGTAGTGCAACGCCACCGGAATCATCTCGGTTGGCGAATCGAGGAAGCTGATACCGCACGACTTCAACTTGGCGGCGTTTTCAGGTTTGAAGATCAGGTCCCAGGAATTGGTTGGCGCATCGGCACCCAGTGCAGCCTTGACCTTCTCGGCGTTGAAGCCGACACCGATCGAACCCCACATGTACGGGAAAGCGTGTTCGTTGCCCGGGTCGCTTACCGATACTGCTTTAAGCAGGTCAGGGTTCAGGTTCTTCCAGTTAGGCAGCTTGGACTTGTCGAGCTTCTGGTAAACGCCGGCCTTGATCTGCTTGGCCAGGAAGTTGTTCGACGGTACGACGATGTCGTAGCCGGACTTGCCTGCCAGCAACTTGGCTTCCAGGGTTTCGTTACTGTCGAATACGTCGTAAACAACCTTGATCCCCGACTCGGCTTCGAACTTCTTGACGGTATCCGGTGCGATGTAATCGGACCAGTTGTACACGTGAAGAACCTTGTCGTCCGCCTGAACTGCGCCCGCCATCACGCCCATCAGGGACATGGCGAGGAGGGTCTTGCCAGCTATCTTCATACCTAATGCCTTCATGGGTAATGCTCCAATTTTTCTTTTTAACCACGTTCTTGTTAACCAAGAGCCAGCGGCCTATTCCTGGGCAACTAAAACAACCGGTAGTCTGGCAAGATCCCAGGCAGGCTTTCAAGGAAAGACCCATCCTTTGTTTGCGCTGAGCGAAATGCGAACTTCGCACCCCGCTCAGAGCCTAGCACTTAGCCCTGCAACGCACTCAGGGTCAGGTCCAGACACTTGCGTGCCTTGGTCACCAACTCATCGATTTCTGCCGGTGTAATCACCAGTGGTGGAGCAATGATCATGGTGTCGCCGACGGCGCGCATGATCAGGCCGTTTTCGAAGCAGAACGTGCGGCAAATCATGCCGGCGCCCTTGCCTTCGTAACGCTTGCGAGTGGCCTTGTCCTGCACCAGCTCGATCGCCCCCAGCAGCCCCACGCCGCGGACTTCCCCCACCAATGGGTGATCGTTCAGTTCCCGTAGACGCTTTTGCAAATAGGGTGCCGTTTCTGCATGAACGCGCTCGATAATTTTTTCTTCGCGCAGGATGCGGATGTTTTCCAGCGCCACCGCAGCCGCTACCGGGTGCCCGGAATAGGTGAAACCGTGGTTGAAATCGCCACCTTCATTGAGCACCGCAACCACTTCGTCACGCACGATCAGGCCACCCATAGGGATGTAGCCGGACGTCAGGCCTTTGGCGATGGTCATCATGTCGGGTCTGAGGTCGTAGAAATCGGAACCGAACCACTCACCGGTGCGGCCGAAACCACAGATCACTTCGTCCGCCACGAACAGGATGTCGTACTTGGCGAGGATTTCCTTGATGCGCGGCCAGTAGGTGTCTGGCGGAATGATCACGCCGCCGGCGCCCTGGATCGGCTCGGCAATAAAGGCACCGACGTTGGCCACGCCGACTTCCAGAATCTTCTCTTCCAGCTGATTGGCCGCCCAGATACCGAACTCTTCCGGTGTCATCTCGCCGCCTTCAGCGAACCAGTACGGCTGCGCGATGTGGACGATGCCCGGGATCGGCAAGTCGCCTTGTTCGTGCATGTACGTCATGCCACCCAGGCTCGCGCCGGCCACGGTGGAACCGTGATAGCCGTTCTTGCGGCTGATGATGACTTTCTTCTTCGGCTGACCCTTGATCGCCCAGTAGTGACGAACCATACGCAGCATGGTGTCGTTGCCTTCAGAGCCGGAACCGGTGAAGAACACGTGGTTCATGCCTTGTGGCGCGATGTCGGAGATGGCCTTGGCCAGTTCCAGCACCGGCGGGTGAGCCGTCTGGAAGAACAGGTTGTAGTAAGGCAGTTCGCGCATTTGTTTACTGGCGGCATCGGCCAGTTCATCGCGACCGTAGCCGATCGCCACGCACCACAGGCCGGCCATGCCGTCGAGGATCTTGTTGCCTTCGCTGTCCCAGAGGTAAACGCCCTTGGCGTTGGTGATGATCCGTGGGCCTTTCTCTTTCAGCTGCTTGAAATCGCTGAACGGCGCCAGGTGGTGATCGTTGCTCAGGGTTTGCCATTCACGGGTTTGCGGGTTGTTGCTGGTCATGCGAATTCTCCTAAGATTTCAGTGAAGGCGCCGCCAATATCAGCGGCGCCCGGCGCATCAGACGGCGAAGAGCAGGAATTCCCGCTCCCACGAACTGATCACGCGCTTGAAGTTTTCATGCTCGGCCCGCTTGACCGCGACGTAGCCAGTGATGAATTTTTTGCCCAGGTATTTCTCGATAGTCGCGCTGTGTTCCATGCGTTCCAGCGCGTCTTCGATGGTCAGTGGCAGGCGCAGGTTGCGGCGTTCATAGCCACGCCCCACCACCGGCGCACTCGGGTTCAAACCTTCGACCATGCCGATGTAACCGCAGAGCAGGCTCGCGGCAATCGCCAGGTACGGGTTGGCGTCGGCGCCCGGCAGGCGGTTTTCCACCCGACGGTTTTGCGGCCCGGCATCCGGAACCCGCAGGCCCACGGTGCGGTTCTCTTCGCCCCACTCCACGTTCACCGGTGCCGAAGTGTCCGGCAGGAAGCGGCGGAACGAGTTCACGTTCGGCGCGAACAGCGGCAACAACTCGGGGATCAGTTTCTGCAAACCACCGATGTGGTTCAGGAACAACTGGCTCATGGACCCGTCTTCGTTGGAGAAGACGTTCTTGCCGGTCTCGATGTCGATGATGCTCTGGTGCAAGTGCATCGCGCTGCCCGGCTCGCCAGTCATGGGCTTGGCCATGAACGTCGCCGCCACGTTGTGCTTGAGCGCGGCTTCGCGCATGGTGCGCTTGAACACCAGGATCTGGTCGGCCAGGGACAGGGCATCGCCGTGACGGAAGTTGATTTCCATCTGCGCCGTGCCGTCCTCGTGGATCAGCGTGTCGAGGTCCAGCTCCTGCAATTCGCACCAGTCGTAGACGTCTTCGAACAACGGATCGAATTCGTTTGCCGCTTCAATCGAGAAGGACTGACGACCGGTTTCCGGGCGACCTGAGCGGCCAACCGGCGGTTGCAGCGGGAAGTCCGGGTCTTCGCAGCGCTTGGTCAGGTAGAACTCCATTTCTGGCGCCACGATCGGCTGCCAGCCCCTGTCGGAGTAGAGTTTCAGCACCTTTTTGAGCACGTTGCGCGGCGACAGCTCGATCGGGTTACCTTGCTTGTCGTAGGTGTCGTGGATCACCTGAGCGGTGGGCTCGATGGCCCAGGGCACCAGGAATACCGCGTTCTGGTCGGGGCGGCAGATCATGTCGATGTCGGCCGGGTCGAGCAGTTCGTAATAGATGTCGTCTTCGACATAGTCGCCGGTCACGGTCTGCAACAGAACGCTCTCGGGCAGGCGCATGCCTTTTTCGGCAATGAACTTGTTGGTCGGCGAAATCTTGCCCCGGGTGATCCCGGTCAAGTCGGCGATCATGCATTCGACTTCTGTGATCTTGTGGTCTTTCAACCAATCGGTGAGCTGGTCGAGGTTGTTACTCATAAATGCCTCTAGGCTGAGTTTCCTGACTCTTATAAGTCAGGCGTTGTTTGACGCATCGGCGTCGCGTGATACAGATTGCCACTGCAAGGGCCGCGCACAAAGACCCGCAGCGACCAGAGCAGGGGGCAGGGAGAGCGTAGCCGGGCGTGCAGAATCATGAGCAGGGCCCGACGCAATGGCCGGGCCGTTGAAGTAAAACGGTTCTATATTGGAAACAGAGGCAGTAAAGAGAATGTCGTGCAGACCGTCCAGAATATCGGACGGAGGCACAAAAGCAGCCGGGGAAGGAAGAGTCGACGATACACCGCTGGCAAGGCTGGCCTTGGCGTGGACGTACGGATCGCCACTGATGTGATAAGCATGCAGACCGATCTGCTTAGAGCAGGCGGTGACGCCGATTAACGGCAGGCGAGACATGAAGCACCCCGGTATTATTGCTGTTATGGGTTTGAATCGAGCTTAGCCTTGTTCATTTTTTTACACAACACCCCCGTAAAAAATACAACACGGCCCGCTCAAGCCCGCAGACGCTAAAGCGCTCAAAGGCATAAAAACGCCCCAAAGTGCCTCAAAAAAGCCCCACGGGTGCTTTTTTAGGGCAAAAAAGGCCTCGCTTGACTTCGGCATGCCGTTCGGGTTGACTGAAACCCGAAGAGATCAATGATTGATATTTTTAACAACAAAGGTGTTGCATCATGTCGGTACCCCCGCGTGCCGTTCAGCTTAACGAAGCGAACGCGTTCCTTAAGGAACATCCTGAGGTTCTGTACGTTGACCTTCTGATTGCGGATATGAATGGGGTGGTGCGCGGCAAGCGCATTGAACGCACCAGCCTCCACAAGGTTTACGAGAAAGGCATCAACCTGCCGGCCTCTCTATTTGCTCTGGATATCAATGGCTCGACGGTGGAAAGCACCGGCCTGGGTCTGGACATCGGCGATGCTGACCGAATCTGCTATCCAATCCCTGACACCCTGTGCAACGAGCCTTGGCAGAAGCGCCCTACCGCGCAACTGTTGATGACCATGCACGAACTGGAAGGCCAGCCGTTCTTTGCCGACCCGCGAGAAGTGCTGGCCAATGTCGTGCGCAAGTTCGACGAGATGGGCCTGACCATCTGCGCCGCGTTCGAACTGGAGTTCTACCTGATCGACCAGGAGAACGTGAACGGTCGTCCGCAACCGCCACGCTCGCCAGTGTCCGGCAAACGCCCGCACTCGACACAGGTCTACCTGATCGACGACCTCGACGAATACGTCGACTGCCTCCAGGACATTCTGGAAGGTGCGAAAGAGCAAGGCATCCCTGCCGACGCGATCGTCAAGGAAAGTGCCCCGGCGCAGTTCGAAGTGAACCTGCACCACGTGGCCGACCCGATCAAGGCCTGCGACTACGCAGTTCTGCTCAAGCGTCTGATCAAAAACATCGCCTACGACCATGAGATGGACACCACCTTCATGGCCAAGCCTTACCCGGGCCAGGCGGGTAACGGTCTGCACGTCCACGTCTCGATTCTTGATAGAGACGGCAAAAACATTTTTGCCAGTGAGGATCCCGAGCAGAACGCCGCACTGCGTCACGCGATCGGCGGTGTGCTCGAGACCCTACCGGCGCAGATGGCTTTCCTGTGCCCGAACGTCAACTCCTACCGTCGTTTCGGCGCACAGTTCTACGTGCCGAATGCCCCGTGCTGGGGTCTGGACAACCGCACTGTTGCGGTACGTGTGCCAACCGGTTCCGCCGACGCGGTCCGTCTGGAACACCGCGTTGCCGGCGCGGATGCCAACCCGTACCTGCTGATGGCTTCGGTCCTGGCAGGCGTGCATCACGGCCTGACCAACAAGATCGAGCCGGGCGCACCCGTGGAAGGCAACTCCTACGAGCAGAACGAGCAAAGCCTGCCGAACAACCTGCGCGATGCATTGCGTGAGCTGGACGACAGCGAAGTCATGGCCAAGTACATCGATCCGAAATACATCGATATCTTCGTCGCATGTAAAGAGAGCGAGCTGGAAGAGTTCGAACACTCCATCTCCGACCTCGAGTACAACTGGTACCTGCATACTGTGTAAGCGGTTGCAGTAAAAACAACGCCGCAGGCCTCACAGCTTGCGGCGTTTTTTTATGCGTTCCTTCAGTTAAACCGAGTTGCATTCATCGCGAGCAAGCTCGCTCCCACAGGGATCTTCTTTGACCACAAAATCTGCATTCAACATCGATCAAATGTGGGAGCGAGCTTGCTCGCGATGGCGTCCTGGCAGACAACATAGATACCTGCTCGTACAATGCCCGCTGCCCCGCAGGAGACACCAATGACCCGACTCGCCACCCCACGCAAACCCCGCGCTCGCAGCCAGGCCCGGATCGATTCGATACTCGATGCCGCCCGCACGCTGCTGGCTGCCGAGGGCGTGGCCAGCCTGTCGATCTACAGCGTCGCTGAACGCGCAGAGATCCCGCCCTCCTCCGTCTACCACTTCTTCGCCAGCGTCCCGGCGCTGCTCGAAGCCCTGACGGCCGACGTCCACGCTGCGTTCCGTGCCTGCCTGCAAGCCCCCATCGACCATGACGCCCTCAACGGCTGGCGCGATCTGTCGCGACTGGTGGAACAACGCATGCTCGCGATCTACAGCGAAGACGCCGCCGCCCGCCAGCTCATTCTTGCCCAGCACGGTTTGACCGAGGTCACCCAGGCCGACCGTCAGCACGACATCGAACTCGGCGACTTGATGCACAAACTCTTCGATCATCACTTCGAATTGCCGAAGCTTCCGACCGATGTCGATGTGTTTGCCCTGGCCATGGAGCTCGGCGACCGCGTCTATGCGCGCTCGGTGCAACAACACGGACAGATCACCCCACGCATGGCCGAAGAAGGCATGCGGGTATTCGACGCCTATCTGGGCCTGTATTTGCCGCCCTACCTGTCCAAGCGCGACGCATAACGCAACGAGGTGTTCATGGCACACGTTCCAGACAACTACCTTGGCGTGTGGCAACGACGCCTGATCAAATTCCAGTCGGGGCGCGTCGACAGCGAAACGGCCGTGTACTGGTTGCAAACCCCGCGCTTGTTTGCCGACCTGCGCATCCCGCCTGCCCCGCTTCCGGCCTTGCCGCTGGAACAACTGAATCACGCTGATTTGCTGACCCTGAGCGAGCAAAAAGGCTTCGCCGGCGTAACCCAGGTCGACGGCGACATTTGCCAGTGGCATCGCAAACTCGACTACCAGCCCATCAGCGCCGAAGAAGACATCGGGCGCATGCATTTTGAAACCAGCGAACGCCTGATCGAAACCGCCCTGGACGACAGCTACTACGAGATCTGGGAGCGGCTGCCGGACTCTCGCGGCACCTGTCGCGGTCAGTGGTTGCAGGCGGTCGATGATCCAACGCGCGTTGCCTGCCTGGTGCTGGCCGGTGACTACTTTCTGTTCGCCGCCAGCCGGGTTGTCGCGCTGGAACCCGGTGGTCATTTGCGCGAACACATCGACTCGGCCACCGCTCAGCCGCAGCTTGCCTGCGAACTCTCTTTCGGCCGTCACCACGCCGGACAATCGCCGTGGCACATCGACTACTCCACACTGCCCATGCTGACCGGCCAGCCACTGTTGCCGGCAGACATTGATCCCAACGCCAGCGAGCTATTCAGCGACCCACGCCTGCTGTCTTCACTCGGCACCTACGCGCCTGCCGACGGTTGGCGCTGCGCACCCGAGCCCTGAACACCCGCGCATAAAAAACCCCGAAGGGTTCACACCCTTCAGGGTTGAGCGCAATGCACGCGCTTACAACTTGGCGATCGACACCTCGGTGGATTTCACAAACGCGATCACTTCGCTGCCGACCACCAGTTCCAGCTCTTTCACCGAGCGAGTGGTGATCACCGAGGTGACGATGCCGGAAGCGGTCTGTACGTCGATTTCGGACAGTACGTCGCCGAGTACGATTTCCTTGATGGAGCCTTTGAACTGGTTACGAACGTTGATGGCTTTGATCGTCATGATGGTGATTCCTGTCGTTGGATAAGGCTTGAGTTATTGAGCCCAGCGCAATTGCGTGGGCAATGGTGAAACAGGTTCCGGTGCCGGCGGCTCGCCGGGCAACGCCAGCACGCGATTGAGGACTTCGGTTTCCAGCGCCGCCAGCCGATGAGAGCCGCGAACCCGAGGGCGCGGCAACTCAACGTGCAGGTCGAGGCCGACTTCGCCCTCTTCAATCAGGATCACCCGATCGGCAATCGCCACCGCTTCACTGACGTCGTGGGTGACCAGCAACACGGTGAAACCGTGCTTCTGCCAGAGCCGTTCGATCAGCTGCTGCATTTCAATTCGGGTCAGGGCATCCAGTGCGCCCAGCGGTTCGTCCAGCAACAGCAACCGCGGTTGATGGATCAATGCGCGGGCCAGGGCCACTCGTTGCTTCTGGCCGCCGGACAAGGCGGCGGGCCATTCATTGGCGCGGTCGGCCAGACCGACCGACTCCAACGCTTCCAGCGCTTGTGGCCGCCAGTTGCCCTTGAGCCCGAGGCCGACGTTGTCGATGACCTTTTTCCAGGGCAACAAACGCGCTTCCTGGAACATCAATCGGGTGTCTTCCCGCGCCTCACTGAGCGGCGCAGAACCCGCGAGCGATTCACCGCCCGTGGGTTTGTCGAGACCGGCGAGCAAGCGCAGCAAGGTACTTTTGCCGCAACCGCTACGACCGACCACGGCGACAAACTGACCGGCCGGGATGTGCAGATCGATCTCGCGCAGCACTTGCCGCGAGCCAAAGGTTTTTTGCAGTTTGCGCACCGCCAGCGGAATCCCGCGCAGCAGGCGTGGAGGTTGTTGAGCCGTCATGCCGCACCTCCTTTCACAACCTGATAGGCCGGGTGCCAGCGCAACCACACGCGTTCAAGCCCGCGGGCCGCGAGGTCGGCGAGTTTGCCGAGCACGGCGTACAAAAGAATCGCCAGTACCACCACGTCGGTCTGCAAGAACTCCCGGGCATTCATCGCCAGATAGCCAATGCCGGAGCTGGCGGAAATGGTTTCCGCGACGATCAACGTCAGCCACATGAAGCCCAGCGCAAACCGCACGCCGACCAGAATCGAAGGCAGCGCGCCCGGCAGAATCACCTGACGGAACAGGCTGAAACCGGACAAGCCATAACTGCGGGACATTTCCACCAGCGCCGGATCGACGTTGCGGATGCCGTGATACGTGTTGAGGTAGATCGGGAACAATGTGCCCAACGCCACCAGGAAAATCTTCGCCGACTCATCAATGCCAAACCACAGGATCACCAGCGGAATCAGCGCCAGGTGCGGCACGTTGCGGATCATCTGCACCGAACTGTCGAGCAGGCGCTCGCCCCATTTCGACAGGCCAGTGATGAAACCCAGGGTCAGACCGATGCTGCCGCCGATGGCAAAGCCCAGCGCCGCACGCCAGCCGCTGATCGCCAGGTGCGTCCAGATTTCACCGCTGCGCACCAGGCTGACGCCGGCTTCGATGACGGCGATTGGCGCCGGCAGAATCCGTGTCGACAACCAGCCCGCCGACACCGACAACTGCCACACCGCCAGCAGCAACACCGGCAACGCCCAGGGCGCAAGGTTATGGATAAGTTTCTTCATGGCGCGCCTCAGCTCTGCGACGCGGCTTTGGGGCGGATGTCGTTGGCGACCATCTCACCAAACGGGCTGACGTAACCGGCACTTTTCGGCAATTCCGGGCGCTCGATATCGAGGTGCGGGAACAGCAATTCGGCGACGCGGTACGACTCTTCCAGGTGTGGATAACCGGAGAAGATGAACGTATCGATGCCCAGGTCCGCGTATTCCTTCACGCGAGCGGCCACGGTCGGACCGTCGCCCACCAACGCTGTGCCGGCCCCGCCACGCACCAGACCGACACCGGCCCACAGGTTGGGGCTGACTTCCAGGTTGTCACGGCTGCCGCCATGCAGCGCGGCCATGCGTTGCTGACCGACCGAGTCGAAGCGCGCCAGAGAAGCTTGAGCGCGAGCGATGGTGTCGTCGTCCAGGTGAGAGATGAGCCGATCCGCCGCTTGCGCAACTTGTTGCAGATAACCGTGGTCGACGGCGCGAGCGCCTTCGGCGGTGCCGAGGTAATGGCCGTCGCCGTGGGTAGGCAGGAACCAGAAGATATTGAGGCTCATGGAGTGGTCTCCTTAGGGATTCGAATTACTGAGCTTTGGCAACGGCCGCCGGAGGCGTCCAGATCACGTCTTTGATGCTCAGCGGCTTTGGAATCAGCTTGAGCTGGTAGAAGCTGTCGGCGATTTTCTGTTGCGCGGCGACCACTTCAGGCGTGAGGAACAACGCGCCATAGCCTTGGCGTTTTACCGAAGTCAGGGTGATATCTGCCGGCAGGCCGAGCAGTGGCGAGACTTGTTTAGTCACGTCTTCGGGATTGGCCTTGGACCATTCGCCGACCGCACGCACTTCTTCCACGAGGGTCTTGATCACCTCAGGATTTTTCTGCGCATAAGGCTTGGTCGCGAGGTAGAACTGATGGTTGTCGACGATGCCTTGGCCATCACGCAACGTGCGTGCTTGCAGTTGCTGTTCGGCGGCAGCCTGGTACGGGTCCCAGATCACCCAGGCATCGACGCTGCCACGCTCGAACGCGGCGCGGGCATCGGCCGGCGGGAGGAATACGGTCTGGATGTCGGTGTATTTGAGGCCGGCGTCTTCCAGTGCGCGGACCAGCAAGTAGTGAACGTTGGAGCCTTTGTTCAGGACGACTTTCTTGCCCTTGAGGTCCTGCACCGATTTGATCGGCGAGTCCTTCGGCACCAGGATCGCTTCGCTGTGAGGCGCTGGTGGTTCGTAGGCGACGTAGAGCAGATCGGCGCCGGCGGCTTGAGCGAATACGGGTGGCGTTTCACCCGTAACGCCGAAGTCGATGGAGCCGACGTTCAGGCCTTCGAGCAGTTGCGGGCCGCCGGGGAATTCAGTCCATTGCACGTCCACGCCTTGGGCGGCGAGGTGTTTTTCCAAAGTGCCTTTGGCTTTGAGCAGCACCAGGGTGCCGTATTTTTGATAGCCGATTCGCAACGTCTCGGCTTGTGCTTGAGAAATAACGCCGAAGGACACAGCCGCAGCAAACAGAGCGACCAGACCACGACGCAAAATGACAGTGCGCATGGCGCTCTCCTTTTTGCAGTTGGGTTTTGGCTGCACCTGCTTGCCCGTTAGCGGGCCAGTAAGGTGGAGTACATCAAATTCGATTGAGGCTTAAATGCTCCAGCGAGCACTCAGCAAACGTTCATTCAACAGGTTCGGATCGATCGGCTTGGGCCGTCGGGCCATGGCGCTGAAAAACAGCTCCAGTGATTCATTCAGTCTTTCTTCCAGCTCCGGTGCCAACTGCGCCTGGACGCTGCCTTCGCCGTAAGCGATCTGGCTGTCTACGGCGAAAATCCCGTGAAGCATTTCCTGGGCTTTCAACGCCGACAGCACCGGCTTGAGCGCGTAATCCACCGCCAACATGTGAGCGATGCTGCCGCCGGTGGCCATTGGCAACACCACCTTGTGGGCCAGGGCACGCTCGGGTAGCAGGTCCAATACAGTTTTCAATGCGCCGGAGAACGACGCTTTGTAGACCGGCGTGGCGATCAGCAGGCCATCGGCGTTTTCAATCTGTTGCAGCAGGTCGATCACCTTCGGGCTGTCGAAGCGTGCATGCAGCAAGTCTTCGGCCGGGAAGTCCCGCACCTGGTAACTCACCACTTCCACACCTTGCTCCTGCAACCAGCGTTGGGAGCGCTCCAGCAGCACCCCGGAACGGGAGCGTTGGCTGGGACTGCCACCGAGTGAGACGACCAGCATTCAGACGATTCCTTGAGCGGTGTTGGCGATTCGCGGTTTGCGATCTCGCTTTGATGGAAGTGACCTTAACAGGTGATTGTTATATCCATAAATCATATTTATTCATTTGGTTATGCTTTGTAGATCTATGCGAGATGCCTTTTTCCGGGAAAAAAAAATAGGCCGTAAAAACGGCCTGAAATCCCCTGCTTTGTGGATACGGTTCAATCTGGATTCTGCGGCGCCTGGCCGGCCGTCATCGCGAGCAAGCTCGCTCCCACATTAGAGCGCGCTGTACCTGTGGGAGCGAGCTTGCTCGCGATAGCGATTTCAGCCTCACCGCAGGTGCTGGAGGTTTATCTGTTCGGCTGTGGCGTCAGGCGCAGGTACGGCTTCACCGCGCGATAGCCCTTGGGAAAGCGTTTCTTGATTTCGTCTTCGTCCTTGAGCGACGGCACGATCACTACTTCATCACCGTCCTGCCAGTTGGCCGGGGTGGCCACCTTGTAGTTGTCGGTGAGCTGCAGCGAGTCGATCACTCGCAGAATTTCATGGAAGTTACGCCCGGTGCTCGCCGGGTAGGTGATGGTCAGCCGAACCTTTTTGTTCGGGTCGATCACGAACAGCGAACGCACGGTCAGGGTGTCGTTGGCGTTGGGATGGATCAGGTCGTAGAGGTCCGAGACCTTGCGGTCGGCATCGGCAAGGATGGGGAAGTTGACGAGGGTGTTCTGGGTTTCGTTGATGTCTTCGATCCATTTGTGGTGCGAGTCCACCGGGTCCACGGACAGGGCAATGGCTTTCACACCACGCTGCGCAAACTCGTCCTTTAGCTTGGCAGTGAAGCCCAACTCGGTGGTGCACACCGGGGTGAAGTCCGCCGGGTGGGAAAACAGCACGCCCCAGCTATCGCCCAGCCATTCGTGGAAACGGAGGGTACCGGCGCTGGAATCCTGTTCAAAGTCGGGGGCGATATCGCCCAGTCTGAGGCTCATGGTGCTGCTCCTGGTGAGTGCTTGTTGAGGTCAACTGTGCCTGCATTTCTTATTCATTAAAAAGAATAAATATCGATTTGTTTAGATCGTAAATGAATATTAAAAATGTGTTCACTGGACCTCGCCCGCGGTCGGGACGACTATCACCCACAAGGTTCGAGAAGGCCTTGAGTTGCTGCACAAAGAGGGAAATTTCGAGGAAGGTTTACGGGGGTGAGCCTGACTTGAAAACGCAAAAGCCCCGCCCGGCGAGATGCCGGGCGGGGCTTTTTTTTACTTCAGTTGCGCGAGTGCTATTACAACAGCGGGAGCGAGTAGCTGACGATCAGGCGGTTTTCGTCCTGGTCGCGCACGCCCACCATGTCGGTGCGCCACATAGCGTTTCTCCAAGCAATGCCAAGGTTTTTCAGCGGGCCTTCCTGAATGACGTAAGCAACAGAGATGTCACGTTCCCACTCGGATTGACCGGTAGTCTTGGCGCGAGCAGCAGTGTTGGCCACGGTATCGATGTCGCTACCCTTCAGGTAGACAACTCCGGCGGTCAAACCAGGAACGCCCACCTTGGCGAAGTCGTAAGCGTAACGAGCTTGCCAGGTACGCTCGCCGGCACGGGCGAATTTCTGGATCTGCATGTCGGTAGTCAGATAAGCCGACGAACCGTCACCCTGATTCAGCCAAGGGAAGTCGCTGCTGCCGTTGCTGACCTGATAGCCGCCTCCGAAGGTGTGACCGGCAACCGAGTACAGGAACAAGCCGCTATACAGGTTGTTGTCGACCTTGCCACGACCGGCGCGGAAACCGTCGTAATTACCCGATGTGTAGTAAGCGGTATCGTGACCGTTGGCACCGTCATCGGAGCTGTTGAAGTAACGCAGGTCAGACTTCAAAACGCCCGGACCGATCGACCAGTTATGGGTCAGACCGAGGAAGTGTTGTTTGTAGAAATCTTCCAGGTTGCCGTAGTAGTACTGGGCAGTCAGGTCCTTGGTGATCTTGTAGTCACCACCGGCGTAGTAGAATTTGTTGCTGTCGCGAAAGTTCACACCGCGGGTGTTCGCACCAGCCAGCGACAGGCTTTCGTTATCGGTGGAGTTACGGCCCTTGGCCTTCTCAATCTGACCGGCAACCAACGTCAGGTCTTTGATGTCGTTGGTAGTGATTTGACCGCCCTGGAAAGTTTGCGGCAGCAAACGACCGTCGTTAGTCACGATAACCGGCAATTTTGGTTGCAGAGTACCCAACTTCAACTCTGTCTGAGAGACCTTAACCTTACCGGTCACGCCCAAACTGGCGTAATCATGGACAGCCTTGTTGCCGTCACTTGGGAACACAGTACCGCCTGAAGCCGTACCGGTATAGTTGCCATGGTCTTCGCGGCTGGAATCCAGTCGCACGCCATACAGGCCAATGGCGTCAACACCGAATTGGACAGTACCTTGGGTGTAACCCGAGATAAAGCGCAGATCGAAGCCTTGACCCCATTCCGCGTTCTTGCTCCTGGTGTTAGACGTTGCCGATGGATGGCCATTACGGTTATCGGTGTTGATGTAGAAGTTACGCAGCCCCAAAGTAGCCTTGCTGTCTTCGATGAAACCGGCGGCGCCTGCCTGCTGCGCCATAACCCCTACGGCCACAGCCAGGGCCAAGGTGGACTTGTTCATTTGTTTCGCTCCTATCGTTTCTAATTCTTGAGGTCCTGGGTCGAATGCCCTGGATCCTGAAATGCTCGGTTAGTGCCAGACCGTGTGACTACGGCGATGGCCTGACCCCTGTGATTTTGGCCCGCATAATAAACACAAAAAGAATTATTTCATCATTTTTCATGCCATTCAGGAATATAGCTTCGCGCTATTCCCCTGAGTCGGGACACAAGGTATCGGCTCATAAGCCACCCACTTTAGGCGTTTGGCCTAAAAGCTAAAAAGAATAAAAAATTACTAAGTAAGCTCTACTTGGAATAATGAAACACACAAAAAAAGCCTCGCTAGCAGGCGAGGCTTTTTCTAATGGTTTTTACAGGAAGCTGTAGGTGTAGTTGAAGATCAGACGGGTCTGGTCCTTGTCGGCAAGGCCGGCTGCGTCGCCACGGTAGACGCCATGACGCACCGTTGCGCCTAAGCCTTTGAGCGCGCCCTGCTGAATGGTGTAGTCCACCCGCATGTCGCGCTCCCACTCGGACGCATCGCTGCCACCTGTTGCGGATTTGATGTTTTCGCCCTTCAAGTAAGCCACGGACGCTTTCAGACCCGGCACACCCGCAGCGGCGAAATCGTAGGTGTATTGACCGAACGTGGTGTTTTCACCTGCACGGACAAAACCGTTGATCATGGCATCGGTGAACAGGTAGAAGCTGGTACCACCGTTACCTTCCGGACGACCATTGCCGTCAACCACGCTGCCCTGGTTCAGATAGACGAAACCGCCGTCATCATTGACGCGTTGGTGACCAAGCAGGAAGGCGTTACCCCCCAGGGTGTAGGTGAACATGGCGCTCCAGGTCTTGTTATCGACCTCGCCCGGGGTCTTGGCGAAACCACCGTTGTTGTTGAAGCGGTAACCGGCGTCGCCGTTCTTGCCATCGGAGCTGCTGTCAAAATAGCGCAGGTCTGTCTTGAAGGACTGTTTGGCGTCGATCGGGAAAACGTGAATCAAGCCAAGGAAGTCCTGCTTGTAGTAATCCTTCAGATTCGAGTGGTAGTACTGCAGGGTGAGATCCTTGGTGACCTTCCAGTCAGCACCGGCGTAACGGAACTGATTGCTGTCCTGAGTACCGCCAGCCACGGCCAGGCCGGTGGAGTTTGAAGAGGCGCGACCCGCCGAGTGCTCCAACTGACCCGCGTTGAGGGTCACGTTGTCGATTTCCTTCGAGGTGATGGTGCCACCGTCAAAGGTCTGTGGCAGCAGGCGGCTGTGATCGGCATGTTCGGTTGCAGAGCGCCACCCAGGTGGGCTTCGGTCTTCGAGAAGCGGGCCTTGACGTTGGCTGCCGCGCGGCTCCACTCGTGCACGGCCGAACCATCGGTGTCGCTTGGGAAAAACGTGTTGTTGTTGGCTGGATGGTGACCTTTGTCGCCGTCCAGATGGATACCCACGAGAGCCTGGGCGTCGATACCGAAGCCGACCGTACCTTGGGTGAAACCGGACAGATAATCGAACTTGAGGCCTTCAGCGGTCTCTCTCTGATCCGAGCCACCGGCATCGCGGTTATCGTCGTTGTAATACATGGTGCGAGAACTGACGGAAGCTTTGCTGTCTTCGATGAAACCCGCGGCGCCTGCCTGCTGCGCCAGAACCCCAACGGCCACGGCAACACCCAGAGCCAAGGTGGACTTGTTCATTGTTTCGCTCCTCTCGTTTCTAATTCTTGTGTTCCTGGTCCTGGGTCGTATGCCCGGGCTCCTAAGATCCGCGATTAGCGCCAGACCGTGACTCACAAGTCAATCGTAACCATGTGTGTCTACGACCATGGTCTAATCCCCAATAAATTCCTTCCTTGCCGGGCCATAAACCCAAAAAGAATCAACCAATTCTTTTTCATACCGTTTAGGAATTTAGCTCCGCACTACCCCTTAAGCCGGGACACGGGCGCCGGCTCATAAGCTAATTCCTAAATGGTATTTGTGAGACTTTTTTTAGATCGATTAGCTTTGATGCATTCACGATCAATCCCTATCGAAAGGCAGCGCCATGACGACCAAACGCGCACTATCCGGCCCAATTGTTACAGTTTGTGTATCGCTAATAATTTCTTTTAGCGCCCAGGCGGCGAACCTCACGGTCGGTTATCAAACCGGTATCGACCCCAGCAAAGTCCCCCAGGCAGACGGACTGTACGAGAAAACCATCGGCCAAAAAATTGACTGGCGTCGTTTCAATAGCGGCCCGGAAGTGGTTACTGCCATTGCTTCCGGCGACGTGCAGATTGGCAACCTCGGCTCAAGTCCGCTGGCAGCCGCTGCTTCTCGCAATCTGCCGATCGTTGCGTTCATTGTTTCCGCTCAAATCAACGCCGCTGAAGCACTGGTGGTGCGTAACGGCAGCGGCATCGATAAACCGGAAGATCTGATCGGCAAGACCATCGCCACACCCTTCGTTTCAACCTCCCACTACAGTTTGCTGGGTGCGTTGAAGCACTGGGGCCTGGATGCCTCGAAAGTCAAAGTGGTGAATTTGCAACCGGCGGAAATCGCGGCGGCGTGGAAGCGTGGTGACATCGATGGTGCGTTTGTCTGGTCACCCGCCCTGGGGGAAATTCGCAAGACTGGCAAGACTTTGACCGACGCTGCACAGGTCGGCCAATGGGGTGCTCCGACCTTCGAGGTCTGGGTCGCGCGCAAGGATTACGCCGAGAAGCACCCAGAGGTTGTGGCCAAATTCGCCAAGGTCACGCTGGACTCGTTCGCCGACTATGCCGCGCATAAGGACAGCTGGACTGCTGACTCGGTGCCGGTGCAAAAAATCGCCAAACTGACCGGTGCCAATGCCGTCGATGTGCCGGAGTTGCTGGCCGGTTCTATGTTCCCGGATGCTAAAGCCCAACAGACCACCGCGCTGCTGGACGGCGGCACGGCCAAAGCGATTGGCGAGACGGCGAAGTTCTTGAAGGAACAAGGGAAGGTTGAGACGGTGCTGCCGGATTATTCGCCGTATGTCAGTGCGAAGTTTGTCACCCAATGATTGCTGACGGCTGCTGCGCAGCCGATCGCGAGCAAGCTCGCTCCCACAGGGATCTTTGGCGTTTACAAAACCACTGTGGGAGCGAGCTTGCTCGCGATGGGGGCCCTGCGGTTACAAGGTTTTTTCGAAGATCTTCGAATTACGCTGATAGTTGTACAGCGACGCCCGCGCTGATGGCAGACGCTCTACGCTGCTCGGCACAAACCCGCGCTCGCGAAACCAGTGAGCGGTCCGGGTCGTCAGTACGAACAAGGTTTTCAGCCCCTGCGCCCGGGCGCGGGTTTCGATGCGCTCCAGCAGCTCATCACCACGACCGCCATGGCGGTATTCCGGGTTCACCGCCAGACACGCCAACTCCCCCGCATCCGAATCAGCAATCTGATACAGCGCCGCACACGCGATGATCATGCCTTCGCGCTCGACCACACTGAACTGCTCGATCTCACGCTCCAGCACCTCGCGGGAACGCCGCACCAGAATGCCCTGCTCTTCCAGCGGGCTGATCAAATCCAGCAAACCACCGACGTCTTCGATCGCCGCTTCGCGCACAATCTCGAATTGCTCCTGGGCCACCAGCGTACCGCCACCGTCGCGGGTGAACAGCTCGGTCAGCAGCGCACCGTCTTCGGCGTAGCTGACGATATGACTGCGCGCCACGCCGCCGCGGCAGGCCTCAGCGGCCGCATCCAACAGCTCAGCTTGATAGTTGCTGCCCAGGCGCTGCAGATGCGCCGGCACCTGTTGCGGACGCAACTCACGAACCAGGTGACCGTTTTCATCGATCAGACCCAGGTCGGCGCCGAACAACAGCAGCTTGTCCGCCCCCAGATCGATGGCCGCGCGAGTGGCAACGTCTTCACAGGCGAGGTTGAAAATCTCACCGGTCGGCGAGTAACCCAGTGGCGACAACAGCACGATGGAACGCTCATCCAGCAGGCGATTGATGCCCTTGCGGTCGACCCGACGCACTTCGCCGGTGTGGTGATAGTCGACGCCTTCGAGCACGCCGATTGGCCGCGCCGTCACCAGGTTGCCGCTGGCCACCCGCAGACGCGAGCCCTGCATCGGCGATGAAGCCATGTCCATGGACAGCCGCGCTTCGATGGCGATACGCAGCTGGCCGACCGCATCGATCACACACTCCAGCGTTGCGGCATCGGTGATGCGCATCCCGTGGTGGTAATGCGGGGTCAGGCCGCGCGCAGCCAGGCGGGTTTCAATTTGCGGACGGGAACCGTGAACCAGCACCAGTCGCACGCCGAGGCTGTGCAACAGCACCAGGTCGTGGACGATATTGCCGAAGTTCGGGTGCTCCACGCCGTCGCCGGGCAGCATGACGACGAAGGTGCAATCGCGGTGGGCGTTGATGTAAGGCGAAGCGTGACGAAGCCAATTAACGTATTCGGGCATGAACCTGGGCCTGTAATAAATAGCAGCCAAAAAATGGGCGAAACAGAAAACGCACAGCGGGCTGATGGTTATCGTCGGAACAGGCTTGGCGACACGCGCGCTCTCCTCATGAATACGGGTTAAAACACCGGCAATTTAACCGCGAGCCCTGTAGGAGCTGCCGAAGGCTGCGATCTTTTGATCTTAAAAATCACAATCAAAAGATCGCAGCCTTCGGCAGCTCCTACACTGGCATCGCCGTTTTGGCCGGCGTCAGGCAGTAATGTTCAATCAGTTGACGTAATAGATGCACCGTAGGCTGCAAACGTGACATTTCGAGGTATTCCCCCGGTTGGTGCGCACAGGCGATGTCGCCAGGGCCGAGCACCAGGGTTTCGCAGCCAAGACGCTGAAGATAAGGCGCTTCGGTGCCAAACGCCACTGCTTCGGCACGATGGCCGGTGAGCTTTTCCGCGACCCGGACCAATTCTGCATCCTCGGCCTGCTCGAACGGCGGCACTTCGGGGAACAGCGGCGCGTAATCGATCTTCACCTGATGCCATTTGGCAATAGGCTTGAGCTTCTGCAGAATCTCCGCGCGCAGGGCATTGGGGTCCATGCCCGGCAACGGACGTAGATCGAATTCCAGCGAACACTGGCCGCAAATGCGGTTGGGGTTATCGCCACCATGGATGCAACCGAAATTCAGGGTCGGCGTCGGCACGCTGAACTGTGGATTACGGAACTCACGCTGCCACAACAGGCGCAAGCCGCGCAGTTCACCAATGGCATCGTGCATGGCTTCGAGGGCGCTGTGACCAAGGCGTGGGTCCGAGGAGTGGCCGCTCTGGCCGAGGATGTCGATTCGCTCCATCATGATGCCTTTGTGCATGCGGATCGGCTTCAGCCCGGTCGGCTCGCCGATCACCGCCGCACGACCGAGCGGACGCCCGGCTTCGGCCAGGGCACGAGCGCCGGACATCGAGCTTTCTTCATCGCAGGTGGCGAGGATCAGCAGCGGTTGCTTGAACGGCTGATCGAGCAGAGGTATGACGGCTTCGATGGCCAGCGCGAAAAAGCCCTTCATGTCGCAACTGCCCAGACCCACCCAGCGACCATCAACTTCGGTCAGCTTCAGCGGATCGGTTTGCCACAGCGCGCCATCGAACGGCACGGTGTCACTGTGACCGGCCAGCACCAGGCCGCCGGGGCCGGAACCGAAACTGGCCAGCAGATTGAATTTGCCGGGGCTGACCTGCTGGATGTCGCAGGTAAAACCCAGGTCGCCGAGCCACGTCGCCAACAGGTCAATCACTGGACGGTTCGATTGATCGAGGCTGGGTTGGGTGCAACTGACGGACGGCGCAGCGATCAGCGCAGCGAATTGATCTTTCATGGACGGCAAAAGCATCGCTGACTCCAACTCCCGATTTGAACTCCATCATAGAACCATCCGGCGACAGGAATAAACCGCCGCGGCGCGTAGGGCTGATGAGTCCTGTACACTGCACGACCTTGGCAGCCACACATTCCCCCCGGCTGCGCTCCCGATCCTGGATTTTCCGGCCATGCAGAAAGAAACCGAAATCAAACTCCGCGTCAGCCGAGAAACTCTCGCTGCCCTGCGCGAGCACCCGCTCCTGAAAAAACGCAACAAAAGTGGCTGGGAACGCCGTGAGTTGATGAACCAGTACTTCGACACGCCTGAGCGCGACCTGGCCCGCGCCAAGGTTGCCCTGCGCCTGCGCCGCGATGGCGAAGAAGTGATTCAGACCCTCAAGACCCGCGGCCAGAGCGTTGCCGGTCTGTCCGTGCGTAACGAATACGACTGGAACCTGCCCAAAGCCAAGCTCGACGTGAAGAAACTCGACGGCGAATGCTGGCCTGAAGAGTTGGCCGAGCTGGACAAGAAAACCCTGAAGGCAATCTTCACCACCGATTTCGTCCGCGAACGCGCTGAAATCGCCTGGGGCCGTGGCAAGACCAAAGTGGTGATCGAAGCCGCACTGGATCTGGGTCACGTGATCGTAGGCAAGCAGAAAGAAGAAATCTGCGAACTGGAACTGGAACTGCGCGAAGGTGAGCCGGCCGCTCTGCTGGAACTGGCCGCCGAACTAGCCGCGACCCTGGCCCTGATGCCGTGTGACATCAGCAAGGCCGAGCGCGGTTATCGCCTATACGACGCCAACAGCTACTCGTTGAGCCTGCCGGCGCCACAGATCACCGCCGAAACCCCGCTGGACGACGCTTTTGCCGCGCTGAGCTGGCACTTGCTGAGCAGCAGCCAACGCCTGGCCGAGCAGTATCGCTTCAATGGCCACTGGCGCCTGTTGCAGGACTGGGTCGAAAACCTGGCTGAATTGCGCGCGTTGCTGAGCAGCCTGGGTCAAGCCGCACCGCGTCAGTCGACGCACGATCTGCGCGTCGCGCTGGATGCCTTGCTCGAAGACTGGCGTCCGCTGGTGCAAGCCGGTGTCGACGACGAAGACGTGCGCAAAGCCGCGCCGGAGCAATTCCTCGAAGAACTCGAAGACCCGCGCTGGGGCCTGTTCTCGCTGAACACTTCGCGCTGGTTGCTGGCCCGCACGTGGGCTGCCGATCGCAACGTCCGCGGCAATCGCCAGGGCGCTGCGCAATTGGGCAGTTGGTTGCCGCGTCTGCTGGGTGAAGAAGCGACTTCCCTGCAACTGCAGCGTTATCAGCAACAGCCGGAAGACCTGGCCGAGCAACTGCCGCGCATCGAGCGCATCCAGGCTTGGCTGCACCATGCCCGCAGCGTGCTGGACATCCCGGAAATGGATCGCTTGTACGGTGAGCTGAAACAGCTTGCTCAATTGGCGAACGAGCCGATCACCGATGAATCGCTGGATGCGCGCAAGCAGCAGGCGATTGCGGTGTATCAGAATCGTGCGTGGAAGATGCTGCTGCGTATGTAAGACCGCCAAAAGATCGCAGCCTTCGGCAGCTCCTACAGGTGTACGCATTCCCTTGTAGGAGCTGCCGCAGGCTGCGATCTTTTGCTTTACCGCAACACCGGCAAACTCGTCGTGGATTTGATCTCCGACAACGCCACGATCGAGTTCACCTCCTGAATCCCCGGCACCATCGACAGCTTCTCGAAGAAAAACCGCTCATACGCCTCGATGTCCGCCGTGACGATCCGCAGCAAGAAATCCACCGACCCCATCAGCACATAACACTCCAGCACTTCAGGAAAGCCGCGAATCGCCTCGGTGAATTCGGTGAAGTTCGAACGCCCGTGAGCGTTGAGTTTGATTTCGGCGAAGATCTGCGTGTTCAGACCGATTTTCTTCCGGTCGAGCAAGGTCACCTGCCCCCGAATAATCCCCTCCTCCTTCATCCGCTGTATCCGTCGCCAGCACGGCGACTGCGACAGCCCGACCTGCTCGGCGATTTGCGCGCTGGAGAGCGAAGCGTCCTCTTGCAGCAACGCCAGAATCTTGCGGTCGTAGCCATCCAGCTCGCTATGCATAAAAAAACCTTTGATTGATAACTTAACGAATCAAGCAATTCAAATAATCGCCAATGAGCCCAATCATAGATAAGAAATGCCCGGCACCGAATGTAAAAATTCCTCCAGTGATTTTGGAGACCGACCATGCCGCATCTAGAAGCCGTCAACACCCCGCACACCCGCGCCGATGTCTGGAACGTCAGCAACGCCCACTGCCGCGTTCACTATCAACTGCTGGCCGAGGCCGAACCGGATCTGCTGTGCCGGGCGCTCAACCTGTTCGCCTTGCAGTTTCTGACGCCGCAACAGGTCAACGTGCAGCGGATGGACGATCTGCTGGCGATCGACATCGTGATGGACGACCTGAGCTGGCACCGCGCCCAGGTGATCGCGGAAAAATTACGTAACCTGATCAGCGTCTGTTCGGTTGAGCTGCAAGCAGCTGATTGCGCGTGGGATGAACCGGCTCAGGCGGCGGGCTGAAAAAACTCGACACGGCTTCGTCGGATAGTGGCCCAACGGTCTGCGGGTCCGCGACTATCCTTTGCGAACTGTTGTTCATGAGGAGCCCGCATGTCCGTTCAACCTGCCATTCAGGACCGCTGGCTGGATCTCAATGATTTGCTGCGTGAACTGGTCGCCCAAGGCTTTATCAGCCAGGACTCGGCTGAACACGCGCTCAATGCTCGACGCCGTCACGCTGCCAATGGCCAGATGCACCCGCTGGAATTCATCGCCAGCCAACACCTGGACGACCTCAGCCGTCCCGGTAAACACCTCGACCTGGAAAGCCTGACGCTTTGGCTGTCGCAGCAGGCCGGTCAGCCTTATCTGCGTATCGATCCGCTGAAAATCAATGTGGCAGCGATTACGCCGCTGATGTCCTACGCGTTCGCTCAGCGCCACAAGATTCTTGCGGTGTCTATCGACCGCGACGCGGTGACCGTGGCCAGCGCCCAACCCTACGTCACCGGCTGGGAAGCCGACCTGACCCATGTGCTGAAGCTGCCGATCAAGCGTGTGGTCGCCAACCCGGTCGACATCCAGCGCTTCAGCGTGGAGTTTTTCCGCCTGGCCAAATCGGTCAGCGGCGCGACCAACGCCGATCAGCAGATGAACACCCTGGGCAATTTCGAACAGCTGCTCAACCTCGGCGCCAGCGACCAAGAACCGGACGCCAACGACGCGCACATCGTCAACATCGTCGACTGGTTGTTCCAGTACGCGTTCCAGCAACGCGCCAGCGACATCCACATCGAACCCCGGCGCGAACAAGGCACGGTGCGTTTTCGCATCGATGGCGTGCTGCACAACGTCTATCAATTCCCGCCGCAAGTGACCATGGCCATCGTCAGCCGCCTGAAAAGCCTCGGGCGAATGAACGTCGCGGAAAAACGCAAACCCCAGGACGGCCGGGTGAAAACCAAGACCCCGGACGGTGGTGAAGTCGAGCTGCGGCTGTCTACGTTGCCAACGGCGTTCGGCGAAAAAATGGTCATGCGGATCTTCGACCCGGAGGTACTGCTCAAGAACTTTGATCAGTTGGGCTTCTCCGCCGAAGACTTGCGCCGCTGGCAGGACATGACGAGCCAGCCCAACGGCATCATTCTGGTCACTGGCCCTACCGGTTCCGGCAAGACCACCACGCTGTACACCACCCTGAAGAAACTGGCGACGCCGGAGGTCAACCTCTGCACCATCGAAGACCCGATCGAAATGGTCGAGCCGGCGTTCAACCAGATGCAGGTCCAGCACAACATCGACCTGACCTTCGCCGCCGGTGTGCGCGCGCTGATGCGACAGGATCCGGACATCATCATGATCGGTGAGATCCGAGATCTGGAAACCGCTGAAATGGCGATCCAGGCTGCGCTCACCGGCCACTTGGTGCTGTCGACGCTGCACACTAACGATGCGCCGAGCGCGATCAGCCGCTTGCTGGAACTGGGTGTGCCGCATTACCTGATCAAAGCCACGGTGCTTGGCGTCATGGCCCAGCGCCTGGTCCGCACCTTGTGCCCGCATTGCAAGGCACTGCTGACCCTGGGTGAAGAAGACTGGCAAACCTTGACCCGGCCCTGGCAGGCACCGTTGCCGAACAACGCACATCGCGCCATCGGTTGCCTGGAATGCCGCGATACCGGTTACCGCGGCCGCGCCGGAGTCTATGAAATCATGCAGCTGACGGACGGCGTCAAGGCGCTGATCAACCCCGACACCGATTTGCTGGCCGTGCGGCGTCAGGCGTTCAAGGAAGGCATGCGCAGTTTGCGGTTGTCAGGGGCGCAAAAAGTGGCGGCGGGTTTGACGACGATTGAGGAGGTATTGCGGGTGACGCCGCAGAGCGAACAAAAGTAGGCGCGGCCGTCATGGAACTCGATTGGGGGATTGGCAATCCAACGCCGTAGTTAACCCAGTGGAGTCACCCAATATGCGTCTCAAACTTGCTGTCGCTACCATCGCCTTGTTGTCCCTTCCTGTCGGTTCGGCGATGGCCGATAGCTTTTGGCGTAACGTCATCTCGTCCGGTGCGACTACCGGTTCGACCTACCTGACTTTCAAGGATCACAAGCTGATCGTTGCTGCCCAGGACGATGCCGGCAGCTTTGTCGCCAGTGACGGCGGCATTCGCGGTCCATACCTGGAGGCCGCGATGCAGAAAGTCCGCGCCGACAACCCTGGCCTGCAGGCCACGGACATGGAACTGGCGAACGCGATCCTGGCGAAGAATGCCGTGGCTTCGGAATAAGCGTTGTTGCTGAATAAAAAATGCCGCTCTCAATGAGCGGTATTTTTTTGAACCAGAGAAATTGCATAGCTATTTCCTACGTAGGCTAACGCCAAAACACTGACATGCAGACGAGTTTTCACCGACCTACTGATGAAAGCTCTGATATGAGCGCCAGACGTGCGAACTCAAACTTTGTCGATTCGGATTACCCCCACAAGCGAATCGACTCACATGAAAAAACCAGTCTTATCTTTACTTCTGCTGGCCGCCTACAGTCACGTTTCCCAAGCCGAAGGCCTGTACGGCTCGATAAAAATCCAGAACGTCCAGCAAGAACTTGCCGACGCCCTGCTCACAAGTCCCAGAGTGAACAACCGTATCGTCAGTCCGGAGCGCAACAAAGATGTCGGCGGCTCCGTTGCGCTCGGCTATGAGTTCATAGGTGGCTGGCGCCTGGAAAGCGAGTACACCATCAAGCAGGACTCGGAGTTCAAGAGTTACTGGGCGCCATTCAACGCCAACGTTAACAACATGCAGGTCTCATCCAAGCGCCTGATGTTCAATGCCTACAAGGACTTCCCCTTGACCCAAAGCCTATCGCTGTACGCCATGACCGGCGCAGGTGTGGCCCATATCAATTCCGAAGGCTACCAGTCCAACCCTTCACGTCGATTTGCCAACAATACCCAAAACAATTTCGCCTACACCCTGGGCGTCGGTGCAGACCTAAAACTGACCCGGCAAATTACCGTCGGCACCGGCTACCGCTATGTCGACATGGGTAAGGTTGAAACCGGCTATAACACCTTCGCCAACCGCATCAATGCACGGGACGAACAGCTAAAGGGCAAGCTTCGAGAGCAGAATCTTTACGTTGAAGCGCGGATGTCGTTCTGATTCATGACTCAAAAAAATGCCGCTCTCCATGAGCGGCATTTTTTTGCTGGAATACAAAACGGTGTGTCAGCGGTAATCATCCACCGGAACACACGCACAAAACAGATTGCGGTCACCGTAGACATTGTCCACCCGGTTCACCACCGGCCAGTACTTATGCGCCTTGGTGTGAGCATCCGGCGTCACCGCCTGCTCGATGGTGTAGGGCCGCTCCCACACCCCGGTGATATCCGCCAGGGTATGCGGCGAACGTTTCAGCGGGTTGTCATCGGCCGGCCAGTTGCCATTCTGCACCTCGGTGATTTCCGCGCGGATACTCAGCATCGCCCCGATAAACCGGTCCAGCTCTGCCTTCGACTCACTTTCGGTGGGTTCTACCATCAACGTCCCCGGCACTGGAAACGACATGGTCGGCGCATGGAAGCCATAGTCCATCAGCCGCTTGGCGACGTCCTCCTCGCTGATCCCGGTCAGCGCCTTGAGTGGCCGCAGGTCGAGAATGCATTCGTGAGCCACCCGTTCGTTACGCCCGGTGTAAAGCACCGGAAACGCCCCGGACAAGTGTTGCGCCAGGTAATTCGCGGCGAGAATCGCCACCTCACTGGCATCCGCCAATTGCGGCCCCATCATCGCAATGTACATCCAGCTGATCGGCAGGATGCTCGCACTGCCCCAGGGCGCCGCGCTGACTGCGCCGTTCTGCGCCAGCGGTCCGTCGATCGGTACCACCGGGTGATTGGCCACGAACGGCGCCAGATGCGCGCGCACACCAATCGGCCCCATGCCCGGCCCGCCGCCACCATGTGGAATGCAGAAGGTCTTGTGTAAATTCATGTGGGACACGTCGGCGCCTATGTCCGCCGGGCGCGCCAGTCCGACCTGGGCGTTGAGGTTGGCGCCATCCATGTACACCTGGCCGCCGTGGCTGTGGATAACTTCGCAGATTTCGCTGATGCCTTCCTCGTATACGCCGTGGGTCGAAGGATACGTCGCCATCAGGCAGGCGAGTTTGTCTCCTGCTTCTGCGGCCTTGCCTTTGAGGTCATCCAGATCAACGTTGCCCGCCTCGTCGCATTCGACGATCACCACCCGCATCCCGGCCATCTGCGCCGAAGCCGGATTGGTGCCGTGGGCCGAGGACGGGATCAGGCAAATATCCCGCGCGCCCTCATGACGACTCTCGTGATATTTGCGGATCGCCAGCAACCCGGCGTACTCGCCTTGGGCGCCAGAGTTGGGTTGCATACAGATCGCGTCGAAACCGGTAATCGCGCAGAGCCAACGCTCCAGTTCTTCGATCATCAGCGAATAACCGACCGCCTGCTCTTTCGGCACAAACGGGTGCAGGTTGGCGAACTGCGGCCACGTGATCGGGATCATCTCGCTGGTGGCATTGAGCTTCATGGTGCAGGAGCCCAGCGGGATCATCGATTGGTTGAGCGCCAGGTCCTTGTTCTCCAGTTGCTTGAGGTAGCGCAACATCTCGGTTTCGCTGTGATGGGCGCTGAACACCGGGTGGCGTAAATAAGGCGAGGTGCGCAGCAGACCTGCGGGAATGCCGGAATCGAGGGCTTCAGCGTCCAGTTCCTCGACGTTAAGCCCATGATCGGCACCGAGGAACACATCAAACAACTTCGCGACGGTGGATTCGTCAGAGGTTTCGTCGAGGCTCAGTCCCAACTGCCCGCGCCCGAGAATGCGCAAATTGATCTGTTTAGCCTGGGCACTTTCGATGATTGCCGTCTGAGTACCACCGACCTCCAGCGTCAGCGTGTCGAAAAAGTGTTTATTAAGGCGGGTGATACCGTGGCGCTCCAGGCCAGCGGCAAGGATGCTGGTCAGCCGATGGACGCGCTGGGCAATGCGTTTAAGCCCTTCCGGACCGTGATAGACCGCATAGAAACTGGCAATGTTGGCCAGCAGCACTTGAGCCGTGCAAATGTTTGAGTTGGCCTTCTCCCGGCGGATATGTTGCTCGCGGGTTTGCAGGGCCATGCGCAGGGCGACATTGCCGCGAGCATCTTTCGACACGCCGATGATCCGCCCGGGAATCGCCCGTTTGTACTCATCGCGACTGGCAAAAAACGCCGCGTGCGGCCCGCCGTAACCCATGGGCACGCCGAAACGCTGGGATGAACCGAACACCACGTCGGCGCCCAACTCCCCCGGCGGCGTCAGTAACAGCAAACTCAGCAGGTCGGTTGCGACACACGCCAAGGCTTGCTGCGCATGCAGATGATCGATCAAGGGACGAAGATCGCGGATCTCGCCGTGGGTATCGGGATACTGCAGGAGCGCGCCGAACACCTGGTGCTGTTTCAAGTTATCCACAGTGTCGATGATGAGTTCGAAGCCGAACCCTTCTGCCCGGGTCTGCACCACGGAAATGGTCTGCGGATGACAGTTTTCGTCGACGAAGAACAGATTGCTTCTGGACTTGGCGACACGCTTGGCCAGTGCCATGGCTTCCGCCGCCGCCGTGGCTTCGTCCAGCAACGAGGCGTTGGCCAGTTCCAGGCCCGTGAGGTCGATGGTCAATTGCTGAAAGTTCAGCAGCGCTTCGAGCCGCCCTTGGGCGATCTCTGGTTGATACGGCGTGTACGCGGTGTACCAACCGGGATTTTCCAGCACGTTGCGCACAATGACGGTCGGCGTGAGGGTGCCGTGGTAGCCCATGCCGATCAGGCTGGTCCAGACCTGGTTTTGCTCAGCGTAACCGCGCAGTTTGGCCAGCGCGGCTTCTTCGTCGAGCGCGGGCGGCAGGTCGAGCGGCCTGTTCAGGCGGATTCCCGGCGGCACCGTCTGCTCGATCAACTCGACCCGGCTGCCGAGGCCGAGGCTGTCGAGCATCGCCTGTTGCTCGGCGGCATCGGGCCCGAGGTGGCGGCGAAGGAAGGCATTGGGGTCGCGTAACTGGCTCAAGGACGGCAACTGGGACATGACGGGCTCTCTCTTGACTGGCGCTCAACGTCGATGCAACACGGTCAAACCAGCATAGCAGTCGATGTCGCAGTGCCCTTGAACATCAAAAGATCGCAGCCTCGTTTCACTCGACAGCTCCTACATTGGAATGCGATCTTTTGATCCATGATCTGCAAGGCATAAAAAAGCCCCGACAAGTCGGGGCTTTGGGGATGACGCTAAACGCTTACTCGCCGATGGCGGCCTTGTAGCCAGCTGCATCGAGCAGCTTGTCCAGATCGCCAGCGTTGCTTGGCTTGAGCTTGAAGATCCAGGCACCGTACGGGTCGGAGTTGAGCAACTCAGGGTTAGCGCTCAGTTCTTCGTTGATGGCAATCACTTCACCGGCAACCGGGGAGTAGATGTCCGAAGCGGCTTTAACCGACTCCACCACACCGGATTGATCACCGGCAGCAAAGACTGTTCCGACTTCGGTCAGCTCAACGAACACCACGTCGCCCAAGGCTTCCTGAGCGTGATCGCTGATGCCCACGGTGACGCTGCCATCGGCTTCGAGACGGGCCCACTCGTGACTTTCGGCAAAACGCAGGCCGGCAGGAATATCGCTCATGTTCTGTGTCCTCAAGAGAATTGTCAGCGGTCGTTGCCCGCCAGAAAAGGTTAGATCAAGGTTTTGCCATGGCGTACGAAGGTCGGTTTGACCACGCGGACCGGGTACCACTTGCCACGGATTTCCACTTCTGCGCGGTCGGCTGTCGCCATCGGCACGCGCGCCAGTGCTATCGACTTGCTAAGCGTAGGAGAGAAACTACCACTGGTGATCTCCCCTTCGCCAACATTGGCGATGCGGACTACTTGATGAGCGCGCAAAACCCCACGCTCCTCAAGGACCAGACCGACCAGTTTGTGCTGCACGCCAACCGCCCGCTCGGCTTCTAGAGCGCTGCGACCGATGAACTGGCGAGTGGCCGGTTCCCAGGCAATGCTCCAGGCCATGTTGGAGGCTAGCGGTGAAACGTCTTGGTGAATGTCCTGACCGTAGAGGTTCATGCCGGCTTCGACCCGCAGAGTATCGCGCGCGCCTAGGCCAATCGGCGAGATGCCCGCGCCCACCAGATCGTTAAAGAATCCTGGCGCTTGACTGGCCGGCAGAACGATTTCCAGGCCATCTTCGCCGGTGTAACCCGTGCGTGCGATGAACCAGTCACCATCGGCCTGGCCTTCGAAGGGCTTGAGCATCTGAATCAGGTTGCCGCGGGACTGGGTCACCAGTTCGGAAATTTTGTGCCGGGCCTGGGGACCTTGAATGGCCAGCATCGCCAGCTCGGAGCGCTCGTTGAGCCGCACCTTGAAACCATCGAGGTGAGCCTGCATCCAGGCGAGGTCCTGATTGCGGGTGGAGGCGTTGACCACCAGCCGATAACCATCCTCGAGACGGTAGACGATCATGTCGTCGACGATGCCGCCGCGCTCGTTGAGCATGGTGCTGTACAAGGCACGGCCAGGGCTGTGCAGACGTTCGACGTCATTGGCCAGCAAATGCTGGAGCCAGGCCTTGGCCTGAGGGCCGCTGACATCGATCACGGTCATGTGGGACACATCGAAAACCCCGCAATCGCGACGCACCTGATGGTGTTCCTCGACCTGCGAGCCGTAATGCAAAGGCATATCCCAACCGCCAAAATCGACCATCTTCGCGCCGAGGGCGAGATGAAGGTCATACAGAGGCGTGCGCTGTCCCATGGGTTTCTCCTTCCGGGCGTGGCGAAGGTGCGGGCCGGTGCTGCACGGGGTGAAAGCCTTGAAATACAAGGCTTCCAGCCGATTTCAGCTACCTGGTCTGTAGGACGGACCGCACCGAATGCCGCGCATTGTAGCCTCAAGGTGTAGGACTGGCACCTAGGCGTTTCGATGCGCCGAACGTCGAATCAATCCGATGACCGGTAACAGCCCGACCAAAACCAGCGTCAAGGCCGGCAACGAGGCCCTCGCCCACTCGCCTTCGCTGGTCATTTCGAAGATCCGTACTGCCAGCGTGTCCCAGCCAAACGGGCGCATCAGAAGGGTCGCGGGCATTTCCTTGAGCACATCGACGAACACCAGCAACGCAGCGCTCAACGTGCCGGGCAGCAATAACGGCAGATACACTTTGAAAAACAGTCGTGGCCCACTGACGCCAAGGCTACGTGCCGCTTCGGGCAAAGATGGCCGTATTCGCGCCAGACTGCTTTCCAGCGGCCCATACGCCACCGCGATGAAACGCACCAGATAGGCCAGCAACAACGCCGACAGGCTGCCCAGCAACAATGGCTTGCCAGCGCCGCCCAACCAACCCGATAACGGGATCACCAGTTCGCGATCCAGGTAACTGAACGCCAGCATGATCGACACCGCCAGCACCGAACCCGGCAAGGCGTAGCCGAGGTTGGCCAGGCTGATGCCGGTGCGGATCGCTCGGGTCGGCGCAAGTCGGCGGGCAAACGCCAGCACTAAAGCAACACTGACGGTGATCAGCGCCGCCATGCCGCCCAGGTACAACGTATGGACGATCAACCCTGCGTAACGCTCATCCAGGTCGAAGCGCCCGCGCTGCCAGAACCACACCATCAGTTGCAGCATCGGAATGACGAAGGCACACGCGAACACCAGAGCGCACCAACTCATGGCCGCCAGCGCTTTGAAACCGCGCAGGTGATACAGCGCCTTGACCCGAGGTCGTTCGTTGCTCGCCCGGTTGGCCCCGCGAGCACGGCGCTCGCCGTACAGCACGACCATCACCACCAGCAGCAACAGGCTGGCCAGTTGCGCGGCGGTGGAGAGGCTGAAAAATCCGTACCAGGTCTTGTAGATGGCGGTCGTGAACGTGTCGAAGTTGAACACCGACACCGCACCGAAATCCGCCAGTGTTTCCATCAACGCCAGCGCCACGCCAGCGCCGATGGCCGGGCGCGCCATGGGCAACGCGACTCGCCAGAACGCTTGCCACGGGGATTGCCCCAGGACTCGCGCCGCTTCCATCAAGCCTTTGCCCTGAGCCAGGAACGCGGTTCGCGCCAACAGGTAAACGTAGGGGTAGAAGACCAGCACCAGGACCAGAATCACGCCGCCAGTGGAGCGCACGCGCGGCAACCTCAAGCCCGAGCCGAACCATTCGCGCAACAGGGTTTGCACGGGGCCGGCAAAATCCAACAGGCCGACGAAGACGAATGCCAGCACGTAAGCGGGAATGGCGAATGGCAGCATCAGCGCCCAGTCCAGCCAACGCCGACCGGGGAATTCGCAGAGGCTGGTGAGCCAGGCGAGGCTCACACCCAAGAGCGTTACGCCGATACCGACGCCGAGTACGAGGGTCAGGGTATTGCCCAGCAGGCGCGGCATCTGGGTATCCCAGAGGTGGGACCAGATTTGATGATCGATGGTTTGCCATGACAACAGCAAAACGCTAAGTGGCAGCAGGACCAGCGCAGCGATGGCGAAGACCAGGGGGTACCAGCGGCGTTGGGCGGGGTGGGCCAATGAAAAGCTCTCTGCGGTGAAACAATGAAATGTACGTTAAACGCAAAAAGATCGCAGCCTGCGGCAGCTCCTACAGGGTAAACACTATCCCCATGTAGGAGCTGCCGCAGGCTGCGATCTTTTGCTCTTTAAAACAGCAGAGTCAGTTCCAACCCGCCCGATCCATCATCCGAATCGCTTCAGCCTGACGCTTGCCGGCAATTTCCACAGGCAAGGTATCGGCGACAAACTTGCCCCAGCTCGCCACCTCAGCAGACGGCTGAACCGCAGGGTTGGCCGGGAATTCCTGGTTCACGTCAGCAAAGATCTTCTGCGCTTCAGGCGTGGTCATCCATTCAACCAAGGCCTTGGCCGCTTCCGGGTGCGGGGCGTGTTTGGTCAAGCCGATGCCCGACAGGTTGACGTGTACGCCACGATCACCCTGGTTCGGCCAGAACAGCTTCACCGCCAGATCAGGCTTCTGCTTGTGCAGGCGACCGTAGTAGTACGTGTTGACGATACCGACGTCGCATTGACCCGCGTTGATGGCCTCCAGCACCGCGATGTCATCCGAGAACACATCGGTGGACAGGTTATTCACCCAGCCCTTGAGAATCTTCTCGGTTTTGTCGGCGCCATGGACTTCGATCATGGTGGCGGTCAGGGACTGGTTGTAGACCTTCTTCGCCGTGCGCAGGCACAGGCGGCCTTCCCAGTTCTTGTCGGCCAGACCTTCGTAGGTGGTCAACTCACCGGGTTTCACCCGATCGGTGGAGTAAGCGATGGTCCTCGCCCGCAGGCTCAGGCCAGTCCAGGCATGGGCGGATGAGCGGTATTGCAGCGGGATGTTGGCGTCGATCACCTTGGAAGTGAACGGTTGCAGGATGCCCATTTGCTCGGCCTGCCAGAGGTTGCCGGCATCGACGGTCAGCAGCAGATCCGCGGTGGCGTTCTCGCCCTCGGCCTTGATCCGCTGCATCAGCGGCGCTTCCTTGTCGGTGATGAACTTCACCTGCACGCCGGTTTTCGCGGTGTAGGCATCGAAGACCGGTTTGATCAGCTCGTCGATACGCGAGGAGTAAACCACCACCTCGTCAGCGGCCTGGGCAGCAGCGCTGCCAATCAGGGTCAGGGCGAATGCGGTCAGTAGACGCTTCGGTATCAACATGGGAGCGATCTCTCGGTTGAAAAAGTAAGGGCAAATGATATGGACTCACATTTACCTTCTCAATCGAACAGTTCGCGGAGGCGTTACCAGATGTTGCACCGCTGGAAATTTGCGGTGAATGTACCGGCCTCATCGCGAGCAAGCTCGCTCCCACAGGGGATCTTCAGTGTTCACAAACCCAATGTGGGAGCGAGCTTGCTCGCGATGGGGCCACTAGCCACACAGAAAACCTCAGGCCTTGGCGAGTGCCGGCAGATCCCCGGTCAACCCCAGCGCCTCACGCACGAACAGAGCCTTGGCTTCGGGCATTTGGTCGACCATCTTTAACCCGGCATTGCGCAACCAGCGAATCGGCAACGGATCAGCCTGAAACAGGCGCTCGAAGCCTTCCATCGCCGCCATCAACGCCAGGTTGTGGGGCATGCGTCGACGTTCGTAACGGCTGAGCACTTTCACATCCGCCAGACGCTCGCCACGCGTGGCCGCTTGCAACAGCACTTCCGCCAGCACGGCGGCATCGAGGAAACCAAGGTTCACGCCCTGCCCGGCCAGCGGGTGAATGGTGTGCGCCGCATCACCGATCAACGCCAAACCTTCAGCCACATAACGCTTGGCATGACGCTGCCGCAGCGGTACGCACAGACGCGGATCGGCGCTGAGCACCTTACCGAGTCGGCCTTCGAAGGCCCGCTCCAGCTCTTTGCAGAAACCGTCGTCATCCAGCGCCATCAGGCGTTCGGCTTCGCTCGGGGTGGTCGACCAGACGATCGAACACCAATCCTGCTGACCGTCACGCTCCAGCGGCAAAAACGCCAGCGGCCCGTTGTCGGTGAAGCGCTGCCAGGCAGTCATTTGATGAGGCTTGGCGCTGCGCACGCTGGTGACAATCGCGTGGTGCATGTAGTCCCACTCGCGAGTCGCCATGCCGGTCAGACGCCGAACGGCGGAATTAGCGCCATCCGCTGCGATCACCAAAGGTGCGCGCAAGGTGCGGCCATCGGCCAGGGTCAGCAGCCACTCGTCGCCGGAGCGACGCATTTGCTCCAGGCGCGCGTTGGCCAACATTCCAAGATCGCAGTCGTGCAAGCGGTCGAGCAAGGCGTCCTGAACCACGCGGTTCTCGACGATATGCCCCAGCACGTCGGCATGCACACTGGTCGCCGAAAAGTGGATTTGCCCGGTGCCGCTGCCGTCCCAAACGTGCATGTCGGTGTAGGGGCTGCTGCGCCGATTGGCGATGCCGCCCCAAACGCCCAGACGCTCAAGAATCCGCTGGCTGGCCGTTGACAAGGCACTGACTCGCGGTTCGAACGGCGCCTGCCCATCGAAGGGTTTGACGCTCAGGGGGCTGCCGTCCAGCAGCAGGACTTCCAGCCCGCTGTCCTGCAACGCCAGCGCCAGGGTGCTACCGACCATTCCGGCCCCGACAATCAGCAGATCTGCGCGCATTTCCATGCTTTAAGCCTGTCTCGCTTGCGGCTTGAGCCGCACGTAAAGGGTTTTTCCGACAATGTACCGGTGACCGAGGTTCTCCAGCAGCATCAGCATGAAAAACGGATCGACCATCGAGTCGAGTCTTGCAGTCAGCCACTTAAGCATCGGGACGCGCACCCAAACCCATGGCCTGTCGCGCGAACCAGCGTTTGGCCGGCGGCAACAGATCGAGACCGAGCAGACCGATGTTACGGCCCAGGGACACCAACGGTTGAGTGCTGCCAAACAAACGGGTGACCTGATCGGAGAAACCCACCGTCAGGTTCTGATCCAGACGCTGACGCTCGCGGTAAGCCTGCAAGGTCGCAAAGTCGCCGGGAGATGTTTCGCTGGCCAGCAGCGCATCCGCCAGCGCTTGAGCATCACGCAGGGACAGGTTGAAACCTTGCCCTGCAATCGGGTGCAGGCTGTGAGCGGCGTTGCCGAGAATTGCCAGATGCGGACGCACCTGCTCTTCGGCTTCGATCAATGTCAGCGGGTACAAGTGCCGCGCGCCAACCTGCTTCAAAGTGCCGAGGCGATAACCGAACACGCCTTGCAACTCGCTGAGGAAGCTCTTTTCATCGAGGGCCGCCAGCCGTTGCGCGTCCATGCCCAATCGAGTCCAGACCAGTGCGCAGCGGTTTTCCGGCAACGGCAACAAGGCCATCGGCCCGTCATCGGTGAAACGCTCGAAGGCCATGCCGTTGTGCGCTTCACTCGGCGTGATGTTGGCAATCAACGCGCTCTGGTTGTACGGGCGCTTTTTGATGCCGATCCCCAGTTGCTCGCGCAGGCCGGAACGGCCGCCATCAGCCAGCACCGCAAGATCGCATTCCAGAGTGATTTCGTCGTTGAGGGTCAGGCGATAGCCATCGATCAGCGGCTCCATGCGCGTGACTTCCGCCGGGCAACGCCAGCTGATCACGTCCTTGTCCAGACCTTGCCAGAGGCATTGGCCAAGCCAGGCGTTTTCCACCACGTAACCCAGCGCTGGCACGCCCTCTTCCATCGCCGACAGTCGCGCGGTGGAGAAGCGTCCGCGGTCGGAGACATGAATCTGCTTGATCGGCTCGGCGCGGCGGGAGATTTCCTGCCACACGCCCAACCGTTGATAAATCTGCTTGGCGCCGTAGGACAACGCCGAAGAACGGGCGTCATAGCTCGGTTGATAAGTATCGCCGGGGGCAAACGGCTCGATCAGCACGATCTTCCAGCCACGAGCCTTGGCTCCGGCCTGCAGTGCCAACGCCAGGCTGGCGCCGACCAGACCACCACCGATGATTGCCAGATTGACTCGACTCATGCCGCTTGTGTCCGCGCGGCGGCCATCAAGGCCTCAATCTCGGCGACCGTTTTCGGTACGCCTTTGGTCAGGATTTCACAGCCGCTTTTGGTGACCACTACGTCGTCCTCGATGCGCACGCCAATGCCGCGCCATTTCTTCGCTACGTTCTGGTTGTCCGGGGCAATGTAGATGCCCGGTTCCACAGTGAGCGCCATGCCGACTTCCAGCACACGCCATTCGCCGCCGACCTTGTATTCGCCAACGTCATGTACATCCATGCCCAGCCAGTGGCCGGCGCGGTGCATGTAAAACGCTTTATAGGCTTCGCTGGCGATCAACTCGTCGACGTCGCCCTGCAACAGGCCCAAACTCACCAGACCGGCAGTAATCACCCGGACTGTGGCTTCGTGGGCCTGATTCCAGTGTTTATTCGGGGCGATTTCGGCAAACGCGGCTTCTTGCGACGCCAGCACCAGCTCGTAGATCGCCTTCTGTTCCGCTGAATACTTGCCGTTGACCGGCCAGGTACGGGTGATGTCGCTGGCGTAGCAGTCGATCTCGCAACCGGCATCGATCAGCACCAGATCGCCGTCCTTGAGCACCGCGTCATTCTGCTGGTAATGCAGGATGCAGCTGTTGCGCCCAGCGGCGACGATCGAACCGTAGGCCGGCATTTTCGCCCCGCCCTTGCGAAATTCGTAGTCGAGCTCGGCTTCGAGGCTGAACTCATGCAGCCCCACACGACTGGCCTGCATCGCGCGGATGTGTGCCTGTGCGGAAATCCGTGCGGCTTCGCGCATCACCTTCACTTCTGCCGCCGATTTATACAGGCGCATATCGTGAAGCAGATGATCCAGGGCAACGAATTCGTTCGGCGGCTGGGCGCCGAGGTGCGCTTTAGAGCGGATCACGTTGATCCAGTCCATCAGGTGCCGGTCGAATTCCGGGTTGCTGCCCATGGCCGAATACACCCGGTCGCGACCTTCGATCAGGCCCGGCAGGATGTCGTCGATGTCGGTGATGGGGAAGGCGTCGTCGGCGCCAAAGTCGCGAATCGCGCCTTCCTGCCCGGCGCGCAGGCCGTCCCACAACTCTCGCTCGGCGTTGCGTTCACGGCAGAACAGTATGTATTCGCCATGTAAACGCCCAGGCATCAAAACGATGACCGCCTGAGGCTCGGGAAAACCGCTGAGGTACTGGAAGTCGCTGTCCTGACGGTAGACGTGCTCGACGTCGCGGTTGCGGATCGCAACGGCGGCGGCGGGCAGGATGGCGATGCTGTTGGGTTCCATCTGCGCCATCAGGGCCTTGCGGCGACGGCTGTATTCCGATTTCGGGATATGAATCATGGGCAGATGGCTTTCCCTGGCACGCGATTAATGCAACGACGGTTTGGCGGCAGCCGGCGCGTCCGGCTTTTTGTTTTCGGTGAACAGCAGCAGCGGCGCGACGCGCAGGTACTCCATCACTTCCATGTAATCGCTTTCGCCGTCGTCGGACTCCTCCAGGGCGTCTTGCACCTGTGAAATAGCCGCCAAGTCCTGAAGTACTTCGGTGGCCTCGGTGCTCAGCATGCTGCTGTCACGGCAGTTCAGGCCAAAACCGCTGAGGAAACCCTGGCACCATTGGCCCAGTGCGGCGGCGCGGTCGGCCAGTGGCTCGTCATCGGTCGGCAGCAGCAGAACGACGGTCACGTCGTCGCCGGTGAGCTCGCCCTTGACCATCTCCTGCAAGCCGATCAAGGCGTTGCGAACATTATCCTGCGGCTCGCTTTCGAGCAGCTCGGCGGCATCAATCAGCCAGCCTTCGGCATCGAAGCCGGCACCGGCGCAACTGCGACCGAGCAGCAGGCCATGCAGTTCGGCAGGCGAGACGTTATGACCGCTGGAAGTCAGCAGGGTGGCGAAGGCTTGGTACGGGGAATTCTGAATGGGCATGGGCAGCTAGGCGCCAGACGGCGCTATGTCTAGAATGAAGGCCTTGTATCCTACATCGACAGACTCGCCAAGACTATTAAAGGCTGTCCGCCAGCTACCACTCATCAAGCACAATTTAAGTGGACACAATGGAAGACACCGACCTGCAAGCGCTGATGGCCAGACTCGAACTGCTAATTAGCCGCGTCGAGCAACTAAAGAGTCAAAACGGACTCCTATTAGCTCAGGAAAAGACCTGGCGCGAGGAACGCGCTCACCTCATTGAAAAGAACGAAATCGCCCGGCGTAAGGTCGAATCAATGATTTCGCGCCTCAAGGCCCTGGAGCAAGACTCATGAGTTCAAGCAATAGCGTTACCGTGCAGATCCTCGATAAAGAATATTCGATCATCTGCCCGCAGGAAGAGCGCAGCAACCTGGTGAGCGCCGCCCGTTACCTGGACGGCAAGATGCGCGAAATCCGCAGCAGCGGCAAAGTCATCGGCGCCGATCGCATCGCCGTGATGGCCGCCCTGAACATCACCCACGATCTTCTGCACAAGGAAGAACGCCGGGATGTGCAGGCCAGCGGCTCGACCCGTGAGCAGGTTCGCGACCTGCTGGATCGCGTCGATCTGGTGCTCGCCACCGATCCGGACGTCACCAAGGGCTGAAACGCGAAACCGCTTGGGGTATACTCGCATCACTCCCTGGGGTGCTTGCCAGTTGGCGATGTCCCTGAGCCGATTTGCTATACCCTGGAGGTTGCACGTTGGGCTGGTGTGCATGTCCGCTAGACGGAAAGCCTTAAAGCCTACTGCATCTTCCACCTTGAACTTTCGGGTTCAAGGGCTAAGTCGACAGCGGTACATCCGGGGAGCCTGATTCCAGTCCGATGCCGGTTTAAGTACCGGCATCGGCTTTTTTACGGGTACGCTTTATGTACCCGTACTGCCGAAGCCCGAATTCATGACCGAACCTGCGCTGCTGCCCCGCCCGCAACTTCGACGCATGCTGCGCAAGGCCCGCCGCGCCCTGACTCCCAGTCAGCAACGCCAGGCCGCTCGCGGGCTGTACAAGCAATTGGCCCAGCAGCCGCTGTTTCGCCGCGCAAAACATATCTCTCTCTATTTGCCCACTGACGGTGAAATCGACCCGCGTGTTTTGCTGCGTGCGGCTCAACGTCGGGGCAAGGCGACGTATCTGCCGGTGCTCAGCGCCTGGCCTCGAACCAAAATGGTGTTCCAGCGAATTCGCCCCGGCGAAAAACTGAAACCCAACCGCTTCCGTATTCTCGAACCCAGGCACAACCTCGCCCGGCAACGCAAAGTCTGGGCGCTCGATCTGGTGCTGTTGCCATTGGTGGGGTTTGATGATGTCGGCGGACGCCTGGGCATGGGCGGCGGTTTCTATGATCGAAGCCTGGCGTACCTGGCACGACGTAAAAACTGGCGCAAGCCGACGCTATTGGGGCTGGCCCATGAATGTCAGAAGGTCGAACGATTGGCTCAAGCGAGCTGGGATGTGCCGTTACAGGGAACGGTGACAGACAAGGCGCGGTATTTCGCCGGCTAGACGCCACTGGAATCAGCGGCGTCCGAAGAGATTCAGCGCTTGAAGGCCGAAGGCTGCTGTTGCTGTTGCTGTTGCTGTTGCTGTTGCTGTTGCTGCGCGATTTCGATCGGAGCGTCAGTCTTGTTGCTCCACAGGCTTTGGGCATAGCCAGTGGTCACGACGCCGAGGCCGAACAAAATAACCAAAATCCATAGTAAATCCGGTTTGCGTTTCATCGATTGCCCCCCAAAGGCACATCAACACGATGACAGCAGCGGTTTCCGTTGTAGGTGTAGGCCGTGCAGCAGCGTCAAGCTTAGAAGGCCGGCATTTTGCGACAACGTGAACCGACACGCAAACGCTGGCGTCAACCGACCGTCGGTTTGTCATAAAATTCCCCGACAACTTGCCCACCCACTTCGCAAGGAGCAAAAACCATGGCTTATTGGCTGATGAAATCCGAGCCCGACGAGCTCTCGATCAAGGGCCTGGAGACGCTTGGCAAGGCGCGCTGGGACGGGGTTCGCAACTACCAGGCGCGTAATTTTCTGCGGGCCATGGCCGTGGGCGACGAGTTTTTCTTCTATCACTCCAGCTGCCCCGAACCGGGGATCGCCGGGATCGGAAAGATTGTCGAAGCCGCCTATCCGGACCCGACGGCGCTGGAGCCGGAGAGTCATTACTACGATCCGAAGGCCACGGCAGAGAAAAACGCCTGGAGCGCGATCGATGTCGCGTATGTCGAGACGTTTCCCAAGGTGCTTAAGCTGGATTACCTGAAACAGCAGGCAGCGCTGGCCGAGATGCCGCTGGTGCAGAAAGGTTCGCGACTGTCGGTGATGCCGGTGACAGCCGAGCAGTGGGCGGCGGTGATTGCATTGCGCTGACGGACGCCAAAAGATCGCAGCCTCCGGCAGCTCCTACAGGAAACCGCGCTCGGCGTAGGAGCTGCCGAAGGCTGCGATCTTGGCAATCAATCAGACAAACCAAGACTCACTGGATAATGAGGTTGTTGAACAACAGATCCTCAACCACCGGTTTGCCGGTTTCGTCGTTCATGATTTGCTGGGTCTGCTTCAGGGCTTCCTGACGCAGCTTTTCCTTGGCCTCGACGTTGTTCATCGCTTCAGTGGTCTGCTGGGCAAACAGCGCCACCAGTTGATTACGAATCAACGGTTCGTTGGCTTTCACCAGTTTGGTCGCCTCATCACCGGTCACTCGCAACGCCACATCGGCCTTGTAGACCTTGAGCTTCGGCGTCCCGTCCAGCCCGTAGTTGCCCACGAACGGCGGGCTCAGGGTGATGTAATTGACCTTCGGAGCTGCACCTTCTTTGGCTTCTTCGGCCATCGCTGCCACAGGCAGAGACAGGGCCAGCAACAACATGATCCACGCTTTCACAATTCGCTCCTTATCCGGTTTGCGGCCTAGCATAACGACCCGCCGCTCAAGCACAAGCTTATGGCTGACTATCAGGGCCGGGCATGCTCGTTGACCCATCGACTCACACACCTACACTTATCGGCCATCACTCCCAAAGGAATAGCCCTGATGAAAGCCGTGCTGTGCAAAGCCTTCGGCCCTGCCGAATCGCTGGTGCTGGAAGACGTCGCCAGTCCTGTCGCGAAGAAGAATGAAATCCTGCTGGACGTGCACGCCGCCGGGGTGAATTTCCCGGACACGCTGATCATCGAGGGCAAATATCAGTTCAAGCCGCCCTTCCCGTTTTCCCCGGGCGGCGAAGCGGCTGGCGTGGTCAGCGAAGTAGGCGAAAAGGTCAGCCACCTCAAGGTTGGTGATCGTGTCATGGCGCTGACCGGCTGGGGCAGTTTTGCCGAACAGGTCGCGGTGCCGGGCTACAACGTGCTACCCATCCCGCCATCGATGGACTTCAACACCGCCGCCGCGTTCAGCATGACTTACGGCACGTCGATGCACGCGCTCAAGCAACGGGGCAACCTGCAACCGGGTGAAACCTTGCTGGTACTCGGCGCTTCCGGCGGTGTCGGTCTGGCCGCCGTGGAAATCGGCAAAGCCATGGGCGCCCGCGTGATCGCCGCCGCCAGCAGCGCCGAAAAACTCGCGGTGGCCAAGGCTGCCGGTGCCGATGAGCTGATTAACTACAGCGAAACCAGTCTCAAGGACGAAATCAAACGCCTGACCGATGGCCAGGGCGCCGATGTGATCTACGACCCGGTGGGCGGCGACCTGTTCGACCAGGCCATCCGTGCCATCGCGTGGAACGGCCGCCTGCTGGTAGTCGGCTTCGCCAGCGGACGCATTCCCGAACTCCCCGTGAACCTCGCGTTGCTCAAAGGTGCAGCGGTGGTCGGCGTGTTCTGGGGCTCGTTCGCCCAGCGCCAGCCTCAAGACAACGCGGCGAACTTCCAGCAATTGTTTGGCTGGTTTGCCGAAGGCAAGTTGAAGCCGCTGGTGTCGCAGGTGTATCCACTGAGCAATGCGGCGCAGGCGATCAATGATCTTGGCCAGCGCAAAGCGGTTGGGAAAGTGGTGGTTCAAGTTCGCTGAGCCCAGTGCAGCGGTCTGGACTTCAAATGAAGTTGTCCAGACCGCTTTTTATTGTCCGGCACTAAAGCAACTTCCGAATATCCTCCGGCAGCAAACTCATGTACTTGCGGACAGGGCTCGCCCGGCAATCCCTGACGATTTTCGGTACCCGCTTATTCAGTTTGTGACTGAGAACAGGACGCCACGACTTCCCATTCATACGAAGGACATTTCCCAAAGCCTCGTCCTACCCTGGACCGAAATGCGGCATGTAGACCTGTAAGTAACGCTTCCCACAACGCCCTACATTTATACCTGAGCGACATGTTCATAAAAGAACATGCAATCTTCAGCATTTCCGCTATTTGGCCGATGCGAACCGGTGCTATTTTCGGTAACGAAACTGTAACATTCGCATCCGCAGTCAAAACAAGAAATCTGGAGCTCTTGAATGTTTGCTTTCTTTCGTCCTGCCGCACATCAGGCTCCATTGCCTGAAGAAAAAATAGACAACACCTACCGACGCCTTCGCTGGCAGATCTTCGCCGGCATTTTTATCGGCTACGCCGGCTATTACCTGCTGCGCAAAAACTTCTCCCTGGCCATGCCCTATCTGATCGAAGAGGGCTATACCCGCGGTGAGCTGGGCCTGGCGCTGTCGGCCATCGCCATTGCCTACGGCCTGTCCAAGTTCCTGATGGGCATCGTGTCCGACCGTTCCAATCCGCGTTTCTTCCTGCCCTTCGGCCTGTTGGTATCGGCCGGTGTGATGTTCATTTTCGGCTTCGCGCCCTGGGCGACATCCAGCGTGACCATCATGTTCATCCTGCTCTTTATCAATGGCTGGGCTCAGGGCATGGGCTGGCCACCGAGTGGGCGGACGATGGTGCATTGGTGGTCGCAGAAGGAACGCGGCGGCGTAGTGTCCTTGTGGAACGTGGCGCATAACGTCGGTGGCGGCCTGATCGGCCCGCTGTTCCTGCTCGGCATGGGCCTGTTCAATGACTGGCACGCAGCGTTTTACGTGCCGGCGGCGGTCGCCATGGCGGTGGCGGTGTTTGCCTTTGTCACCATGCGCGACACCCCGCAATCGGTGGGCCTGCCGCCCATCGAGAAGTACAAGAACGACTACCCGGAAGGCTACGACGCCAGCCACGAAGAAGAATTCAGCGCCAAGGAAATCTTCGTCAAATACGTGCTACGCAACAAAATGCTCTGGTACATCGCCCTGGCCAACGTCTTCGTCTACCTGTTGCGCTACGGCGTGCTGGACTGGGCACCGACCTACCTCAAGGAAGCCAAAGGATTCAGCGTGGACAAAACCTCGTGGGCGTATTTCCTCTACGAGTGGGCAGGTATTCCGGGCACGCTGCTATGCGGCTGGATGTCGGACAAGATCTTCCGAGGCAACCGTGGCCTGACCGGCATGGTGTTCATGGCTTTGGTGACCGTGGCGACCCTGGTGTACTGGCTCAACCCGGCCGGCAACCCGACAGTCGACATGATCGCGCTCATCTCGATCGGCTTCCTGATTTACGGCCCGGTGATGCTGATCGGCCTGCAAGCGCTGGAATTGGCACCCAAGAAAGCCGCCGGTACGGCAGCGGGCTTCACGGGCCTGTTCGGTTATCTGGGGGGTTCGGTCGCGGCCAGTGCAGCGATGGGCTACACCGTGGACCACTTCGGCTGGGATGGCGGTTTCGTGCTGCTGATCGGCGCATGCTTACTGGCGATGGCCTTCCTGGCCCCGACGCTGTGGCACAAACAAGTCGCCAGTCAAAGCCGCGAAGCAATCGCCTGATCGGCCTTTGATTTGCAGCGCTTGAGCCGCGCCTCCAGATTCCGGTCTGGCATGGCGTGGCTACGCAGGGCGTGGGCGGTCTGCTCGACATAATCGCGAGTAGTGCCGTAACGCCCGCAAGCGTTTTCGAACACGTGGCTCAGCACGTGATCCGGTAAGTTGCCCGCATAGCTGGGCAGATGCCGCTCCAATACAAACCCCAACGCCTGAACCTGACTTCCGTCTTCAAGACGGCAGTTGAGCCAGTGTGGGCGATAGGACGGGAATGGCATTTCGCGCTGCCAAAGTGCGTAAAGAGAGGCTTCAAGTTGTTCTTCAGGCAAGCGATAGGCGAAGCCGCTGCAAGAACCACCGCGATCCAGGCCGAATACCAGCCCAGGCACTTCGGGCGTGCCGCGATGTTCGTGGGACCACAAATACAAACCGCGATGGTAGCCATGTACACGACCGCGCACTCGCTCCACCGCTGCGCATTCGGGACGCCAGATCAGCGAACCGTAAGCGAACAGCCACACCGGCCCGCCCTTGTGGCTCGCCATTGTCGACTGCATTGAGCTGAGCAATTGTTCGTGCGTGAGCTGCGGCCCCAGATCGAGCCGCGGAGGGTAAGCCAGATTCAAAAAAGCAGATTCAATGGCGCTCATGGCGATTAGCGTTCAGCTCCCCGCGGGTGAAGAATTACTTAATAGAACGCACCGCTGTAACAATAAGGCACATATGTTTTAAGGCAATTTAAGTGCCATGGCACAGTTCTTAAATAATTGCCTGGATGACATATAACCTACCGGCATTTATATCATTTTATAAATACCGATCGGCTATATAGGGAGTTATAACGATTAAGATCGAGGATCAAGATCGTGGAGCGTACGCAAACACGTCGGCACGCATCTGATGCGCATCCATCCCGGCTTCGACCAAAGCATCCAGTGTGCCGTAGACCATGGCCGGAGAGCCGCTGGCGTAGACATGCAAGGGTTTCAGATCCGGGAAGTCCTCACACACCGCCTCATGCAGCATCCCGCAGCGCCCCTGCCAGCCGCATTGATCGCTGACGACTTTATGCAGGAATAGATTGGGCAGTTTCAGCCATTCATCCCAATGTTCGATTGCATAAAAATCTTCAGGACGACGCACGCCCCAATACAGATGCACCGGATGTTTGAAGCCCGTAGCTCGGCAATGTTCGATCAGGCTATGGATCTGGCCCATGCCGGTGCCCGCAGCGATCAGCACCAGCGGACCCTCCGGCAGTTCCGCCAGATGGGTGTCGCCGAACGGCATTTCGATCCGCACCATCGGGTTGCGTTGCAACTGCTGGATCAGGCTCAGCGCACTGCTTTCGCGCGCCAGTACATGGATTTCCAGATCGCGCCCGCCATGCGGCGCCGAGGCCAGGGAGAACGCGGATTTCTCACCGTTCTCGCGCTCGATCATCAAGTACTGACCGGCGTGATAACGCAGCGGCTTGCCGGCCGGCGCTCGCAGACGCACACGCCAGGTATCGCCGCCGACGTCCCTGCATTCAATGACCTGACACGACAAGCTGCGCACCGGCAATTCTCCCAGCGCGAGCACGCCATCCCACAGCACGATGCAGTCTTCCAGCGGCTCTGCAATGCAAGTGTAGAACTCGCCATGGTCGCGCACACCGCCTTCCTGTTCGACCCGCCCTTCCACCAGCAGTGCGGCGCACACGTGGCAATTGCCGTTTCGACAGCTTTGCGGGCATTCATAGCCCAGACGCCGCGCGCCATCGAGAATCCGCTCGCCGGGCAGAATCTGTAGCACTGCTCCGGAGGGCTGCAAGGTTACACGCATCAATCTATTCCTAAATGATTCCAGATGGCATCGATCCGCTGGGTAACGGCTTCGTCCTTGACGATCACCCGGCCCCACTCGCGAGTGGTTTCGCCCGGCCATTTATGCGTGGCATCGAGCCCCATCTTCGAACCCAGGCCGGAAACCGGCGAGGCGAAGTCCAGGTAATCGATCGGCGTGTTGTCGATCATCACCGTATCGCGCTTGGGGTCCATGCGCGTGGTGATGGCCCAGATCACGTCGTTCCAGTCGCGTGCGTTGATATCGTCGTCACAGACGATAACGAACTTGGTGTACATGAACTGTCGCAAAAACGACCAGACACCGAGCATTACCCGCTTGGCATGGCCGGGATACGACTTCTTCATGGTCACGATGGCCATGCGGTACGAGCAGCCTTCGGGCGGCAGGTAGAAGTCGGTGATCTCGGGGAACTGCTTCTGCAGGATCGGCACGAACACTTCGTTCAGCGCCACGCCGAGAATCGCCGGCTCATCCGGCGGACGGCCAGTGTAGGTGCTGTGATAAATCGGTTTGATGCGATGGGTGATGCGCTCGACGGTGAACACCGGAAAGCTGTCGACTTCGTTGTAGTAGCCAGTGTGGTCGCCGTACGGGCCTTCATCAGCCATTTCGCCCGGATGGATCACGCCTTCAAGGATGATCTCGGCGGTCGCCGGGACCTGCAAGTCGTTGCCACGGCACTTCACCAACTCGGTGCGGTTGCCGCGCAACAAGCCGGCGAAAGCGTATTCGGAAAGGCTGTCCGGCACAGGAGTCACCGCGCCGAGAATGGTCGCTGGGTCAGCACCCAGCGCCACGGACACCGGGAACGGCTGGCCAGGATGCTTCTCGCACCACTCGCGGTAATCCAGCGCGCCGCCACGGTGACTGAGCCAGCGCATGATGACCTTGTTGCGGCCGATCACTTGTTGACGGTAGATGCCGAGGTTCTGGCGATCCTTGTTCGGGCCTTTGGTGACGGTCAGGCCCCAGGTGATCAGCGGGCCGACGTCGCCCGGCCAGCAGGTCTGCACCGGCAGCATCGCGAGGTCGACGTCGTCGCCTTCGATGACCACTTCCTGGCAGACCGCGTCTTTGACCACCTTCGGTGCCATGGCGATGATCTTGCGGAAGATCGGCAGCTTGGACCAGGCATCCTTCAGGCCTTTCGGCGGCTCGGGCTCCTTGAGGAACGCCAGCAGCTTGCCGATCTCGCGCAATTCGCTGACCGCTTCTGCGCCCATGCCCAGCGCCACGCGCTCGGGGGTGCCGAAAAGGTTGCCGAGCACCGGGATGTCATAACCCGTGGGCTTTTCGAAAAGCAGGGCCGGACCTTTGGCCCGCAAGGTGCGGTCGCAGACCTCGGTCATTTCGAGCACTGGGGACACCGGAACCTGGATGCGCTTGAGTTCGCCGCGCTTTTCCAGGCCGCTGATAAAGTCGCGCAAGTCGCGATACTGCATGCGTGAGCCTCGTGTTGGCCGTGCCGTTCGGGGGTGGCAGTTTAGCGCCGAACCCCTCTATTCAGAACCACGAACTGCTGGTTCATCAAAAATCAGATAGCAAAAAGCCGGGTTTCCCCGGCTCTAGTGCCCTTATCGACTTACTTGCGTTTCATCGACAGGAAGAACTCATCGTTGGTCTTGGTCGTTTTCAGCTTGTCGACCAGGAACTCGATGGCAGCGATTTCGTCCATCGGGTGCAGCAGCTTGCGAAGGATCCACATGCGTTGCAACTCGTCGTCGGCTGTCAGCAACTCTTCGCGGCGGGTGCCGGAACGGTTGATGTTGATGGCCGGGAAGACGCGTTTTTCAGCGATGCGGCGATCCAGAGGCAGTTCCATGTTGCCCGTGCCTTTGAATTCTTCGTAGATCACTTCGTCCATCTTCGAGCCGGTTTCAACCAGCGCGGTGGCGATGATGGTCAGCGAACCGCCTTCTTCGATGTTCCGCGCGGCGCCGAAGAAACGTTTCGGTTTCTCCAGGGCGTGGGCATCGACACCACCGGTGAGTACTTTGCCGGAGCTCGGGATCACGGTGTTGTAAGCGCGAGCAAGACGGGTGATGGAGTCGAGCAGGATCACCACGTCTTTCTTGTGTTCGACCAGGCGCTTGGCCTTCTCGATCACCATTTCGGCAACCTGCACGTGGCGGGTTGGCGGCTCGTCGAACGTCGAGGCAACCACTTCGCCGCGCACGGTGCGCTGCATTTCGGTCACTTCTTCCGGACGTTCGTCGATCAGCAATACGATCAAATGAACTTCAGGATTGTTACGCGCGATGTTGGCTGCGATGTTCTGCAGCATGATGGTTTTACCGGCTTTCGGCGGTGCAACGATCAGACCGCGCTGGCCTTTGCCGATCGGGGCGCACAGGTCGATGACACGACCGGTCAAGTCTTCGGTGGAACCGTTGCCGGCTTCCATCTTCATGCGCACGGTCGGGAACAGCGGGGTCAGGTTCTCGAAGAGAATCTTGTTTTTCGCGTTCTCTGGACGATCGTAGTTGATCGTGTCGACCTTGAGCAGCGCGAAATAACGCTCGCCTTCCTTTGGAGGACGGATCTTGCCAACGATGGTGTCACCGGTGCGCAAGTTGAAGCGACGGATCTGACTCGGCGAGACGTAGATATCGTCTGGGCCGGCGAGATAGGAAGCGTCAGCAGAGCGAAGGAAGCCGAAGCCGTCCTGGAGAATCTCCAGCACGCCATCACCGGAGAGTTCCTCGCCGCTTTTAGCGTGCTTTTTGAGCAGGGATAAAATCACGTCCTGCTTGCGCGAACGGGC